>WAPN01000026.1 GCA_015520735.1 Desulfurococcales archaeon
AGAAGAGTGGGCCCGGGGGGATTCGAACCCCCGACCACCGGGTTATGAGCCCGGCGCTCTACCTGGCTGAGCTACGGGCCCCCAGGCCCATTTTATCTTGATTCTAGCTAGGGGGATATATAGCTTTAACGATAAACATGATAAAAACAATTATGTTCCAAGCTGCCAGGACTTTAGGTACCGCTCTTGCTCCGCTGTCAATCTATCGATCTCTATACCCATTGATTCAAGCTTGAGCCTTGCTATCCTCTCGTCGAGCTCTCTCGGTGGATTCAAGACTCTTGGCGGCAGCCTGCCCCTATTATCGTTCAGATATTTGACTGCTAGGAACTGGTTCGCGAAACTCATATCCATGACCTCGCTTGGATGACCCTCAGCAGCAACGAGATTTACAAGTCTTCCTTCAGCCAATAGGTATAATGATCTGCCATCACGTAGTATATACTCTGTAACGTTGGGGCGGATAACCCTCTTGGATAAGGCTAAGGCTTCGAGATCAGGTATCCATATCTCTACGTTGAAGTGCCCAGCATTAGCAAGTATTGCACCATCCTTCATAACCTCGAGGTGTTCCCGCCTGATCACGGCTTTATCTCCTGTTGCTGTGATAAATATGTCTCCAACCTTAGCAGCCTCGATCATAGGCATTACCTCAAATCCATCGAAGACTGCTTCAAGAGCCCTAATAGGATCTACCTCTGTAACGATAACCCTTCTAGCTCCTAGTCCACGTGCCCTCATGGCTATTCCTCTGCCTACCCATCCATAACCAGCTACCACAACTACTTTACCAGCGACCAGTATGTTAGTAGCCCTAAGTATACCGTCGAATGTGCTCTGCCCAGTGCCGTACCTGTTGTCGAACAAGTGCTTTGTATAGGCATTGTTTACAGCTATGACCGGGTACTTGAGCAGCCCATCGCGCTCAAGTGCTCTCAGCCTTATCACACCCGTTGTAGTCTCCTCAGTACCGCCAATCATTTTTGATGCTAGCTTAGGATGTCCCTTATGTATAAGTGCATGAAAATCTCCGCCATCATCCAATATTATATCGGGCTCATTCTCAGCTGCTTTCCTAATACACCAGTAATACTCCTCGCTTGACTGCCCTCTCCACGCATATACTCTTATGCCATACTCTACTAGTGCCGCTGCCACGTCGTCTTGTGTAGATAACGGGTTGCTCGCTGCTAGCACTACATCCTCTGCTCCAGCATCCTTGATCGCTTTCATTAAGACGGCTGTTTCTTTCGTTACGTGTAGGACGGCAGATATTCTTAATCCTTTGAATGGTTTCTCGTCCATATACTTCTTCCTAAGAAGCATTAGGACAGGCATATGTTTCTCTGCCCAGTAAATTTTCAGTTTACCAGCATCCGCCAGTCCCATATCCTTAACCTTATAATCACCCACGCTCATCTTTCTAGCACCTAAGATACTCTTTGTTTAAAAGCATAGTTATTATGCCTTAAATATTAAGGTATACCGGGTAGATAATAATGCTTAAAAGAGAACCCACCAAGCGGGAAATAATACTGGTCCTAATAACTAGGAGGCCATGGCTAACTCCATTTATAATAGAGATACATAGTCTGGGAGGAACAACTATCGGTGAACTACGAGAACTACTCGGCGTCAGAACGCCGATCATAAAGAGGGCATTATGGTGGCTCCAAAAATACGGCGTGGTCGAGAAATCAGGCGAGAAATACGTCATAAACCTGGAATACAGGCCTGTCATGGACGAGCTGAAGCTCCAGCTATGCAAACAGGGACGAGTATATGTGTTGAAGCTTGGCGCCACATATTTCGTTATAACCCTGAGGAGAACCAAGATAACATCTTATACTGCGCCAGAAAAACTGATCGAGAAACTAGACGAGCTAACCACGAATGCTGGAGGAGCAGAATTCACGCCTAAGGATCTAGTTGATACTCTCGGTATACCATATAAGCTGGCAAACCGAGTGGTTAAAACATACAAGTTACTAAGAGCATGCACTTCAACCTAGCCCGAGCTCCCACTACGAGTCAGTATCGCAGGGCCTCAACACGTTTTTCAGAGTCGGAGGTTGTCATCATCCCCGTGGTGCATCGATAATATCTGGTTAACAGGATAATATTATTGTGTGGCTGTGATGAGTATCTTTGGGGCTGAAGATGATGAGAATGGCGGAGCACTGAGTGTAGCGGGCCCGCCGGGATTTGAACCCGGGATCTCTGGCTATCCACCCCTTACTCCTGGGCCGCAGGCCAGCGCCCTATCCAGGCTAGGCTACGGGCCCACCTAGTTTTGTGGATTTTTACACGCCTATATAATGATTATCAGTGTCCTCTACGGCGGTGTGCAATTTCCTTAGAGATTCTGTCGGCCAGTGCTGTTGGTACGGGTAACTTGTATCTAGGTGTAAGCATTCTTTGTATGATCCTCCATGCATCATCTAGGCTTATCTTGTACCCCATGCTTATGTACAGTGTTTGTCCACGATGGCTAACGATCTTGGCAGCCCTCAGGCCATGTGCATAGAGGTATACCCCGCCATTCTCCTCCCTTACTTCGCCATATAGCTTCTTCTTAGCAACACCTATACTGGGCACGTCTAGGATCAATCCGATATGACTGGCTATACCGAGCCCCCTAGGATGAGAGACGCCGTGACCATCCACAACAATAATGTCTGGTAGAATACCTAGTTTCCTTACGGCGGATATGTATGCGGGTGCTTCTCTGAAAGCTAGTAGGCCCGGAACATAGGGAATAGGGGGTTTCTTCTTAACAACACTGTATTGTATTAGCTCCCCAGAGCAGTAGTCTATAAGAACCGCGACGCCATACATTAACCCTTTAGAATAAGCAGCGTCAACACCTACAATATACCTGACATTATCCAGATCCAATAAGGGGGGATTCTCCAGGCTTTTAAATACTTTCTCGGCAAGGATCCTCTGTATCTTTATGGCCCTCTTATAGTCAAAATATTTGGGCAAACCACAAGCCCTAACTTCTGGGTTATTTGAACAAATATTCTTTTAGCTTATAGCCGTCCCTCGTTATGATCAATAGATCTATTCCATCGCCCGAGACAGCGTCTCTTTTCAACGCAGCCTCAATGGCGCTTACTGCTAGATGAGATGCCTCATCAACGCTGATTTCATCCTTATATTCTTTCTCCAGAATGCCTAGTGCTAAGGGCCCGCCCGAGCCAAGTGCTACATACTTGTCTTCTATATAGCTACCCACAGGATCTAGGACGAAAAGCTGTGGGCCTTTATCGTCAACTCCTGCAATTATTGTTTCGGTCATCATGGGCATTAGCTTGTATGAATAGAGTATTATCGATGCTACCTTAGCCATCGATCTAACATGTATTTTCCTATTATGTTGAAGCTCATAACTCTTAGCCTCGAACCGCAGCATCTTCAATAATACCTGCGCATCACCCATGAGCCCTACGACTCCTATACCTATATGATCCGTTATTGGATGTACTTTTCTCACATTCTTACTGAGTACAAAGCCGTCATAGGTTAATCTTTTTTCACCAGCTAATACTATACCGTCCCTAGCTTTGATACCGAGAACAGTTCCTACACCATTCATTGTTCTTTCCCCATCGAATTATCCGTGAAACTAGTAAGAAGTTATTGGCTTAAATAGGTTGGCCCGGGGAACAGAGCCCCACCCTCATCCCCTTAACCCTCGATGGAGGGGTGTCAGGGGGCGTCATACTTAGGTATTCTAGAACGACCTAATTATTCTTCGCGCAAAGATAAACGAATAGTTTCGTTACACCCTCAGAGCGCGCTACCATACACTGTTCTCGAGAAATAACAGAGAAGCCTACCAATGTAACGGTGTCAGTAGATGGGAGAAAATAAGTGCCCCATATGCGGAGGCATTCTGGTCTGGGACTACGAGAGGGGGGAAATAACCTGTAGTTCCTGTGGAACAGTTGTTGATACAATATATGATTATAGCCCGCCGTACAGGAAAGAGGATAATACGTATCAATGCCAGGCAAAGAAGCTCGAAAATCTCAAACACAGGAGGGAAAATAGACTATACTATATACATATAAGAAGATACAACACAGTGCAAAAATACGTCACAGGCAGACCATGGCTACATATAGACTACGATAAATATCTCCACAGCGGGAAGCTCGTGAAAACAATAAAGTCAGATGCAACTATCAATGCCGAGAAAAACATCGAGGAACTGGGGATTCGCTATGAGCTACAACATTATATAGAGCTGATAGAGAGGATCTACCCTGCAGCCCTTGCTAGAACCGAGAGAAGCAAGTATGCACTAGCATATATACTCTCGTTCCTAGATAAGAAGAGAAGACCTCCCCTCGAACACAGAGTTACTGAGATATTCAATATAAGCTCCACAAGCTATAAACGCCTCCTAAGACTCGCCAAGAAAATATATGAGAGGATAAAACCAGCAAATATTAACCCGCCATAACATCATGTTTAGAGAAAACAGCATAAACAGAGATGCACCATGAAAAAAAGTGAACAAACAATAACCCCCGACAAGCTCAAGAAATACTGGATACCATTATACGAGGACATATACAGACGCGTAGACAGCCGTATGCGTTCAACACCTATCCCGACACCCCCGCTAAGGACGCGTAAGAACACATTGCCCCAATTCAAGAACACGATACTCGCAAAACTAGGGACAGCATATACTGTCCTAAACTCAGACATGGAGAAAATCGTGAAGGCCCTCGAAGCTGTAAATAAGATGCATAATTTCTACAAAGAGTTATTCATCATAAAAACAGGTAGAAGACCAGCAGATCTGCTGAGCAGATACAGGGCTAAGAAGAGGATCCTCAACAGAATATACCGTGATACAAGGACGGGGATAAAATCCAGCCTAACAGGAGGTGAAGCGAAGAGAGCCTTTAGGGGAGGATTAGGGAGAATGCTATCGCTGTTCAAGAGAGACCGAGCACTATTAGAGGTTATCAAGGAAGCTATAAAAGAGATCTCGGGGATGCCGGATGTTACCGGCGATCTAGTAGTTATTATCGCTGGAATGCCCCAAGTAGGAAAATCAACACTACTCAAGAAGCTCACGAGGGCCGAGCCCGAGATAAGCCCCTATCCCTTCACAACGAAGACAATAATCGCAGGACATATAGAGGTAAAGCCTTACGGCAAAATAACACTTATAGACACGCCAGGCCTACTCGATAGACCCATTGATAAAAGAAACGAGATAGAAATGAAGGCAGTTCTAGCGCTCAAACACCTATCAGATATCCTACTCTACTTGTTCGACACGAATCCCAATACCTACTATAGTCTCGGTGAACAACTAGCCGTATACAGAGATGTCATAAACATTATTGGTTCAGACAACATCATAGTAGCAATAAACAAGATCGATATAACGCCGGAGGATATCTTGGAGGAAGCAAGGAAGAAAATAGCAAACGTAACAGGACGTGAACCACTGCTTATCTCGGCTGATAAGGGGTATGGTCTCGGCAAATTGCTTGAGGTGCTCGAGAATAAACTCATCGAGAAAATCCGATCCCATCTATCCTGATAATACCAGGTCCACCCTCTTCACCATCTACCTCTACAGTCGTATCCCTTAGAAACATCTTCGTGATCCTGATCGCTGTCAGTGCATGACTAGTGAGCCTAGCAACACCTGCAACACTGGTTCCCCTTGCGAGAAACATGTAGGGAATAATCATGTCCGCCATATGCCTGTCAAAACCCATACCCGTACCTATGTCTTCCACAAGCTTCAACGCGGCCTCACGGCCTACCTTCTCGGCAGGCTTGCCTTTCTCTCCAAGACTATCAGCTCCGAGCCTAGTACCTGATCTTGACTCAGCATAAACCACTATCCCGCTACCAGGACCCAGATGAGGATCCCTTCCTCTCTCATAGTACTCTATATCAATAAGTGGTTCTAAGCCGAGCTTTTCAGCTATAACAGCAGAGGCTGCATGTGCCTGCCTCTCAGCCACATGTTTAGGCAGTCTCACTGCATGGCTTTTGCCACGTACCGCCACTATGCCTTTATGCTTCACTATATTGATCGGCTTCAAGTAATCCTTCACAGGCTCCACTTCAACAACTACTCTCCCACCGCCCCTCGGATAATGGCCTCGCCTTAGTAGCTTCACCTCTATTTTTCCACCAAATAACCACAGATTATGCTTGAAGACAAAGATCATATAGTCTATCGGGGGGCTCCAAGGAACATCTGTGCCACCAATTATAGTTACTCTCGAAGGGTGGTCAGCGAAGAGAAGAACTGGCAGGAGTGCTTGAAGGACGAGCGTTACGCTACCCGCGGTCCCTATATTAAACTCGAAAATACCTGATTTCCTCGTTCTAGGCTCAAAGACTATTTCCATACTACCAACTCTATCACCATGTACGACAGCATCAGTTATTTTTGCAAGAGCCCTGACGGCTGTTAAGTGCTGGGGCCTTAAACCAGGGTTCCTTCTCTTGGCCCTTATATTGTATATTCTCACAGGGATCTGGAGAACAGCTGAGAGGGCTATGCTGTATCTCAGTATCTGCCCCCCGCCCTCACCTATACCCCCATCGATCTCAACAAGCATTTCTACATACCCTCTTAACACGCTCTACGCCATCTATATTATCAATATATCTTGCAACAGGCTCAGGAACTCTTTCCCGCCACGTATTACTAACCATCATGAGCCTACGTATAACAGTGCCGCTGTAGAGATGCGGATTGTATAGCTCAATCTTTACAACATCGATGCCGAGCCACCTATAAAGGAACTCTACATGGGGATTCCCAGTAGCTACAGCTTCTACTCTTGGAATCATACCTAGTACATATGTCGTCCATGCCATAGGTTTATGTATATCAGGTACCGGGATCAAGAGATACTTATCTCTAGACACACCCGAGGCTCTTAACGTTTCATCAATCATCTCTATTCTCTCACCAGCCGTAAACGGATTCCTACAAGTAAATCCTTCCTGCGCGCTTCCGATAACTACGATGACTTCATCAAATTTACTGGCGAGACGCTTAACGATCTTTAAATGCCCGTTATGGAATGGCTGGAATCTACCGGGAAATAACACTCTTCGCGTCATTGCGCATTTTTCACCTCCGCGCCGTCAGGTGTATAGAGTCGAGGATATTTGGTGTGAACACTTGCGTCGAACCAATATAGCCACTTCTAGGATTAGATACGAGGCGCGATACAAGCCTTGCAAGGGTCATAATGGCTGTGGGCTCACCGTGGTTGAGCACTATGTTGCGCGGTCTCGGCGCGATGTTGCGGATATACCTCAGTAGTTCGCTTTGGTCGCTATGGCCTGAGAAGCCCTCGACACTGTATACTTCGAGGTTTATCCTAACGATCTCTACCTTATTATCAATAATCATTTGGAGCTCTCGGAGACCGTCCTTGATCCTCCTCCCCAATGTTCCCTCTGCCTGGTAGCCCACGAAGACGAGGGAGTTCCTTGGATCGCCTGCTATTAGTCTTAGGTACTCTACGGCTGGCCCGCCCGTCAGCATACCACTGGTAGCAATTATTATGGATGGCCTTGTCTCCACGATATCAGGCCTAGCCTTATGCCCCTCTATGATGTGGAAGTAATCAGCCACAAAGGGGTTCTCACCACGGTATATCATGTCTTTCAGATTGCGGTTCAGGTATTCGGGGTACTGTGTATGTATCGCTGTAACCTCGTTGACGAGGCCCTCGATAAACACGTCTACTCTGGGTAGTAGCCCGCGCTGTATGGCGTCGCTTAATACAAGCATTATCTCTTGGCCCCTACCGACAGCGAAAACAGGTATAAGGACTATTCCTTGCCTCTCAATAGTTCTCTTGATAATACTGATTAGTTCTTGCTCTGCCTCACGCCTATTCTGTTGCCTTGTAGCACCGTATGTTGACTCCATTATCAGGGTCTCCACACGGGGGAACTTATCGTTGGCTCTCTCGAGGAGTCTAGTATTCGCATACTTGAAGTCGCCTGTATAGACTATGTTGTGGAGCCCGCTCCCTATGTGTAGGTGGACAATGGCTGAACCAAGGATATGGCCAGCATTATACATTGTAACCTTTATATCAGGAGCTACATCAGTCACCTCATTATATCCCAGCGGTATCGTGTGAAGTATCATCGTCATGAGCTCTTTCTCGCCATAAGGCAAGTATTTTCCCTCGCGCTGCGTCACCTCCACATAATCCTTGATCATAATTGCCATGAGCTCTCTCGTGGGCTTAGTAACATATACGGGGCCTCGATAACCGTATTTGAATAAAAGCGGTACTAAGCCACAGTGATCTAAATGTGCATGAGTAACTACTACGGCGTCAAGCTCCGATATTCTTATCTGGCTGGTATCTATGTATGGATAAGCTCTGTTAGGATCTGATCCTGCGCCGACATTTACACCAAGATCTAGGAGGACTCTGCTCTCCCTGGTCTCGACGAGGATAGCTGATCTCCCGACCTCCATGAATCCTCCCAACGCTGTTATCCTGACATAATTGTTCTTAAAGATCACGTCTCGATGTATTCTCTCGCCTATGTACCTGAGAAACCTCAGCCTATAATCACTCTGCTTCAACAAGTTCGTCATGATGACGTTAAGTGTTTTCGATTCCAAAGGGGACGCTCTAAATACTTCGGGGCGCCAACCCGTCTCCGCTAGAATTAGATGATGAAGCACCGCCCCCTTACCTATAACCATTCCGGGTTTCTCTGCCTTGATCCATACTTCCCCCAGAGTTTTATCAAACACTATACTGTTAGGATCAATCCCGGCATCCTTAGGAACAAGCTCTAGTATTTTCTCCCTAGCCTCTTGCGGTGGAAGCCTGGCGTCTGGATGTACTCGTATGACTACCCTCTTTCTGACCTTTTTAGCGATATTCTTGACCAGATCTAGTTTGTTGGCTATAGCCTTCCTATTCTTAACATACAGGACTATCTCTGGTCCTTCGAACTCGATGTTTGTCAGCCCTATATCGGGCGGTAATTCTGCGAGGATCTGACGGAGTAGTGTTGTTCTCCCTCGATCTATTATTAGTCTTTTCACACTCCAACACCGTTATATCGTTGATTGAGTTAATTAACTAGAACATCAGTGTGTTTAACTAACTAGAAAACACGAGCACGTAGTGCCCGATTATTATCAATATGTGAGTTATGATTGTTTACTTAATATACCTTATTATATTCTAAGCTCCCGGAGAACGTATTACCCGGTCAGAGACTTACTACCTTTTTCTGGAAAAGCCTTGTTTCCTCCTTATACAAGTTCTTACCGATCACAACTATATCCACGCCTTCACCACTATAGCTGTCCCTCTCAGTGGCAGCCTTGACAGCTCTGTATGCCAGATCTTTCGCTTCCTCGAGACTTAGATCTTCTCGATAGCCCGACTCTAGCACACCATATGCAACCGGCGAACCCGAGCCCGTAGCTATGTATTTTTCTTCACTGAGGCTACCAAATAAGTCTACATAATATATGTGAGGCGCCACATCATATCCACCTATGATAAGCTGGACTATGAACGGATTCATCCTAAGGTACGCTTGTAATATGATGGAGATCTGTGAGGCGAGACCTCTGATACTTATGGGTTTCCCCATGTCGAGGCTATATTTGCGCGATATATATCTGGCCTGTTCAACAATGTACTGAGCATCAGCTACTAGGCCTGAGATAGTCATCGCCGCATGATCATCTATTTTTTGTATCTTCATAACCCTATTATGTGCGACCATAGTGCCCGCTGTGGCACGCTTATCAGCTGCTAGGACAACAAAATCTTTTACCACAAGTCCGACGGTCGTTGTCTTAGATGTGATCTTACCAGTCATTAATACCCACCGCTACCAGGGATAACGCCATGCACAAACTATCTAATTATCCTTACTTATAAATACACTTGTAGCCACCGATAACTTGTATGTAATGGTGTTTAGAAGTGAACAATGCCAAACAACACAAGATCATCTTACCGAAACTCGTTGTTGTGGGAAACAATATTGTATCGAACATAACGCGTTATCTCGAGGAAACAGATGTTTCAACCGATGACCGCATCGCCCTAATAACGGGGCCGCATGTATATGAAAAAATATCCCGCAAAATAGAAGAGCGCCTTAAGGCTTCCGGCTTAAAGGTGAGCACATGGATCGTCGAATCCCCCCATATATCCATTGCCGAGAAAGTAGCTGCTGAGACAGAGGAACAAGGTATAACTATATACATAGGTGTTGGCGGAGGTAAATCCATAGATATAGCCAAGTATTCTGCATCCAGAAATAATGGATTACTGGTAAGTGTTCCAACAGCCGCCAGCCACGACGGGATAACATCTCCTTTCGCAAGTCTTAAGGGCAGGGATAAGCCAACCAGTATGCCGGCTGTCACACCCACACTAATCCTCGCCGACATATCGATCATATCAAGAGCTCCCAGAAGGCTAAATCTCAGTGGTGTAGGAGACCTCATAGGGAAACTCACAGCTGTCAAGGACTGGCAATTAGCACATAGGCTTAAAGGAGAATACTATGGTGAGTACGCCGCACAGCTAGCACTCCTATCGGCGAAACACGTGCTGAGATACCACGAGCTCATCGGGAGCGGTAACCCTGACGGTATCAGAATCCTTGTCGAAGCACTGATAAGCAGTGGTGTGGCGATGTGCATAGCTGGTTCAAGCAGGCCTGCAAGCGGTTCTGAGCACCTGTTCAGTCATGCCCTGGACATACTTGCTCCTGGGAAGGCACTGCATGGAGAACAGGTGGGAGTTGGGACAATTATGATGCTATACCTCTATGGCGATAAGCGATGGAAGAAGGTCAGGGCCATAATGAGAAAGATCGGCTTGCCCGTAACGGCGAGAGAACTGGGTATACCGGCTGAGATCATTGTTAAGGCTCTAACCATAGCCCACCGTATTAGGCCGGAGAGATACACGATACTGGGTGAGAACGGCCTTACTCCGGAAGCGGCTTGGAGACTTGCTAAAGAAACAGATGTTATAGAGTAATATAAGTGGTACTATAACCGCTCGGGCTAAGCCTTTCCCTCTACAGCTTCTTCCTTAGGCTCTTCCTCCGTCTTCTCCTTGGATTCCCTCTCCTCGATCTCTTCTTTTTTCCCTGCCTTCTCTTCCTTCCGCCTCGTGAATACCTCCTGGAACACTACCTTATCTACCTCGTCTTTCAGCATATCATAAATGTCTGTGACCAGGAGTATCTTGGCGTACTGTATATCTCTTTTAGCCATGTATTTCGTCGGGATCTCTATGACGACCTTCTTCTCCTCAGGATCATACTCTATCTTGAGCTCCTCCTCCGGTATCTGTAGATACCTCCTCGCAAGACCTTTGATCTTCTCCTCTGTTTCCTCAAGCTTCCTAATTATCTTGATCTTATAGATGAGAGTCTTACCTGCTAGTGGGTGGTTGAAGTCGATGATCACTCTGCCTCCAGTTATGCTTTTTACAATGCCTTTCTCGCCACCAACCTCTACAACGTCTCCAACCCGGACCCTGTATCCCCGCCTCCTAAACTCTCTTATACTAAACACCCTTACTTTGCCAGGATCCCTTTCACCAAACGCTTTTTCAGGTGGAACCTCTATCTCGGCCTCGCCGCCCACGTCGAGCTCCTTGATCTTCTCCTCAACATACTTGTTGAGCCAGCCCTTACCGAGAACTATTAGGGTCGGCCCGTACAGCCTGCCCGACTCGTAAATACCCTCCTTCTTAGCGAGCTCCTCGTTCGTCGTATCAACTATGTTGCCCGTCTCCTTGACCCTGATCGTATACTCGAGTACTATGAAGTCGCCCTCATTGAAAGACATTCTAGGCGTTCACCTCTACTTATCTTGTTTTGTCTATGCTAGGCATATCTACGGTGTTGTAGTCTTTATAAAAATATCATGTCTGTTCCAGAGGATGCGATCCCGTGTAACCCCCCGGTTAACATAGTGCTAGAGCAAACGCCAAATTCTATCACCAACACGATGGATATTCCTAACAACCCTCCCCCTCTTCATACCGGGAATTCTGACTGAGTCTACGAGAGCTATTCCTACAACGAATGGTTTTCCATACTTTTCGTCCACGACCGCTACGGGATCGCCTGCCCGGAACTCCTCAATAACTCTCCTTATGCCTGGAGCCATAACATCTGCTCCTCGGCCCAGAGGCTTGATGGCCCCCATATCCACAACGATCCGTGGGATCCACTCGTATCCTTTACTGAGCAGGTATTTCAGATGGGGTATCCATTTATCCTCGTACTTGAAGAATGCTGGGACGTCATCAACTATTATGATTAGGGGTAGTTCTCTGGACTGGTAGTACTCAATCTTCGAGGACTGGTTGAGCTCCAGGCCTGGATAAAGGCTGGACAATTCCATGATAAGCCTTTTCCTCTCCTTTTTGGATAATACCCACCGCCTAGGCAATAAGAATCACCTTCGGGACGACCGAAAGCTCATCATAAGATCAGCCAGGGATCCCCTCCACATCTCTTTCGAGATAATATTGTGGGTGGAGACTTATTACTTGTCACATACACACGTGATCCATAGTACTTATATACTTGGAAACATTACCCAATACTCCTAGGCATAGACATTATGATTGAATGGAGGGAACAAGCACTAGACGGAGATGAGTAGACGTGGCCGAGACTGCTCATAAGCTCTTGCAGGAGTATCTTGGTAGTATCGTATTGATAAAGCTCAAGGGCGAGCGAGAAGTCAGGGGGAAGCTGAAGAGCTTTGATCAGCATCTGAACATTGTCCTCGAGGATGCCGAGGAGCTCCGAGGAGACGGCTCCACGAGGAAGCTCGGAACCATAGTTATAAGGGGAGACACCGTAGTCCTAATCTCCCCGACAGAGCTCTAGTCGTGGCCGAAAGGCCCAGCCGGGGTGAGCGTGTATGGGTAAAGGAACACCTTCAATGGGTAAGCACGGGAGGAGCAAGACCCACATAAGATGTAGGCGGTGCGGTAGACACGCGTTCAACGTCGCTAAGGGCTACTGTGCTGCATGTGGTTTTGGGAGAAGCAAGAGGATCAGGAGGTATAGTTGGCAGAATAAAAAGGTTAACCGCGCAAGGATCGTCTAGCCTTTATCGGCTCCAAAATAATCCTCTCTGATAATCCATCCTAGGGCGATAACGATATCTTTGGTTCACGGCAATCTTCATAGTATAGTCTATGGGGTGTGAACGTATTGGATGTTGAGACACGACTATCCTACATCAGAGAGTTCGCCAGGGAAATCGTGACCGAGAAGGATCTGAGGATTCTTCTTGAGACAAAGGATCATCCATGGGCTTACGATGGCTTCGAGCCATCCGGTCTGGCACATATCCCCATCGCCATCTACCGCACAATACTTACGGGCTATCTTCTCAAGGCAGGTTTTAGGATGAAGTACTTGCTGGCCGACGATTATGCCTGGATAAACAATAAGCTGGGAGGCGACCTAGAGAGGATCAGGAGGGCTGGGGAGTATTTCCGCGAAGTCTGGAGGAGGTCGTGTGAGGTCCTCGGAGTACCTTTCGACAGAATAGAAATTGTATGGCATATGGACTTCTTCTCGGACCCCGAGTACTGGAGGAAAGTAATACTGATAGCTAAGGCTCACAGCCTCCGTAGAACCAAGCGTGCATTAACCATAGCGGGAAGGATAGCGGCGGAGGAGAAGGAGACAGCTATTTTCTTCTATCCCTCAATGCAGGCCGCCGACATCTTCCATCTACCAGTGGATGTCCCCCAGCTCGGGATTGATCAGCGGAAAGTGAACATGTTGGCCAGGGATGTGGCGGGTAAATCTATAGAGCTCGCCGGCCGGAGATACAAGATGTATAAGCTCCTCGGCTACGAGGATTACGGGGTCAACGGAAAGCCTGTCGCCATCCACCATAGGCTCCTCCCATCCCTGACGCCTCCACCAACGACTCTGCCCGGGTTCGACGATGATCCATGGAAGGACTTCATCATAGCGAGTAAGATGAGCAAGTCCAAGCCCGAGACAACGATTCTCATCCATGATAACCGCAAAAAGATCTTTAAGAAGATCAGGAAAGCATATTGCCCGCCGAAAAGCATCGTAGAGCATAGGGTTACCAGGACAGTTAATGGTAGGATGGAAGAATACAGTCTAACCATTGAGAACCCCGTCCTAGTATACGTTAAGGAGATAGTGTTCAGGACACAGGACTCGTTCACGGTCAAGACAAGGGAGGGTGAGGAGACCTATACCAGCTACGACGACCTAGTCAAAGACTATGATACAGGTAAAATACATCCACTAGACCTCAAGAACGCCCTAGCAGATGCTCTAGACCAGCTGATAGCGCCGATAAGACAGTATTTCGAGGAGGGGCCTGGGAAGAAGCTATACGAGGAGGTCAGGAAATACCAGATAACCAGGTGAAACGTCGAGATAAAGGATATAAGGCTGCTGAGGGACTCTATTTAAGAACATGGAGATGGGCCGGTAGCTCAGCCTGGAAGAGCGCCGCCCTTGCACGACCCCGTATGGGGGAGGCACCAGGGGTCCTGGAGAGGCGGAGGTCCCGGGTTCAAATCCCGGCCGGTCCACCATCCCATCCTACCTGGTTTCAAACAGGATCACCTAGTTCTCCGAGATATATAATCTATTATTTTTCTAGACAGGATTGACTGTATAAGAATTCATTTGCTAGGGGAGAAAAACGGTTTAGTAAAGCCTAGGAGGTTAACCTTACTCCTGCTTCTTAAGCTTACCCTCAACAACGACCATTGTGCTGGTCGTCCTTATCTCTGGGAACTTCCTTATCTTGCTCGTGATAACCTCTCTTATTCTCTCTAGGCTCTCGGCCTCTACCTTGGCTACTACATCGTATATTCCATAGACAATATATACCTCTGTTACCTCAGGTATCTCGTAGAGCTTCTCCATAACCCTTGACTCGGCCCCGATCTCGGTCTGGATCAGGACTATTGCTGCGGCCTTAGCCATTATTATCCCCAAGAATATACTGGGTTCTGCGGAATATATAGTTTGGCGACACGGCTTGCCGAGAATAATGGTAGTTTACATGGCCGAAGATAATCCAAGGAAGAATACGAGTTTGAAAATGGTCAGGCACGGCCTAGCATTCCGTGTCCACCCGAGAAGGATCAAGGGATGGCCCTTGGTCCTCGACCCTTACAGCGACGAGTATCTGGGCCCGTGGAACCGGGGGGTTATCGAGAAACACGGCCTACTAGTATACGACTGCAGCTGGAAGAAACTAGCAAAACACAGAACAATACATGTCAGGGGCCTCCACAGGAAACTACCACCCCTCCTACCCGGAAACCCGATCAACTATGCAAGGCCCTGCATGTTATCATCAATCGAGGCCGTCGCCGCAGCACTATACATCACAGGTTACCTTGATCTCTACGAGAAGCTCCTCGGCCTCTACAAGTGGATGAACACGTTCCATACTCTTAACGGGGAACTATTAAGGGAATATAACAGGGCGGAAAACCCCGAGATGCTCTGCCGTATCATACGTGATTTCTGGGGCGACCGTGTGCCTTGTTGACTGGTGCATGTGTAACCCCCCGGTTATACCCCATTGTTTCCACTCCATGAGACCCGGACACTACATCGGACATCTTAACAGGTGATTTACTAAGGATAGGCATAACCCGATAACTCCCCAGTTACTCCCTATGATTTCAACTGGAAAAATTCACCAAACATAGTACCGTCAGTCACCCCTTTATTTCTTTTGGAGAGGAGATAGTGAGGTTTGGAGAAACGGAGCTGACTAGGTAGTAATTATGTATTATATTTATATGAATTATCTTATCATAATATAATGATATTTATTTGTTTGTATAATGATATTATACTTATCTTAAATCTAAAATGTCCATTATATCATTGTCTACAAATATAGTTCTTATTCTATATTTTCGAATTATGGTTCAATCCGCTTATCCAGTGGAAGGAGAGGGGTCTGGGCGTTTTGGATAATATTTATATATTACATGTTTTGTTAACCGGGGGGTTTTACTCTACGATTTCCACTCCAACCGGGCAATACACGGGTCTATATGAAATTAAAGGAGGATTACTATAACTAGTATTCGGAGGCGCCGGGGAAGGGCCGGGCTACCTACGCCCCCGCAGAGGGGGTGAGGAAACTCCGCACTCCCCGTGGGGCCACGGCCCCGAAACGGGGCACGGGTAGGACCCGTGGCAACGGCACAGAAACGGCACGTCCACCGCTTAGATGGCGATGAGGCGGCGTGGTCGCCCCGGCGACGGGGCGACGGCAACCCGTCGAGGACGGCGGTGGTTGCGTTGAAACGGCCGTCCCGTGGGGAGCAAGGCCTCCGGCGGCTCCGGGGGGATGAGGCCCACGCGATCCCCGATGGGGGCCGCTTAGTCGAATGTAGCCGTTAACAGAATGCGGGTTACGAGCCTTTCCCTGGCGCCCCTGGGTTATGCAATTCTTTTTATTCTTTTTCCCAGATATATTGTCTTGAGCAAGAAAAACAACACGTGATATGTCTCCCTGTTTCTGGTGGTTGAGAGCCTTGCTTAAGGAGATTATATTCTATGGTAGGGGTGGACAGGGAGGAGTTACTGCCGCCAATATATTGGTCAGTGCTGTGCTCAGGGAGGGTCTATACGGTCAGGGATTCCCGTTCTTCGGCGCTGAGCGTAGAGGGGCCCCTGTCATGGCTTTCAGCAGGATAAGCGATAAACCCATACTGAGGCACGGCATGTTCTATGATTGTGACGTATTAGTAGTCCTAGATCCCAAGCTCGTCTCGCTGGGGCTGACCAAGAGGATAGAGGTAAGGGATCGTGGAGTAGTGGTTGTTAATGCGCCGGACAACATGGTGTTGGAGAAGAAAGCCTTCACGCTGAAGGGCTCCGCGAAGTTCTATAGAGTCAATGCGACCAAGATAGCGCTCAAGAAGAAGCTCGTCATAGCGGGATGGCCCGTGGTGAACACCTCAATGCTCGGCGCATTCGCCCGGGCCACAGGCCTGGTCTCCATAAACAGCGTCGCCGAGGCGATCAAGGAATACTTCCACGGCCCAATAGGGGAAACCAACGCGGAGGCAGCCGTAGAGGCATATAAACAAACGTGTGAGACGGAGGTGTGCTAGAATGGTCGGGCAGGACCTGATCATAGAGCCCATAAATTACCGTGTACCCCTCTCAAGGCCCAAGAAGGGAGTGGCCGGTAAGACAGGGTTCTGGAGAACAGAGAAGCCGGTAGTGGATAAGGAGAAGTGTGTCAAGTGCTGGCTATGCGAGATCTACTGCCCCGTCGATGTGATAAGAGTAGAGCCAGAGACAGGGCCAACCATAGACTACGACTACTGCAAGGGATGTGGCGTATGTTCAAACGTATGTCCATCAGGCGCAATAACAATGGTTCCCGAGGAATAAGGGGGTGAGATCCGGATGGGTAAGGTTGTACCCATAACGGGCAACTACGCAGTCGCATACGCGGCCAAAATGGCTCGTGTACAAGTAGTGGCTGCATACCCGATAACGCCCCAGACAAGTATTGTCGAGAAACTGGCAGAGTTCATAGAGTCAGGCGAGCTCGACGCCGTCATGATACGTGTTGAGAGCGAGCACTCAGCCCTTGCAGCCACTTTCGGTGCAGCCCTGGCGGGTGCTAGGGCCTTCACAGCTACGAGTAGCCATGGACTACTATACATGCATGAATGGGTGCACTGGACGAGCAGGGCCCGGGTACCAGTTGTCATGGCAATAGTCACGAGGACAATCGGTACTCCGTGGAACATCTGGCCGGATCACGGCGACTTCATGGATCAGAGAGATACGGGCTGGATACTGGGCTTTGGCATGGACAACCAGGAAGTATTCGACCTAACAGTGCAGGCGTTCAAGATAAGCGAGGATCCGAGAGTATATCTACCAGTAATGATCGGGCTTGAGGGCTTCATCTTAGGCCACACAACAATGCCCGTTGAGCTGCCCGACCAGAAAGAGCTGGATGATTGGCTTGGCCCGAGAAGGCAGGGATACGTTATAGACGGCCGTGAACCCCTAGCGATCGGGAACCTTGCATGGCCCGAGGATACAGAGGAGATGTTCATGGATATACAGAAAGCTATGGAGGAGGCGAAACAGGTTATTAAAGAAGTTGATGAGAGCTACGGCAAGCTCACCGGCAGGAGGTATGGAGGCCTGATACAGTGCGTTGGATGCAGTAATGCTAAATACATAGCCATAGCGATGGGTGCATGGGCAGGAGACCTGATAGAAGCAGTTCAGAAACTACGCGATGAGGGATACCCTGTAGGCGTCGCTAGAATAAGGTTTGTGAGACCGTTCCCAACAGAGGATCTCTGGAAGATCATAAATGGCGTCAAAGGAGTAATAGTGTTCGACCGCGCAATAAGCTTTGGTGCATGGGGACAAATATACACAGACCTAGTGGCAGGTCTGGCGCAATACACGAGGAACCTACCAGTAATATCCGATATTGTCGCGGGGATAGGAGGAGTAAATGTAACACATACAGACTTCTACAAGCTCGTCAAGAACTTCGTAGATATAGTCGAAAAGGGCGAGCAGCCACCTGTTTTCACATGGTATCATAAGAGGTGATCCCCTATGGCCCAGACCCGTCCAAAACCCCCACTACCCTATCGTATGAGAGACATAGTGCTCCCAGGAGATGCGGCCTGCCCTGGATGCCCGATACCTATGGCCTGGAAGGTGCTAGCAGCAGTTTTCAGGGAGAAAATGATCCTGGTTATACCGGCATGCTGCTCCTCGGTCGTGGTAGGAGCTTATCCGGGCAACTCGATAAAAGCCAGTGTTGTACACGTGGCTTTCGCCTCAGCGGCTGCCGTAGCCTCAGGCATAGCGGAAGCGCTCAAGAAGCGTGGAGTAAACGATGTACAGGTGATAGCTTGGGCGGGCGACGGTGGAACTGCAGACATAGGCATGGCGAGCCTCTCCGGAGCGGCTGAGAGAAACCATGACATGATATACATAATGTACGATAACGAGGCATACATGAACACCGGTATACAGCGTAGTAGCTCAACACCTTTCGGTGCGTGGACGACGACTACACCTATCATAGGTAAGACTGAGCACAAGAAAGATGTGGCCAGGATAATGATAGCCCATGGAGTACCATATGTTGCGACAGCAAGTATAGCATACCCGCACGACTTCTACGCGAAACTACAGAAGGCAAGAAGGATCAGAGGCTTTAAGTTCATACACTTACACGCACCATGTCCCACGGGCTGGAGGTTCGACCCGAAGTATACAGTAGAGGTCGCGAAGCTAGCTGTCGAGACAGGGTTATGGATACTCTACGAGTACTATGATGGCAAGATTCGCTTATCGGGGCCGAGCAGACCCTACATGGACCCGGCAAAGAGGAAGCCGATAGAAGAATACCTGAAGCTTCAGGGAAGATTCAAGAAAATAACACCTGAGAAGATCGAGGAGATAAAGAAGTATACTGAGATGTATTGGGACTGGATCAAGAGATATATGTAGATTACTTCCTTAATTACATCATGTTTTTCCCGTCTAGTATAGCATATTGTTCAGAGTCCTACGAGCTTTTGTAACACTATGACTGCGACAGTAAAGGCAATAGCCATTATTATCAGTACCTGAGGCTTCATCTTAATCCCTATATCGGCCTCTTCATAGAATCTGATGAGACCTGCTGCTGTGAAAGGGCCCGGTGCTTCTCTCTTACCTCTACTCTTCCTCCTGGCCTTGCTCTTAGGCATGGCTAGCACCTATATGGGTATGCTTCTTGCCTGCTACCAATATATTCTAATCCACAATATATTTCATTCGGGCGGCACTAATATTGTCTAACAGGGTGCCGATAGATGAAGATCAGAGAGGCACAAGACCTTATACGGAGAAAATATTATGACCGAGACAATAGCAGAGGGGTTTTTGCAACATTTACTTGGCTCGTTGAAGAGGTTGGAGAAGTAGCAGATGCTCTCCTAAAAATGAATCGAAGTAGCCTAGAGGAAGAACTGGCGGATCTATTTGCCTGGCTCCTAAGCGTCGCTAATCTTGTAGACATAGATATTGAGGATGCGTTTAGGAAGAAATACTGTGGAAATACTAGCGATGAATAGCGGTTTTAACAGCCTCTACGATGCCTGCCGCGGCCTCTGGGTTTTCTTCAACAATAGTGCCCGTTACAATAATGTCTGCACCAGCCTTGGCAATCTCGTGGGCTATAAGAGGTGATTTAATACCACCACCCACGATCGCTATGAGGTCGGTGTATTTCTTTACTGCGCGGGGGAAACTGGGCGGTACTGGTCTGCCCGACCCGCTCCCAGCCTCCAGATAGATATACTTCATGCCCATGAACTCGGCGGCGAGAGCATATGCGCCTATGATCTCCGGTTTTCCCGCAGGTATAGGATGTATCCTCCCAATGTGCGCTACCGCCGTGTCTCCATATACAACAATATAGGCTGTAGGGAGGACCTCTAGCCTGTACTTCTTAATTATTGGTGCGGCTGATACTTGTGCTTCTACGAGGTAGTAGGGGTCGAGGCTGTTCATGAGTATCATGTAGAGGACCGCATCAGCCTCAGGTGTCAAGCAGTTGAGATTGCCGGGAAATATTATTACAGGCTTACCCATCTCACGTAGGGTCTTAGCCACCCTACTAGCCTCTTCGGGCGTTACAGCTAGGCTTCCGCCTATAAGGAACGCGTCTGTCCCAGCTTCTATCATTTTCTCTGCGATTCTCCTAAGATCGCTGGGCTTGTCCGGGTCTATGAGGGTGAAATGCAGTTTCTCTCCGGAAGAAAGCCTGTCCATGATGTACTTATGCACTTTCAGAGCCGATCTCCTCTTCCTCCGGCTTTCTGAACTCGAGTTCGATACTTCCCTCTTCAAATAGGTCAATGAACTTACCATACACGTCGACAGCCTCAAGTATCTCCGGCACATTCATCTCGTAGTACAGGCCGCAGGCTCCACAAGTGATCACTGCTTTTTTCATCCCTTCTACTTCGGATTTCCTGAACCTTATTGTGAGCGTCCTGGAGCCACAGTTAGGACACTGGAAGATCTTTGGTATTCTTCTAACCCTCTTTACCACTTTCTTGTACTTTTTCCTGCGTCGACCCATTTCTTCTTCCCTCCTTTTCTACCTGATCCCTTATGTCTAGTTTTTTGTTTATATAGTAATCTTCTCAGCGTCGGGCTTATACCCATTCTCAGTATCTCGGTAAGTATCTTAATGTATTCATTAATATCTAATACAACTATCCTATAGACCCCGGTGATCTCTGATAATCGTTGTGCCAATACATGCTTGCAGGAGAGATTATGTCTTCTTGCCATAACCCTTATGGTGTAGTCTTTGCAGGTGCAGAAATAATATGGGACGACTACATGGTCTCTTCTAGGAGACACATAGAACCATGCAGGCCCTTCCCCGAATCCGGCCAGTACTGGTTTAACTATTCTTTTTAGCGCCGAGATCGAGGATACCTCAGGAATACTGGATAGTTCCTCAGCGTTCAGGCCAACAATATACTTCATGGTTGTCCTAATATCCATTTCCAGCACCTAGAAATGAATAAGAGATGGGCCCGCGGGGATTTGAACCCCGGGTCACGGGGAGTTTCGCCCGTTCCAGCGGCGGGATCTCTCGGGTCCCGAACCCCGCATCCTAGTCCAAGCTAGACGACGGGCCCCCATATTTCAGATTGTTGAAGTAGAGAAATTATATATTTAACCTCCCCTAGCAATGCGTTTAAGGTTTTCTGGGAAGGGTGGTTTTACTATTCCTCTCTCGGTTATTATAGCTGTTACTAGATCGGGATCTGTTATGTCGAAAGCATAGTTCAGCGCTTTTGCCTCCTCTAACGTAATGGGTTTTCCTAGGACCTTCTTGACTTCATTGGGGTCGCGTTCTTCTATTACGACATCGTCGATTGAAGAGTTCAAGTCGATCGTACTCGTGGGAGCCACGACGTAGAAAGGCACATTATTCCTCTTGGCAGCGAGTGCTATCATGTATGTACCTATCTTGTTTATGACGTAGCCTTCCCTCGTTATACGGTCCGCTCCAACGATCACTAGATCGACGAGCCCCTTACGTATAACGTACCCGGCCATATTATCGGTTATGAGAGTCACGGGTATTCCTTCCTTCATCAATTCCCACACAGTCAGCCTCGCGCCCTGGAGAACGGGCCTGGTCTCGGTTGCTATAACCTTAATCTTCTTGCCCTTGTACCAGGCGACACGCATTATTCCTTCGGCTGTGCCGAAGGCAGCTGTCGCTAGTGCACCGGCGTTACAGTGTGTTAGAATTGTCGCATTGTCAGGAACTAGCTCGGCCCCATATTCACCCATGCGTATGTTGGCGCGTATGTCTTCATCCATTATTCTTGTTGCTTCCGCGCGGAGCCTATCAGCTATCTCGTTGGTGCTCAGCCCCTCCGCCGCTGATCTTAATGTGTTACGCATACGTGTTAGCGCCCAGAACAGATTATGTGCTGTAGGCCTGGTATTCCATAGTGTTTTAATAGCGTCCTCTATCCTATTGATAAACTCCTCTCTATTGCTCGACGCTATTTTTATGGCGTAGGCGGCTACGCCAAGGGCGGCCGCAACACCTATGGCTGGCGCACCCCTTATCTCCATGGTGATAATGGCTCTGGCCAGTCTCTCAGGCTCATCTGTACAGTAGGTTTTCTCCTCGAATGGTAGTTTAGATGTGTCTATCCAACAGACCTGGTTGTTCTCCCACCATACAGCCCTGATCTTAATTGGGTACGGGTAATCCATAGATGGTACACCTGCAATAATATATTATTGTTGTAATATCTGGTACTCTAGGGAAAAAGATGTAACGTTGATCAGTGCTTGTGTGGTGCAGTATATGCCGAAAATACATAGGATAATGTTCGATACAGATACCTGCAAGGGGCTTATCAAGGACAACTATTATGACCTATCCAATAAGTGGTTCGGCAGAGAAACTAAGGAGGGCTTAGAGCTGAGTATAATCGAGACAGCATATCTACTGATCAGTGAACGCGCAAAAATAGTCATATGTGATGAAGAGATATCGGGTCTCGAGGAATTCATGGAGAAAGCCTATAATTGTCTGCAAGAGTTCTTTTGGCCAAGCCTCCTTGTCTACAAGGATCTAAGGGATCGGGGGCGCAGAACAAGGGTCATACAGGACGGTGAGTTTGTGATCAAGGATAAGCATGGTGCCCTCAGGATGATCAAGGTACTTGAGGAAGGACATAGGATCACGCTCGAAGAAATAGTTTCCAGTATCGAGAAGGCAGTAGATAACGCGTTATCTCTTGTCATAGCGGTTGTTAGCCTGCAGGGCGATATAACATACTATGAGGTTGGACGCGTGGATCCCAAGAAATAGTGTTAAGATAACAGTTATATGGTTGGCTGATAAGACATTGTCTAAATACGTACCCTATGATGTTGAGACTAGCGGGATTGGTGACTATTATGGTGGGGGATTTCTCTCTTCTACCGCCCCGTGGCATGAGGGACTTAGTTGGCGAGGACGCAGAGATCCTGGAGTACCTTTTCAGCGAGTTCAAAAACTATGCTAGAATAAACGGGTTCAAACCAGTTATACCGCCTACGCTTGAGTATTTCAGACTATTTGAGAAGAAGAGCGGTGAGGAAATAAAGCGTTCTATGTACGTCTTCGAAGACAAGGCTGGCAGGCTATTATCACTAAGGCCGGAGATAACAGCAAGTATTGTACGGATATACCTCCGCCTCCTTAGAGGTCTTCCTAAACCCGTAAAGCTATACTATGTTGCCCAGTGCTTCAGGTATGAGGAACCACAGCACGGCCGATACAGGGAGTTCTGGCAGGCAGGCCTTGAAGTTATAGGTGTTAAGGGTGTTGAGGGTGATCTAGAAGCAGCGCTAACGGCTTCATCGTTTCTAGACAAGATTGGGCTCGAGCACTTCTACGAGGTAAGCAACGTATCGTTACACAGATCCATCATGTCAGGCTTCGGGATCCCTGCGGAGATGCAGGATCATGTACTACATCTAATCGATAAAAGAATGAATGATAAGGCCATAGAGGAGCTTAGAAACGTGAATAGCGAAGTAGCAGATGCTATGAAGAAACTGATAGAGCTTAGCCTCGATGATGTAAGGCAGTTTATCGACGAGTACAGAGATGTACTAAAAAGTTATCTTGAAAAACTAGAAGAAGAACTGGATAGAACAACTAGGTTCATCGAGATACTCGGCGATATGGGATATAAGGCAGTATATAATCCCAACCTCGTCAGGGGCCTCGCATACTATTCTGGCCTCATATTCGAGTACAAGGCTGTAGGAGGTTTAGAGCTCAGTATAGGCGGTGGAGGAAGATATGATGGATTAACAACTGTGTATGGTGGACCATTCGAATATTCTACGGGCCTGGCACTGGGTCTTGACAGGATAGCATTGTCGATTAAAGGAGTTAAACCACCATATCGCCCCAGAGTGTTGATAATAGTCTTGAATCACAGTCTGATAGGCTACGCGTTCAAGATTAAGAGGATCGTTGAAGACATAGGGGCTGAAACGACATTGTACTATCATAGCAAGATCAAGAAAGCGTTGAGCACAGCGTCTAAAGTCGGCTATGATCTAGCGTTGATCATCGGTAAGAAAGAGTTTGAAGAAAAGGTAGTAACAGTAAAGGATCTTAGGACCGGGCATCAGACACGTGTAGCTAGTGATGAAGTAGTCAGGGAAATCGCGGAGAAACTAGCAGAGATATAATCAAATATCAACAGAGTACTTTATACCTATATTAGCCTGTCCAATAATAGATATTCTAGAAAAATTATTGGCTGTTTTGGATCAAGAGATGATTATAACTGGTTGGGTGAGATCTGATGAGTCATCATATGAGGTTGGAAAGGATCGATGAATATGAGTACATGATACCAAGGGGTACTAAGCACTGTATGAGAGTTCCAGCAATTATATTTGCGGACGAGTATCTCCTTGAGAAAATGCGTAGTGATCTAACGCTTGTACAGGCTGCGAATGTGGCATGCCTGCCAGGGATACAAATATCCATGTACGTAATGCCGGACGGCCACCAAGGCTATGGATTCCCAATAGGTGGAGTCGCAGGCTTCGACGTAGACACAGGTGTTATCAGCCCTGGAGGTGTAGGTTACGACATAAACTGTGGCGTGAGGGTTCTCAGAACAGATCTTGATGAAAAGGATGTGAGGCCAAGACTGAAGGAGCTGGTCGACACACTGTTCCGAAACGTACCAAGCGGTGTTGGCAGCACTGGTAAGATAAGGCTGAGCTTCTCCGAGCTGGACGAGGTTCTCAACCGGGGAGTTGAATGGGCTGTGGAGCATGGTTTTGGATGGAAGGAGGACATGGAATTCATAGAGGAGCATGGTTCATGGAAAGTAGCGGATGCATCAAAGGTTAGCCGTAGGGCTAAACAGAGAGGGCACAACCAACTCGGAACGCTTGGTGCAGGTAATCATTTCCTCGAGGTACAAGTTGTAGACAAAATATATGATCCGGAGATAGCGAAGGTCATGGGGATCACGCATGAAGGACAGGTAACAGTAATGATACATACTGGTAGCCGTGGCCTTGGGCACCAGGTTGCGAGCGATTATCTACTCATAATGGAGCGTGCTATGCGGAAGTACGGAATTAGGCCTCCCGATAGAGAGCTTGCAAGTCTACCGTTTAAGTCCCCAGAGGCGCAGGATTACTTCAAAGCCATGGCAGCAGCAGCAAACTTTGCCTGGACCAACAGGCAGTTGATCATGCACTGGGTACGCGAGAGCTTCAAGGCAGTATTCCATAAGGATCCCGAGGACTTGGGTCTAAAGCTAATTTATGATGTAGCTCACAATATCGCTAAGATCGAGAAACACATTGTAGAAGGTAAAGAATACCATGTCGTAGTCCATAGGAAAGGCGCTACAAGAGCATTCCCGCCCGGGCATCCCGAAATACCCGACAAATATAGGAGTATTGGACAACCAGTTCTAATACCCGGTTCAATGGGTACCGCTAGCTATATTCTCGTTGGCACAGCAAAGGGTGCCAGGACATGGCATAGCGCGCCACATGGTGCTGGCAGGTGGATGAGCAGAGGTGCAGCAATAAGAACATACAGGCCAGAAAGAGTAGTGGATGAGCTCGCGAGAAAAGGTGTAATACTGAGAGCTGCCACTAGGAGAGTTATAAGTGAGGAAGCTCCTGGAGCCTATAAGGATGTTGACCGGGTAGCCATGGTTGCTCATCGTGTCGGTATTGCTAGGCTGGTAGTGAGGATGAGGCCTATAGGTGTTGTTAAAGGCTGAGATAAAGGATGTGATGCTGTGGTGCTATTGTTTGAGATGATCATATTTGCTAGATAAAATGAGGCTAGTGTCACTATTAATAATATGGGGGTTAGAACGCTATACAGACTTTTACCACTAGATATTTTTGAAGCGATTATCCCTGCTATTAATGATATCGAGTATGTAAGCCCTACTGCTAGCTCGGGATCAAACATACTGTTTAGATTAGACTGTATAGTAGTCATACCTTTGATCATCACAATAGTTATGATGGGTAGCGTTAATGCGTAGAAGAAATACATCTTTCCCCTTTCAGAAAGTATTCGTCGGAGCCTCACAATGTAATCCATGATCTTTAAAGTATATCCCAGATGCCTTTCATGATATCTACTATACTCTAGGGGGGAGAAAGCTAGACTCAATAATTTCTTTGAGAGGGGTGGTATTCTTAGCTTCTCAAGCATAGATGGTACAGCGATGCCCAGTCTTAGGAGATCCCGAATTTTCTTGAGCGGATGTATCAGATTCTCTTTCCTCATCAACACATGGTCAATGGGTATGCCTTGTTTAGCCTCGCTGTAAAGGTCTTCAAGGAGACTAATAACATTGTTTTCTACATGTTCGGCTGTTTCTTCGATCTTCCTGAATATAAGTGTTAAGAAAATTATAAGAAATGTATATATGATCATCCCCCTAAGCCCTATATTGAGTATTATGAATGGTGTTATTGTTAATAGTATTAGTGACATTAATTGAGATACTTGAGTCTCATATCTGTAAGTCCAAGATGTAAGTGAAGAAGAGAGCATATATGCTGAGATACCTGTAATTGAAACGATGAGTGCTATAAGCTCTTTCGGGACATAGGCTACAGGTATAAGCATGAACGTTATTATTGACATTAAGATAATTAATAACCCCTCATAGAGCGTGTCGAGACTTGATAGACTACGGCTTATTCGTTGCTCCAGACTAGCCAGTTCTTCATCAAGTTTTGATTCAACATATGTTAGAGTATCATTCGTAGTCACAAGTATCTCCGTGTAGCCTCTGAAGAACCTGGATATTCTCTCGCTAGGCACTAGTTTAGCTAGATATCTAAGCCCTGTATATGGGTCAGGATTTAATGCCTTAATAAGACTATATATTTTTGCTATGATCTCGTAAGCTGGTGGTAGTTTCAATTTATGCTTCAGTGCTTCATCGAATACATTGTCCAGTCTTAACCCATTTGCTTCCATTGTAAGGTTTAGGGCAAGGAAATCGGGGAATTCTTCTTCAAGCTTCTTCTTGAATGATAATCTTTTGACTATAGCAATGAGGGGTGGAATTATAGGTATTGATATGCTGAGCAATAATAAGTAATAATGAGTTATAATGGCTAGGATGTTTAATAGGAGTGAACATATGAGAATTGATATGAATACTTTTGGATTAATTATTTTTCTCAAAAATGTTTGGGCTTTCATATCCTTCCTCCTCCAAACTATAGTATTCGATGAGTTTTTCGCCTAGGGAGTAGATGTCGAAAACCCCTTTGTTAACAAGTGTTTGTAGGAAAGCTGTCCTTGATGCGAGCTCTGATACTATAGTGTCTTCGTCCAGAATTTCTTTTAACCGGATAGTATTTTCCGCTATTGTCTTCACACGTGGCTCAGTATCTCCATTTAACCCCGTGATCTTATATACTCTGGTCTTATGATCTATTTCAAAGATCTCTCTGAGATGTCTATGACCATTGGTTGCATCCATAACGAATATGGACCAAATGCTTCTTAGCAGATTCCTTGGTATAGATATGGGTGGTGCGGTCAGTCTTTCTATAACCGACTGTGCTGTGTCTGCGTGCATTGTCGCGAGAACGCCGTGCCCTAAACGTGATGCTTGCACTAAGAGTCTTGCCTCTCTTCCTCGTACTTCTCCTACAACTATGTAGTCTGCTCTTCGTCTAAGGCTGAATTTTAGTAGATCATACATGTTGATGCTGAGTTTGTCTCCAATGGTGCTTACTCTTTCAACGAGTGGATCCCATAGACCTGTTGTCCCAGTTATTTCTGGCGTATCCTCTATTGTCACAACTCTTCTAGTTGGTGGAATCAGTGTTAGTAATGCTTGGAGTAACGTGGTTTTACCAGTGCTCATACCGCCTACTATTAGTATTGATCCCTTAAGCTCTAGTACAAGCCAAGCATATGCTGCTAGCTCAGCTAATATGACTTCTTGATCGATTAGTTTGGTTATAGTTATTGGTTGTGATGGTTTTTTCCTAATGACGAAGCTACTGCCTTTACGTGAGACTTCGTGGCCAAATGTTAGTGCTAGTCTAAGGCCTTCAGGCGTTAATCCCTCGGCTATTGGTTGTGCTATGCTTAGGTGGCGTCTGATGATCCTTGCTAGACTTAGAACGAGTCTATCCATGAGTTTTGGCGTTATCGTTATGTTTGTGGACATCCAGCCATACCAGCTGTACTTCCTATGAATTATACTTATGTATCTGTCTTCACTACTCGCTGCTATCTCCTCTATGTGGGGGTCGCGGGTTAGCGGATATAGTGGACCATAACCGCTTGATAGTTTGAAATAATTGTAGATAACTTCGAGGGGTTTTTCCGTATAGATCCGCTCGATGTGTTGGTCTGAAAGACTTCTTATGGTGTCCTCAATACAAGCTATATCTTTACAACGTGGGTTTTCTAAGTAGAGTCTAGCTATTGCTTCTATAACATCTTCTTCTAGGGCGGGCTCAGTTATCACGTATTCCAGCTTGTTCCTGTTCTTTGTTATGCGAACTGTAATTATATCGTCGATAGTGTATTCGTCTATTATGTTAAGGCTGTGTTTTTCTGCTAGTCTAGTGTCTTCCACTACTAGTTTGATGAGCTCTATAGCGTTATCTATGTCGAATGAGGAGAACGAGGATCTAAAGATCCTATCGAGTTTTATTGAATTTATTGATTTAAAAAATCTCACTGGATCAAGACACCCCGTATTCATCTTGCTTATTATGTTGTACTTGTCTCTTCGATCTGGACTGGCTGAGTCTGTACTCCATTATTATAATTCACTATGACGAGGTGGTTGCCTGTTAGAAGTGATGATACAATTGTTGCGTTGTCTATGACTATGTTTATGTTCTTCGATGTACCGGGTTTTACTAATGCATTGCTGAGGCTGAATGTGTAGTTTCCTGGGATTATTGTTATACTATTTATTGTTGCTGTACGTGTCCCCATGTTGACTACTTGTATGTTTAGTACTGCGGTCGTCGTGTTGACTTGGTATATCTTGGCCGAGGTTACGGCGATATTGGCGTATTCTTGGGGTGCTGATAGGGTGTTCATCATGTAGTTGTAGAGGAGTACCCCGCCGGCTATTGTTATTATGAGTAGTATGGCTGTTGCGACAAGCGGGGATATAGCCTTCATTTTCCCACCGTTATAGAAGAGAAGAGTTTATGGTAAGAATATGGGCTATATGGTTAAATACTGATGGAAGAGCCTGGGGTAATCGAAACTATTTGTTGATTGAACCAGCATCTTAAAAGTAATTATAAGGGGATATTTTTTAGGGTAAAAGGGGTTGGGGGTAATGAGTGCTGTCGCGCCGGCAGAACGCTACAGGGCCATCAGCCCTGCAGAGTTCTTCTACAAGTATAGGGAGATAGCAGGCTTCTCTAATCCTGCTAGAGCACTATATCAGGCTGTAAGAGAGTTTGTGGAAAACGCTCTTGATGCAACGGATTCTCATGGAATACTACCTAATATTAAGATCATCATTGAAAAAGCTGATGAAAATAGGGAATTCTATAGAGTAACAGTTGAGGATAATGGTATAGGGCTCCCCCCACATGTGGTGCCCGAGGCATTTGGTAGAGTACTTTTCAGCTCAAAATATATTCTGAGACAAACACGTGGAATGTTTGGTTTAGGAGCAAAGGTAGCCATCCTTTATGGGCAGATGACGACGGGTAGGCCCGTCGAGGTAATAACCAGTCAGCCTAATCTCAGGAGAATCTATTATTTCAAGCTAAGAATAGATATCAACAAGAATGAGCCCATAATTATTGAGCGCGGTAGTTGGCGCAAGAACAGGGATTGGCATGGCACGATAGTTTCGATGACACTTGAAGGTGATTGGAGCAGAGCCAAACAGAGGATAAAAGACTACATACTGAGGACAGCCGTTGTAACGCCCTATGCAAATATTGTTTTCATAACCCCTGATGGTGAGATATATTATTACGAGCGCGTAATTGATAAGCTTCCTCGACCACCGAAAGAGGTTAAACCGCATCCGTACGGCGTTGATCTTGAACTCATGAAGAGAATAAGGGATGGTGGCTCATTTTCCACAGTCAAGGAAATGCTCATGAAGAGTTTTCAAGGAATAGGCAAGGTCACGGCGTCATCACTTCTCGAAATAGCTGGTATAAGCCCTGATCTAAGCCCCAAATCCCTTAGTGACAGACAATTACTTGAATTAGTAAATGCTATGAAAAACTATAAGAGATTTAGAGCTCCTACATCAGAGGCATTATCCCCGCTAGGCGAAGAAGTCATAAAAGCGGGGCTTAAGAGAATCTATGAACCTGAATTTGTCGAAGCGGTTACGAGGAAGCCATCTGCCTATCAGGGTCACCCCTTCATAGTTGAGGTAGGAATAGCTTTTGGCGGTAAGGTCCCTCTGAGTAGCGATAAGTACCCAACCCTCCTTAGATACGCCAATAAAATACCGTTGCTCTACGATGAGGGAAGTGACGTAAGCACAGCAGTTATTAAGGAAGACATATCATGGGATCAATACCTCGTTAAATTGCCTGCCCCCATAATCGTTCTAGTTCATATATGTAGCACAAAAATTCCGTTCAAGGGCGTCGGCAAAGAAAGTATTGCAGATGTCAAGGAGATCAGGAATGAGATAAAGCTTGCAATACAAGAGGTTGCACGAAGACTGAGGTTATATCTGTCTAAGAAGCTTAAGGAGGAGGAGAAGAAAAAGAGAGTTGTAAGCCTAGCGAAATATGTCCCGGAAATAGTGAGAGCTCTTACCATAATCCTGGGTGACGGACAGGGTGTAAAAGCAGAGCTTCTTGAAGAAAAATTAGTCGAAATAGTATCACTTCGAACAGGTATACCTAAAGATGAAGTGCACAAGGTTGTTAAGAGCGTTGAAATAGGCGTATAACGGGTGAGTCCGGATGGCAATATCATCGGTTGACAAGCACGCGAGACAGAGGAGCCTTGAGATACTGAGGGAAAAATTTGCAACAATAGCTAAAAGAATACTTGAGGGTAAAAAACCTGTCTTGATAATGCCCAAAAGAGTTCTAAGTAATACGATATATGATATGAAGAAAAAGCTCCTTCTTTTAGGCCCAGAGATGAAAAGACGTAGTCTCCTCGATGTCAATGAAGCAAGGAAATTCATGCAGACACTGTTGATGGCATCAATAATTTATGAGGCTCTCGTTAATGACGAATACCCGACCATACGTGATCTCTACTACAGAGGAAAACACACGATAAGCTATCGTGACATATCGGGTAAAATACATCATGAGAACACTTGGGATGAACAGAGAGAATCAGATGCTGTGATAAGGGATATCGAGGTATTTCTTGGCGTGCTAAGAGAAGAAATGCTGATCTTGAGCAAGGAAAAAGGAAAAGTTGTAGGTAATTTGATCATCAGGAGCGGTGATGATGTTATTGATCTAAGCAAGATGGGGCATGGCGCCTATGCCATAGAGCCTACACCAGACCTGATAGAATTCAAGGATATTGATGCTGAATTTGTTCTTGTCGTCGAGAAAGACGCTGTGTTCCAGCAGTTGCACAGATATGGCTTCTGGAAAAAGTATAAGGCAATACTCATAACTAGTGCGGGCCAGCCCGACAGAGCGACACGTAGATTTGTCAGAAGGCTAAGCGAGGAATTAAAACTACCAATATACATACTTACAGATGCGGATCCTTATGGATGGTACATATATAGTGTATTCAAAATAGGTTCAATAACATTATCATATGAGAGCGAAAGACTAGCTACTCCCAATGCAAAATTCATAGGAGTATCAATGACTGACATCTTCGGCGAAGAAGAAGCAGCCAAGAACATAAATAAACTCGCATCAATTTTTGGAAAAGAAATCAAGGAGGTTATATCGAAGCCTAGGAAGAAAGCATATCTCTCGGAAAAGGAGAGAAGAAACTATATCATCAAAGCCAAGAAAAAAGACGTCGAGAGAGCTGTGGAGTTGATAGGCTACGATGTAGCAGATAAACTGATAAGAAATCCAGAGATCAAGAAGTATATTCGCCAGAAGAAACTCGGAGTATCAGGCTATCCGTGGTTTAGAACACCCGAGTGGATCAAAGAAATTAGTATATTCTTTTCAAAACTGGCCAAGCTGGAGATCGAGGCCATGGCTAGTAAGGGACTAAAGTTCTTGGCTGACACATATATACCAACAAAGATCGAGACGGGCGACTGGATTGATTAGGGAAAATTAAACATTCTTCTTCCAGCTGGCCTCATATGTTGGTTGATCCAGGACTTCTAGATAGCCTCTAATAAGATACTTTATATTATCTATAGCATTACCGTCACGACCTCTCCAAACAACTATCTTATGACGCAATAAGAGAGAATATGCTATTTCACCAATATTCTTCACAATTACATCGGTTACACCCATATTATGAAGTTTCTCAGCGATCTCAGCTCCCCTCAAGAGACTCTGTGGAACATTGATTTTATTTCCTTTCCCTGATGGGTGGCCAAGTATTGTGTTCTTGCTAATAATTTGTTTGCCAATTATCTGCTCATTATTTATTTCAACTACGAAGAAATAAGGCGCCTTGCCAAAATGGTCAGATAATGATGGATTCGAGCCTACCTCTTCTACCGGTACTGCAATTTTTAGATGATTCCTAATGGTTGGCTTAACTGTTACAACAATATATTTCACATCCTCAAATCTCTTACGAATATTTTCTTCGATACATCTAGTCAAGCGGCCGATAGATTCCAGCGTATCTAGAGGGTGCGAACGTAATAGCATCTCGACAAAAACAATAGGGCCTGCCCATCTCACCTTCAGATCAACCAGCTCAGCTTTACCCATGATCAGTTCTTGTAGATAATTTTTCAGTTCTTTCAGGAACTTCTTATCTTTCGGCAGATCTAGGATTGCTAGGATAGAGTCATGGGCAGCCTCGTAGGCAGCCAGTAATAGACCTATAAGAGCAATAATCAATGATAATGTGTAGATGAGCCCGTAATGCGTGATCATGAACAGCAGTAGCCCAAATGTAACGGAAGAAGTTTCGATAACATCGACAAACATGTGTACAGCATCTGCCTTCAGCGATGGAGAATGCAGGATATAGGCAGATTTGTATTTGGATAAGACGGACAACACTAGTAAAGGTATTGTTGATGCTTGGATAAGGAGCACCGTGGGACTAGGTGTTGATGGCTTACGAAATATTTCATCTATGCTTGTGAAAAGCGTGAATAAGATGATCATACTCAATAGGATAGCTACTAGGTCTTCCAGTTTATATAGCCCGTAGGGAAACCTCTGAGAAATGGATGATCTTACAATAAATATTGTGAAAACAATAAAGAACGAGATCACAGTATCTATAAGTGCATGGAATCCTTCAATATTCAATATAGGGCTATTAAGTAACGTTCCCGTGGTAATCCTCATCGTTGAGATCATAAGTAGTAAGATAAATGATAAAACTAGAAAAAATAATGCTCTCCGCGGTATCTGTAAAGGATTCAAACTAGTTCGCCTCTCATCGAATTATATTGTCATAACTATATTGTTCCACTGCACAAAAATATCTGTCCAAAGAAGTTTAAAGCATCTCATAAAGAAATAGGGTAGATCAGCGCAATTATAACCATGATATTATTTAAATACTTCCAAGATCTCTCTTTCTCCATTGTTTTATTGTTTTGTACTTTTTACTAGTGATTTTGACTCTAATATCTATAATATCTTAAGTATTTTACACCACTATTGTTCATATCTGCAGTACTAATTACAGATATTTATTGAAAACATTGGAATGATTATTTTAAGGATCAGATGAGACAGGTGTATTCATCCCCTGCTTGGGTCATTCCCGTGGATTCATCATTTCGGGTTCTTCCTACTCTACGTATTCTATTATATCGTGGAATGTGTTCCTTTTACAGAATGGACAATAATGATAAAGCTTTGTGAATTCCTTTTTGAGCGGGTAGCTGACGTTGAGCTTCCATTCCTTTCCGCATGAGCGGCATTTTAGTATCCAGTAGGTCATGTTGTTCGCCTATTGTTTTTCTTTTATGTGTTATTTGATTATACCTCTTTCTAGAAGTTTTTGTAGCACCTTCTTTAACGTTTTTCTTACAATATACCTTTTTTCTAGTGAATTGAAGAGCCTCAGTGCTGTGGCTCTTATACTATTTGTTCTTGTTAGATCTAGCAGTATTTTCTTATCTTTTTCCGTGAGTTCGTCTTGCAGGTATCGGAGGGCTATTCTAGCTAGATCCCCTGGGGTTAGTCCCATGTAGGGTTCTTTGGGCTTTATATTGTCTAGTCGTTGTATGATGTCAAACTCTATTATTGTTACCCAGTCATCGGGTTTGATTCCCGGATATACTGTTTCTAGAGCTTTTATAAGCTCAGCCTTGTTCTGGAACCCATCTTTTATGGCATCGTTGTCGTTGAGTTCTTTGAGCTTTTTGTGATATACTTTGTTGATTCTTATCTTTGCTACAGGCCTTCCCCCGCCATGTATGATCGCTTCTTTGTATTTAGGAATAACGATACCTTTTCGGATAGTTGCTTTTTTCTTGCCGGATAGGAGATCATCGATATATTTGCCCTTGATCATAATGTGTCGTCCGAGGAATTTCTTCTCCACCATAGGACGATGCACCGTTCGCGAATAATGGGAATGAAAAATTGTTCGGGGGAAAAATTATGCTTGATAGCTAGGAATTGGTCTTTGACTAATCATTACTGGTAGTGTTTGTGATATTCTAGGATAATCTTTTATCTCCTTATCGATCATCTTTATGAGTTCATCAACGCTCATTATTTTCTGGTCATTTGTTCTTCTAAACCTCACGTTGATAGTATTGCTCTTTATTTCTCTCTCACCGATGACGATGATATATGGTATCCATTCCCTTCCGGCATCACGTATCCTTTTGCCTAGGCTCTCCTCCCTGTCATCGATGTCGACACGTATTCCTTTAGCGAGTAGTTTTTCAGCTATAGATTTCGCGTAGTCAAGGTATTCTTTCTTGATTGGTATTATCCTAACTTGGATCGGTGATAGCCAAGTGGGAATGTATGGTGTTTTTCCGTTGAGTTGCATCTGGGCCGCGGTATCTAATACCATATATATGTATCTCTCTATTCCCCCAAGGATCGCGGTATGTATTATGACTGGGTGTTTCTTTTCACCGTTTTCATCAGTGTATGTTATGTTGAATCTCTTCCCGTTACCAATATCTATCTGGAAGGTCGCTATTTCTCTAGGTCTTTTCAAATTATCTATAATGTGGTACTCCACGTTTAGGATCCAATAGTATATTCCAGATGGTATGACTGCGACGAGTGCTGGATAGTTGTCTCTCTTTATGAAGTCTATTAGTACTTCCCTGTATTTCTCGAAGAAATCACGTGTTACATTATATAGTGCAACGTATCTGCGCCCAACTTTAGATACTTCTTCAAGAATTTTTTTCTGAACAGTTTTTGAGGCCTCTATTGCCTGTTCTAGATCTCTAGTGAGAATATGTAGGTCTGGCATATAGAATTTTCTTAGCCTAAAGCATAGGTTTAATTCTCCTCTTTGTTCTAATCTGTAACTGTCTGCGACCTCGAACATTCCGAATGGCAGATTCTTATAACTTATGATCCAGTCTCTCAGCATCGCGAATTGCTGGTGGCACGCAGCATATCTCATAACGTATTTTTTGCCCTCTACTTCGAGCTCGTATAGTCTATCACCGAATAATAGCGCATGTTCTAGGACGGGTTTCTCGGAGAGATCGAACATGTTTGTACCTATGACTTTAAACACCGGTATTCCGAGGCTCCTAGCGACTTGCCAGGAGTACTGGAATAGTGCTTCCATTATGGTTGTCGCGTGAGGGCCGTATCGCATATGACCATGGTCACTCATGGGCTCCCATTCGAATCCGAACTTCCTACAGTACTTATTGACTATGTTCTCGCCGCCCTCAAGCACTTTTCCGAATACTTCCTTATCGACCAGTATCTTTAGGTCGGGGTATTTCGAGTAATCGAATTCTTCGGGTTTGAATACTTCTCCGTCTGGAGTAACAATATAGAATTCTTTTTTGATCTCTCTACGTACTATTTCACCGCCCTTGGTCTTCTTTATTGTTTTGGAGAGCTCGCTTAATGGGTGGCCATAACATTCTATTGTGAAGGCTTTATACCATCCGAATGGCGCCTTATACACCTGTATTTCTGCCTTCTCTGATAACTTCTCATATAGTTGTGCTAGTATTTTCTGTGCTGTTAATGGATCGGCTAGTTCTGCTGAGAGATGAGCGTATGGGTATATGACTATTGAAGATGGTTTTATCTTCTTGGCGACCTCAAAGATTTCCTCAGCGGTTCTATTAACTACATTCTCATCATCGTCTTTCTCGACCGAAGTGAACACGACCAGCGTGTTCTCGAAGTCTCTAGCCCTGTTCTTTTCATCAAGCTCCTCGGGGTTATTGATGGCTTTTTCTGTGACACTATAGCTGAATTTTTTGGCATGTATTAGCAGTAGCCTCAATGCTTTCTACCCCCATCTACGTGGGCTTATTATATCACGGTTCCTGGGCTAAAATCTTGACTTTTCTTATTATCTCTGCCTTGTTGCCCGGGCATAGGAGGTAATCCTGGGATAGGTGGAGGTGTTCCTAGCGAGCGACTGATTATTATGGATTCCGATATCATCGCAGTGAATACGGCCTGAACTATCATTGGCGGAACATTCTTCTTTTTCAGATCTTTCTCAAGGTTTTCTAGTTCTTCCTTATTATCACTAATGACGATAGCGTTTCCTTTGAGAATGATCTGTACTACTGGCGGCATTGATGAGAGTGTGAACGTGAATGGTATGATGAGTTTTGAGTCTTGAGTATATGGAGGGTTTGAGGGTAGGGCTAGGTTGATGTTAAATTGTATTTTTTGCGGTAGTGCCTCGGCTAGGCGTTCAGCATTAATGCTTGTTAGCTGGACGGAAACAGTTATCAATATTTTACACCTGGTTTTGATAAGGGTATGGTCAGATATTTTATTGTATTGACTGTATTTAGGTGTTTGATTTTATTAGCGTTGTGTCGTAAATAGTAGGGCGAAAGTATTATGATGACTTATAAAGGTCTTTTTAAAAATGTTAGTATTGGGATGGTGTTAAGATGAGTGAACAAATTAAGACAGTAAAAGACCTGCCTGGAGTAGGCGCAACAATAGCTAAGAAACTTGAAGAAGCAGGGTATGTCACTCTATGGGCTATAGCTGTGTCGCGAGCCGAAGAGATTAGTGCTAGAGCAGGAATACCTGTAACAACAGCCGAAAAAATAATTGTTGCTGCCAGAAAAGCCTTAGGCATCAGGTTCAAGACAGCCAAGGAAGTAAAAATGGAAAGGCTGAGCGTTCGGAAGATAACCACGGGAAGCAAGAACTTAGACGATCTACTAGGCGGAGGCATCGAGACCAAAACGATCACAGAATTTTTCGGAGAATACGGGACAGGCAAGACCCAAATATGTCATCAGCTAAGTGTAAACGTACAACTTCCACCAGAGCGTGGCGGTCTCAAGGGTAAAGCAGTATACATTGACACAGAAGGTACATTCCGTTGGGAACGTATTGAGGCGATGGCTAGGGGTCTGGGTCTAGATCCAGATGAGGTAATGGAGAACATACTATATCAGAGAGCATATAATAGTGATCACCAGATGGCGGTAGTTGATGAGTTATTCACTCTAGTGCCTAAAGAAAATGTAAAGCTGGTTATAATCGATTCCGTGACAAGTCACTTCAGAGCTGAATATCCAGGCAGAGAGAACCTTGCAGTTAGGCAGCAGAAGCTCAACAAGCATCTACACCAATTGGTAAGACTGGCGGAAGCCTATAATATTGCAGTGGTAGTTACAAATCAGGTCATGGCTAGGCCCGATGTATTCTATGGTGATCCAACACAAGCTGTAGGAGGTCACGTCCTAGCACACACGCCTGGTGTAAGAGTACAGCTAAGGAAGGCTAAGGGTAACAGAAGGATCGCAAAAATAGTTGATGCTCCGCATTTGCCTGAGGGTGAAGCAGTATTTGTTATTGTTGATGAAGGAATACGTGATCCCGAAGAGTAAAGACAATATCGTTGATTAATCCTAACTCAATACTAAAATGTTTTAGTAATCATCAAATGATCATTAATAAGTAAAGAAGCGGGGCGTCGCCAACTAGTACCGTAAATATGAAGCCTAATAGTAGCGGTATGATAAATGGAATACCGTATGTAACCCATATCTTATCCTCAGGTTCGATTAGGCCATTGTCTAGAAGTTTCTTCAGCTCTCTTTGATAATCCTCGTACTCTTCATAAATATCGAAACTTCGCCGAATCTTGAAGACTACTTTTCCGTCCTCGACCTTGGGTATAGTTAATGGATAATAGTGCTTCATACTAAGATATTTCTTTACCGATACCACTCTCCCAGTAAAGAGTAGAGCTACCTTATCCCGGGTCGACGCGTTTGGAGGCATCATTTTCCTATATCTTACAAGTGAGTACAATCCTCTAAATAGTACGATCAATGCGATTGATAGGCTAGAATATAATATAATAGGTATTATCGGAGGGAAATGGAAAAACAATGGCACATGCACGAGATTTACTAAGTATATGTCTGGTATGGGAAACATTAGTGTAATCCAAAGTACAGCGAAGAAATCAGCCCAGCCCATAAGCTCAAAATACGAAAGAAGACCGAATAACCCCGGCCCTATCATTAAAGATAACAATGTATAGATGATAAACCAACTAAGGATATTCCTATATAGGATCAGGGACACTATAAAGAAAAATATGCTTATGCCGCCCCATATCCAGATATACTTGTCGGGTATATCTCTAGTTCTATAATCAAGTATACCGAACCAGATCAGAAACAATAAGGCGATAAATATCTTAGCCATAACCAAGTATTCATTGATCATCCTGGGTCCACCCATATAAATGTGACATCATTAATTAAGCTACGTTTTTAAGACTAAAGTCCAGGATGATAAAGCAGCTAGATTCTCATTAATATCTTTTACATTATACATAATTATAAGATAAAGAGGCTAGGATGTTCTCAGATGGTATAGAAATAGGACGGCTTTTATTTCTCATAATAGTTTCGACGCTTTACCTAGCATATTTCATTACATGCACAGACGACGCCAAGCACATCTTATAACAGATATTTTTGAGGAACGCAGTACGTTCTTTTTAATTCTGTCGCTCCCAGATAGATTTTAAAGGATTAGTTCTTTACTGCTCAAACCTGTTTATGATTTAACACTCATTACATGGAACATTGAATACTCTTTCATCAGCTCTGAGTAGAGCTGACATTTTTTCAGTAATTCTTCATGTTTTCCGCGAGCAATGAATCTCCCGTTACGGAGTACGTATATTGTATCTACATTCTTTAGAGACGAGAACCTATGAGAGATAATTATAATTATTGAGTCTTCTAGGTATTTCCTAATATTCTGTAAAATGAAGGATTCATTTTGTGGATCGAGGCTATTTGTAGCTTCATCTAATATTAGTACGTCGGGATCACGAATCAACGCTCTGGCTAGTGCTATTTTCTGTTTTTGTCCTTCAGATAATTTTTCGGATCTATAATGTCTTCTAAATCCGCAAAATTTATTCCAACAATATTGATTATGCGTCTTAACTTATCGCTACCATATTCTTTGTCTAACGATATATTCTCCCTCAGGGAGCCATGTATAATGGGCTCTTTTGAGGAAATGTATACTATCTTTTCTCTAAGGGAGAACAATGAATACTCTTTATAATCTAAACCATTTATTCTGATAACTCCACTAGTCGGCTCATATAATCTTATTAGTGTTAATGCTAAGCTTGTTTTTCCCGAACCTATCGGGCCAACTATACCTATCCATTCTCCCTTGCTCAGAGTGAACGATACATTGTCAAGTATTTTCTTATCCCTAATACTAAGGCTAACACTGGAAAATTCTATTCTATTTACCTTCTGTAGTTTGATCCCCCTATACAGGTCTTCCTTGTCTAGGTTAAGTATCTCATAATATCTATCCAAATACGGTATCAAACCAGACAAACCAGTAAGCATATTTGCTAGATTTATAATTGGCTCGTAGAACTCGGGTAATACCGATGTAAAGGCGATAAGTGTGCCAACTGTGAAGTATCCATTCAATACTAGCCATCCGCCAATTATTAAGACAATTATTCTAATGATTGAATTCAAGTAAAAATAGGACTTATTGAAGAAGATTGTATATAGCATGTATCTCATAAGATATCTAGACCATTCACTTAATGAGCGTGAAAATTTCTCTCTAAAATATTCATAAATATTGAATCTCTTAATGAACAAAAGATTATCAATAACATTCTTCAGCGTATTAACAAGTTTCGATAAATATGATCTCTCTAGGCTCGAATACTTAACTATTCTTTTCACGGAAATCTTATAGATTATATAGCTTGGAAAAGTAAGACCTATCGCTAATAACAGAAGCCTTGGAGAGAGAACATATAGCGTATATATCATAACTCCCAGTCTTGATAATTGAATAAGTAATGCAGGAATAACACCAGCAAGATTACTTGAAAGTTCATAAAGATCCGATATAAATCTCGTCAAAATATCCCCGCTTTTTAGATGAATGTATTTAGCACTATATAATGTGCTTAGCATTTTATTTGAAAACACTATAAAAGCTTTGACACCAATCCGTCTTAATATGTATTCGCCTATAAAACTTAAAACATAACTTATCAAAACCACTGCTAGTAATCCAAATCCTTTATAAAGAATCGTGTTAAAATTATTTGGGCCAATTAACGAGTCGATAAATGATTTCATTAAATTTGCATTAACATATGTTAGAATAGATGCGAAGAGAAATATTACCACAGAAAGCAAGGAATCAATTAACAGTATCTTCATAATATTAAATGATTCTTTCAGAAGATCAGTAGTTTCGGCCAATAATTAGTGCACATCGATTAGTCATTATTTACATAATTTACATGTTTCATAACTCTTCCACAAATGTTTTTCACCCTTGTTTTTACTTCTGTAAGTAAATAGTTTACTAAGTCTGCCATGTACAACAAAATTGTATTCGTAAATAGAATAGATATGAATTACGTTATATATTTCCATAACTTCTATAAGTAGTCAGCGTATATTTCTCATAAGGGAAAACAATATCGAGAGCATAATTAAATGAGTAATGGGTGATAAATTGTTTAAACTACTTTGGAACCCTTGGAGATACGAGTACATACGAAAAATAGATTCCGAGAAGAAATGTGTCTTCTGTGAACTACCTAAACACAGTGATGACCAGTCATTGATCATATATCGGGGGAGGAAATCATACATTGTTATGAATGCTTACCCATATAATACGGGGCACCTACTCATAGTACCATATAGGCATGTCGGAGAATTATCTGATCTAACAGAGGAAGAATATCTTGAAATGTGCATGCTCGTTAGACGCTCTGTCGAAGTTCTTAAGAAATCATTTAACCCTGACGGGTTCAATATAGGAGTCAATATGGGAAGAGCAGCTGGTGCTGGTGTTCCAGGACATATTCATTTCCATGTAGTACCTAGATGGGTTGGTGACGCTAATTTCATTGCTATTATAGGTTCTACAAAAACTCTACCTATGGCTCTAAATGAGGGATATCATATATTAAAATCTAAGTGGAAAGATATTGAAACAGATGTGGAAGCCCTCGATCACTGATGTTTGATGATGAGGGCAGGGTTTAACCGAAGATTTTTATCGATGATAATTTTTGGGGTGTCAGGTTTGGTTGACAAGAAGGATCTAGAAATACTGGAAAGGTATGTTTTCCTAGGGCAGTCTAGGTATAGAGTTCGTTTGAAGGAGACAAATATATTATTCAATGTCAATGCGATCAGTGATGATGAAGCTCTTGAAAAGGCTTTAGAAATGGCAAGAAAAATTGGTCTAAATAAAGAAGTGCTGGATGAAATAAGGAGAAGGTTTTCAAAGGGAGAATTAAAACAATAGTTGATAATGCCTTAGCAAAATAATCTTGGCCTTAGGGATGAAGATACTTGCCCCCCATGGACCGTAAGGGATGATGACATTACCGCGAGCAGACCTATTATATTTTCTTCTTTTTAATCTCTTCAAGCGATCTAAGCCTATCCTCCTGTTCCTCGATAAGTCTCCTAATGTATTTTTCAAGTTCTTCGGGAGGTACACGTTCCAGGAGTAGTCTAAAGAATTTCGAGGCGCATCTATTGCTATGAAACGACAATATTGTTTTTCCATATGTAATTACTATGCCTTGGCCCTTGGGAAATATTCGGCCACACATTATACATTTATATCTTTGCTTCCTCGGCACATTGAGACACCTTTAGGCTCTTCAGTTTTTCTACTAACTCGCTAATAGCGTCTGTGTAAAGTCTTATTCTAAAGCCCTTGTTTTTAATGCTGTGAAGCTCTACGAAGTGTCTCTTACGATCAAAGACTAAGCATAAATCGCTTGTTAGCGGTATGAACATTCTATCGTTAGCGACGATGCCGATACGGTATAAATGGAATTTCTGTGGGATCATTAAGTTCATCTGTCCTAGTTTATTCTGCATTAAAAACCGTGATAATGTTAGAATACCGAATATAACCTGGTACATTATGTAGTAATCAAGAAAGTTTACAACAATAATGTTTCCGATAGCCGAGGATAACACCTCATGTATTGGTATAAATGCGTATTGCCTATAGAGCGGAAACAGTATGAAGACCATGAATGTAAGCATTAATAAACCCATAGAACCCATTGCTTGTTTCTTGAGCTCCTGTGTTAATAGCTCATCATTCATAGCGATCTTGATAGCGCCGTTCTCTTTAAAAAGAGGGGCACCAAGCTCGTTTTTTGGAGGTATTTTGCTCATTTTTCTTGAGCTCCTAAACATGACGATCATTATTATAATGAAATAACCCAGGAAAATGTACATCGAATACTGTGGCATGAAGGCTGTAACCAGTGAGATTATAAGTATGCTGGCCTGTCCTATTAATAAACTGGTTTTTTGGGATGGTTGTGACATCATAGCTGATCACGTGTCTTGTATTTTCGGCTACGTTATCCAATAATTGTATCCTACTTATAAATATCAATGCTTGCCAAACGATAGAATAAAGTAGCTCTATAGTTATCAGCTTGTATTAGATGATGATAAGCCACTGCCGGATACTAGTTGGATGAAGAAGGTCCGTGTTACTGATATTTTCCATGTATATTTTATTTCATATAGAACAAGGCGATGAAGAGGATATGAGGTCTGATAGAATGAAGAAGTTATCCCCGTCTGAGCCACAAGTAGCGATAAGGAAGTCGAGCGCTCAGTTATGCTTTAGTATTAGGATCGAGGTCAAGAGACAATACTCAATATCCTATGTTAGGTATCTATTAGAAAAGCAGGGGTTTAGAACAGATATTGTTGAACCATACATATTGAGGGCAAGTAAATGTGTTTTATTGACGGGTCTGGGGCATCTTGTTTCCATGACTAAAAGCATCCTGGTTGAGCTATCCAATAGGCTTGAAACAATATGTGCTGAAGTATATATGAGGGTTAAACACAATGTGTGTGAATCCATAGTGTTTCAACGGAGAATTCGTAGCGGAAACAATATCATCTCGGCTTCGCGGCTGGATAACGATCTAGTTGTGTGCCTATACAATAATAAGAGAAAAAGATCCATTATTCGGATTATACCAGATTACGGAAATAATATCGATAAGCTAGACCTATTGCTAGTCCCTCGCTCCTTGTATGTAACATGTGGTGATGCATCGGTTATAGCATCTTATCTAGCGGGTATATCCGGACGTTTAATTAAAGCATTTGGAAAAATACATGAGTATAGGGATGATGAACGCCCTATCCAAAGACCTTAACGGGATGAAATAATAGCGAATCCCGGCTGATTCTCTCGGTGATATAGTAGACCTTATATAATCCCTCTCATGTATTTTCGATTAGGACAGTAGTATGTACGAAGAATATGCGGTGGTGCAATGAAGTGTTATCGCCTCAAGCAAAGATAATTGATATAGGTAAAAAACATATTGATGACTATATTTTCGACGCTATTGTCAGCTTCAATGAAGGTATAGACGAGATAATAATCAAGGGTAGAGGAGACTTCATTAGCAAAGCTGTGGATGTTTACAGAATACTCAAAGATAAACTAGGTGATAGTATCGAGTTAGTAAACGTTGAAATAGGTAGTGAAAGATTTAGAGGCAGAAGAAGATCGTACATAGCCATTAGAGTCCGAAGAAAATATTAGGATATGCCTTAGTTCTCAACGTTATGTCTCTACACTACTGGGTTGCGAACTAACAGTTATTGGTAGCTTATATGATGTTATCTTATCCAGCACTAGTAATACAGCGGTTTCCGCACTTGCCTTACCTGAAGCTATCAAATCAATGGTTTCCTCCATCTTCTTAGTAGTTGATTCCGAAACTAGTTCTGCATAGTTCTTGGCGAGATAGTTATATACTTCTACACCTGTTCTCGTCGGTATAAGATATCCCCTCTTCTTTGACCTAATTACGTATCCATGCCTGATTATGCTTGAGATTATTGATGCATAAGTACTGGGTCTTCCAAGTCCCTTTGACTTCATCAGCTTAATGATCGTGCCTTCGCTATGAAGCTTCTCTAGAGACGAGTCCACAACTTTCATACTTACAGGCATGAGCTTCTTGCCTACTATGTCTTGTAACAATGGATACGTTGTGGTTTTTCTGATAACATCGAATCCATGTTCTACTATTTCTAGGATCAGTTCTAGTTCGGCCAATTTTAGATCTGCTACATATACTGAAATCTTGGCTACCTTTGCCTTGTAGGGTTTCATCTGACTAGCAATGAATCTGTTAAAGATCATACCGTAGAGCTTGTAGTGTAGACCAGTTAGGGGTATTGACGGATTTATTAATCCCTCTGAAATAGCTTTTATGAGCTCGTCAACATCGAGAGGATGAGTTGGCCGTATTGCCTCATGTGCTCCTTTATCGCCCCAGTGGCTAGGTCTGAATAGATCTTTAAATCCATGTTTTTCAATATACTGCCTAGCTATTGATATTCCTGTCGAGGATACATACGTATAATCGGTTCTATGATAGGTTATCAAGCCCGATTCGAACAACTCTTGTGCAATCTTCATAGCGAGCCTCGATGGTATCCCTAATCTGGATGCATCCTCTAGAAGCATGTCAGTAGTGTATGGTGGTTGTGGATTGAATGTTTTTTCATTAATTTCTAAGAGTCTGAGCTCAACACCTTCCTTCTTAATCCTATCTACTATTCTCTTATAATCATCTTTCCCAAGATGAAACCTTACTTTAAGATCGTTGGGTAGTTCGAGTATAATTAGCTTACATTTGTTCAGCTTCCATTTATTGTACTGTTCAATAATCCATCCAAGAACAGGTGTTTGAACTCTTCCAGCTCCCAACCAATTCATACCGTACTTAATCCATAGCTTCTGGCTTAAGCTAAAGCCTATGAGTCTATCAAGTATGCGTCTATATATCTCGGCCTCCACGAGCTTTTTATTAATTCTTCTCTTTTTACTGAATGCTTTCTTTAGCTCTGATAACGTTATTTCATGGAGCTCTATTCTCCATATGTTTTCCTCACTTACAAAGGGTCTAACAGTTAAATACACATCATAAGCGATCTTTTCTCCCTCTATGTCAGGGTCTGTGGCTATGTATATTTCGTCTGCTTCTGATGATAGCTTTCTCAGAACATTGACTATTTCGATTGAATCATAAAAAGCGGAGCTGCCGCATCTCGGGCATTTATCTCCGTATGTGAATTGATGGCCGCAAATCCTGCAGCGTTTTATTGTTTCATATTTGGGCATTATCTTACTTTTATCGAAAATTATCCCGTATGCACCTATTGGTTCTGTTGTTAGATCATATATATGGCCGCGTGTTGCTATAACATTCATATGTATGACAGTATTATCTGATATGAATGGTATCTCAAATACACTAACACTGCCTATTTTTCTTCTAGTTGGTTTACCGAAGAATCTCGCAATAGTTCTTGCTTTCGTCGGTGACTCTACTATGAGTAATATGTTCTTATAATTAAGAATATTGACTTCTTTCTTTTGAGTCCTACTATCGATTATTTCTTTTATCTCAAGGTCAAGATCAACTTGATCGAGTTCCTTAAAGACTAATTCCTCGTTATATACATTGAGTCTTTTCTCCAGCGATTTAACTACGTTAGAAAATGTTATGTTTTCAAATATTATTGAGAGTCCGTGAGTCATTTTTCCCCTTAATAGTCTGCTTGTTCTTCCACTTGCCTGAATGTAGGTCATAACATCAGGAATAATTGCTTTATATGATCCTGTTTTTTCGTTGTAAAAGAGAGTTATTGACCCCATGTTCAATATTCTCTTATTTTTAAGTAGTTCTTTTAGATCGCTTAAAATTTGTTTGTAGTAGGAATTAATCTCGCTATATAGCTTGATTAGTTTTTCATTACTAATATCTTCAACTGTGATTTTGCCTTTCATCAGATATGATAATAATCTCCTTTCACCTAGACTAAGCTTAAACATAGTATTTCTTAGGTTTACGCTTATAGTTCTATAGGAACTATTACCTTTTTCTTCAGATAGTAGCAGTGCTGCTCTAGAGAGTAATGTTATATTTGCAAGAAATCCCTCGAGATCTATTGTAAATGCAGGTGTTCCTAGAAATATGATGTATCTAATGTGTTCAGGTGCATCTATACCTCTGACGCTCATACCGTAGTAGCTAGAGCTCCCTATTATGATGTCGATCTTACCTTCAATGAATTTTTTAATGTTATATGGGGTCGCCTCGGCTATCTTTAGACCAAGGTTCTCCTTCTTTAAGTGTTCGACAACATTTTTGAAAACTTCCTTAAGTGGATGCCTTGGGCTTATTAGAATTAGGCATCCACGGCCTAATTTTTTGATTGCACTGATAAGGGCATCGTTTAGCTCTTTCTCGTCTTTGAAGAGATAATAAGAATCGGTTACATTTCTGCCATATATTGTTATACCTGAAATATCTGTACGTAAAAGATCTCTAAGTATCGATGCATAGCCGCCACGCATTCTACCAGTTGCTGATGATATAATGACTTGTTTTCTCTTAATTTTTGATAACTTATCATCTATCCTTATCTCGATCTCTAAGAGCTTCTTTATTAGTTCCTTAGATTCTTCTTCTTTATTCAAAGATCTTAGCACAATAAGTCTCCAGAGTATTGAATGTTTCTTCTTAATGAGTTCGATAATTTCATCATCATAACCTAGTAGATGGAGTAGTTTTACTATGCTTTTTGCACTACGCATTAGCGAGTCAACATCATCGATCATAATTATGTCGGGATTGCTTTCTCGAACAAGATCGTCGTATCTTGATAAGAAATGATTAGTTGCAACAAGTATGTCATACTGCCCGTTTTTCACAGCTTCAAGGATTTTTTCTCTTTTCCTTTTTGATAATGAAGAATCATAGAATATGATCTTAATGCTATCAATTCCGCTATTTACCAATTTTTCGTATATTTGTTTCGCCAATGCTTTTGTCGGTGCAAGATATAGGATCTTATGCCTGTACTCCTTACTAGCGTATAAAGCGTATGTTATAAGTAAAGTTGTCTTTCCCATGCCAGTAGGGGCTATTATTACTGTATTCTCTTTGTTGAGTAATCTTTTAGCCCATGCTTGCTGGGCACCCCATGGTTTAAAACCATTATTGACCTCTTGGAAAAACCTGGCAAAATACCCTATTTCTTCTAAAAGATCATGAAATGATGAAAGAGCCGAAAGCGTGTATTTATTACTTCCGGCGAAACACCTTGTACAAATCCCTACTCTCTCTAGCGAACTAGCCTCTGCATCTCTTCCACAAGATGGGCATGCATGAGAGTAAATAGGATCTAAAATTGTTTTTCTCTGCATAATCATCCCTAGAAACGATATCGTTACAGTGCTTTAGATTAAAAGGAAGGGGGACAATAACACTCAAATGTTATCCCTAAGCATAGGAGTAAAGTTTATATAGAAACCCTAGGATTCATAGGGTCTAGACTAAAACAAGCGTTGTCAATAGGTGGGCATCATGGCAGAGGCAACACCTCATGCAAGCAACACCGTACTAGTTGGTAAGAAGCCCGTAATGAACTACGTAATCGCAGTCCTAACCCTAATACACCAGGGCGTAAAAGAGATAGTCGTTAAGGCTAGGGGAAGAGCGATCAGTAAGGCTGTCGACACCGTAGAGATCGTTAGGAACAGGTTCCTGCCCGGCAAGGTAGACATCGAAGAGATAAAGATCGGTAGCCAGACAGTCACCAACCCCAGCGGCCGCGAGACCAGAGTAAGCACTATCGAGATAAAGCTCAAGGTAAAAGAATAACGAGGCCGAGATAACAAAGAATAAAATAATAGTGTTTTTCTAGCGCTTTCGCTACACAGTTCTTATACGACGAGCACGTTCTTCCCTATAACTACGTAGTAAAGCATCAAAATAGCGGCTGAAATCTATACATTTCACATAAACATTGTCTATCCTCCTTAAAAGCCCAAGCCTTATAAGTTCCCTCAGCACGTTCCAAGCCACTTTTCTAGAGAGAATAAGTTCATTCATGATAATGTCTAATGCTTCACCAATGTTGTATTCTCTTTCACCATCCTTACATAGAATGTAGAACGCCAGCAACTCACGTTTCTTCAGTAGTCTACTAATCTTATCAGTAGCCTGGTTACTCCTCATCCTTAATGTCAGCCCTTACAATGTTCATCATATATAGCTATTTGAATTCCGAAAGTATTAATCTTGATCTTCAAACAACTCTATCAAGATGCGAGCCTTAACCTCGCGTTTTGAAAATGGCGGTAAAGTCTCGCCTAGGTCAACAGCTATTACAACAGGGTTTCCAAGACTATCAGCGAATCTTATTTCAGCTACGTATCTCTTTTTAGGTCCTTCCTCCACGCTTTTCATGAGGGCATCCATTATCCTTGATATAGCCATCTGGAACGAGACAGGGCTTGATAGATCTTCAGGTCGCAATATAATGTTTTGTAGTCCTTGCATAATCTCTCCGATCTTTGCCTGGGCCTCAAATATCTTTATCACTTTGGTCTTCTCGTGTTCCTCTTCACCCATACTAGTAACACCCTTAACACAGATAACGATTATAATGTATTATAAAATTGCTCTGAATACTGGGATGGTCTTATGCGAATACCGGCGGGCTCAACACTGATATTTCCCAAGTGTAATAACGCTTTGGAATTTTATAAATCGGTAACAGATGTTCTGGGGGAGATCGTCATAGAAAAGCTTGGCGTAATGCTTGAACCAACATATGTTGTTGCACATAAACTTGGTATACCTACTCCTATATGGATGATAGCCCCTCCTCTCGCAATAATCCTACGCGAAACGCCTGAAATTACAGAGAACCACGGATTACAAAAAATATGTGATAATATTGGTTATTGTTTTAACATACTTAGAGATGCGTGGGGAGAAGTTGGATTTATACATGTGGACGAGTTATCTAAGCTGTTCATGTTATTTGAAAATGTGTATAGAGGAGTAGATACCAAAATCCCAGCTTACGAGATATTTAATAAGATTAGAATAATGTTCTACAGAATAAGTATGAGGCAAAACGATTACGAACTTCTTGTAATAGCGGGCTTAGAAAAGTTAAATGCATCCGGGTTTATGACGCGAATAGGCTTTCTCGATGAGAAATATATAGTAGCTATTACTAAGGCTATGAAAGACTATGGCGAAATAATTCCTATAGCAGTCTATATTAGCGGTAAAGAATGTTTACCTGCGGTGATTGTTAGAAGAGATGATGCTACCATTGTTGATGTGTATGTTCATGAGAAGTATTTAGCTGAGTTATTTGTTATAGTACTGCTTACCACGCTTCAATTGGTTCATCGGAAATCATAGGCCGAAGTCATCAAGCACTGTTTTCTTGCGCCTTTTAGCCTGGTATTCCTCATGGGTACCCGAAGCTATAATCTCATATAGAATAGCCTCTTTGTTATTTCCCGGTCTTAGTATTCTCCCTAGTCTCTGTATAAATTGTCTCTTCGATCCTGTACCTGATACAATAATACCAATATTGGCGTCTGGTATATCGAGGCCTTCATCTCCTACAGTCGTCACTATTAGTATTCCGGTCGGAGAACTGCGAAAGCGCTCGAGTATTTTCTTTCTTTTATCAGTAGGTGTTTCTCCCGTCAGTACTAATGCTCCGTATTTTTCCAGCATTTTCCCCAGTTCTTCAGCTTGTTTGACGTATTGTGTGAAGATGATGATCTTGTTCTCTTTCCTTATCTCCCTATCAATTATTTCGACCACCTTCTCAAGCTTTGAACGTGAGAACGCTATTATATCATGCATTTTCTTATGAAATGATAATGCTTTTCTGGCGTCTGGAACACCTTTCAATGCTAGGTTTAATACTTCTTGGAATTTCCTACCCTTTGCGAACCTACGATAGGTTTCACGATATGCATTATATTCTTTCTTTTCTTTTGGGGATAGATTAACCTTTATGGTCACTATTTTATATCGTGCCAGATATCCTTGAGAGGCTAGTTCTGCGGCTGATCTGTGATAGATTATACCTCCGAGTAATGGGAATAATTCCTCGTGTTTACCGTCTTCCCTAATGGCTGTGGCTGATAACCCCATCCTGTACGGGGCTAGAGAGTGTATTGCTATATATTTGAACTTCTCAGCGGGAAGATGATGTACTTCATCGATTATTAGGAGGTCAAAATATGGAGATAAAACGTTGATGTTACGATAGCCGCTCTGATAAGTCGTTATTGTTATAGGCGATATTCTTTTCTCCTCAGAGTAATAGAGGCCTACTAGCCCGGGCTTTGCATCAGTATATCTGAATATTTGTTCCCTCCATTGGAACATCTGTTCCTTTGTATAAGTTATTATGAGCGTCCTTCTCTGCGACTTGGCTATTGCTGCAATGCCTATGAGGGTTTTTCCGGATCCTGTGGGCAGGACTATTATTCCTTGGCATTTGTTTTCTATCCATTTACTGAGGGCTTCCGACTGGTATGGGCGTAATTCAACACCTTTAAGATTGATTATTTGCGGCAATTTTTTTGGTTTCAATATCCCGGAACGATCGTTTAGGGGTATTGAATATGCTCCGACCAATGCAACTAATTCGTTTAGCCTCCAAGGCAGGATCTCGTATTTAATAAAGTTTTTGTCTTTTGCTCTAAAGCGTGGATTTAGATCTCTAAGTCTATCTTTGATCAAACGATATGTTTCCCAGGGGATGTCAAGCACTATTTTTCCTCTAAGGCTATTCCATGTTATGGAAATCGAAAATTTACCGTACTCCTCTCTTATGGAGTCCAGCTCCTCCGGAGATATATTAATTCCGATTTCATCAAATAAATTAACTAGATCATCGAATGAATAACCATTAAGAAGAGCTTTTCTAACATTTAGCTTAAACACTGGCCCGGACCGTTTCTCGTATCCGATGTAGTCAGAGATTCTAGTGAGCTCCCTGAACTCCTGATCATCTAGCCATCTATTAGGCCTTAACATTATGGGCAAGATGTGATCACTCATCATAAATTATTCCTTCTTCGTACGGCAAAGCTTTGACAGTTATCTTTTCATCAAGACTATGATCCCTGCATAATATTTTTACAGCTTTCCCAGATAACTCCGGTGGAATATAAAATGCTATTCTCTCATTGTATGTTCTAATTATTTTTGAGAATCTTATTATCATCTCAATATCGGGAGTGATTTTTTCGTTTCTCGATAGATATACTATACATCCTAACACATTAATTAGATATTCTTCGGGTATAGGAATTATTTTTAATAACAGACAAAACTCCCTGTTATTGCATTTTCTGCATATGAGTGTATAGGGTTCACCTAGCTCTTCAGATTTTGTAACGGCTTTTTGGACGGTTTCATTGATCTTATTACCAGATAAGTTAAGAGCTTCAATGATCGTATCTATTGAATGCATCAAGGGGTCACCGCGTGGGTTTTTCATCATCCATAAGTGTCGGTACTTAAGACCGTGTTCATCCCCCGAGTTTATACTTTATATATGAGTAATCTTATAATATCTGTTTAAAACTCTATATTGTTGATATGCTTATGTCAAAAATGAAATGGTGGTTTTATATGACGCTGAAGAAGAAATTAGTTATTAGAAAACCATCGGAGGATGAAATCGAGACTATCAGTAGAAAATTAGCAATGATATACAGTAAGCCTAAATACAATAGAGTGAAGGCAAGGCTTATGGCCAATGAAATGCTGAGATTATTGAAGCCGAACTTCTCATATAGGGTTTTGTCAGAACTAACAGGCATACCCGAATCAGTCCTATGTAGATATGTTAGAGGAAGTATTATACCAAGTTTTGAACAAGCACTAAAAATACTTGCTTCGCTATCACTTTCAGTCGATATAAACTCATTACTACATGAACTTGTTGAGCGCGAAAAAAGCAGCATTATAGATTTGTCAAGAGTGCTCAAAGACCCCTACATTATACGTCTACTGACAATACTTTTAATGATAGAGCTTGCAGGTGATAAGATCGATAAAATAGTTGCAACATCATTCTCTGTGTTACCACTAGCAACAATGCTGGGATTAGAGCTGAATTGCCCTATAGTATTAGTTAAGCGGAGGCCTTATCCGGGTTTCCAATACTATAGTGCAATAGTTGTTCGTACTCCGAGAGAAACCGAGTCATTATATATTGATCGCGACTTGCTAAGTAGAAGAGATAATGTCCTGGTACTCGCTGATGTAGTGTATACTGGTAAAACTCTAAGCGCGGTCCTTGACATGGTTATACGTTCCAGGGCAAAAATAAGCGAGATTGTAGTTCTGTTAGCGCTTGGTGATGCTTGGAAGAACAGGCTTCTGAGACGTTTTGATATACAGGTTATGTCATACATAGAATACCCATTATAGCGTATCTAAGTAGATGGGATTTTCGTGGGATAATCAATATTATTCTCAAAAATAATTATTCTACGTGACTGGTCGAGGTGAAGAGATTGGTTAAAATAAAAGAACTGGTAAGGGTTGATTCCAAAGGTAGAATAACAATTCCATTGACTATTAGGGAGGCACTGGATATTCATGAGGGCATGAATATTCTTCTTATAGCGGATCGAGAAAAGAAAGAAATAGTATTATCTCCTGTTCCAGAGCGGGCTAGGCTAGTGGAGATGACAATAGAGATCGAGGATAGACCCGGTGTTCTAGCTGAAATTGCCAAGGAGCTTGCCGACCACGGGATCGATATTATTGCTACAAGATGCTTGGTTATACGTCGTGGTGAGATCGGTGAATGCTATATGGTTGTGGACTTATCAAAAGCATTGATAAGCACGCCTGAGGAAATAGAACGAATATTAATGAAGTTGGAGCCTATCAAAAGTGTAAAAGCCCTCGAGTTAAAGAGGGAGTAACAAGTATTGAAGAATAATTTAATAGTTAAAGTTGGATGTTGTGGCTTCCCCAAGGCTAGAAAGAAATACTACAATGACTTTAAATTAGTAGAACTCCAAAACACATTCTACAATCTACCATCTATTGACTGGGCCGGGAAAATAAGAGAAGAAGCACCTCCTGATTTCGAGTTTACAATGAAAGCGTGGCAAGTGATAACTCATCCTAAGTACTCACCTACATGGAAGAAATTGAAACAAAAACCTCCTGGCGATGTTGATAAATATGGTTTCTTAAAACCTACAAAAGAGAATCTTGACGCGCTGGAAAAATGTGTTGAGATCGCGAAAGTGCTCAAATCCAGAATAATAGTCTTACAAACACCTCCGTCTATGCCCTTTAATCAGGAAACGCTTACACAAGTGGATCACTTTTTCGATGCTGCGAAAAGTGTAGCTGATCAGGTATTGCTGGGTTGGGAGCCTCGTGGAGAATGGGCAAAACACGATGATGAATTAAGAAGGATTCTGCTAAAATATGAGGTAATCCATATAGTTGACATATTCAGGCATGAACCGGTTTGGTATGATGATGTAATCTATATCAGACTCCACGGTATAGGACCGAGAGAAACCAACTATCGGTATAAGTATACGGATGAGGATCTCTATAAACTATTGGAGAAAATAAAAGCGTTCCAAACAAATGAAATATATGTATTGTTCAATAATATCTACATGTATAACGATGCATTAAGATTCAAGCAATTACTCACCACGAACAATATAGGCGTAGTGTAGATAAGGGCCTGCATCCCTCAGCACAGTCTACCCATGCGGGGCGGCTATGACTTTGTGCCCCGCCGCGGATCCTGCGCCTCATCGGTACGGCATTAGGTAATTATTCTTGTTCAGCATATTATAATTACACGGGGATTATGAAATGACGATTTATTGGGAACAATGCGGTATTTGCGGTCTTCATAGGTCGACAAGAACATGCACAATGGACGAGGAATTAATGGTGTGTCCCCATTGCTGCTTTGCGTGCCCACGTAGAAATACCTGCCCTAATCCTATATGGAAGTTTGACTTATCGTTCAGGAAGCCAAAGAAGATAAGAAGAAGCGAGGCGCAAAAGGTCTTGATGGACCTGTTATCCAAACTCGAAACCAGGTGATTAGGCCTCTATTCTCGGGACAATCCAATAAACTATGCTTCCGCCTTCTGGTAGCTCGAACATGATCTTCATAGGTTTGTCTGAATCGTATGATATCGTCACGGTTTTTGATGCTTGTGTCGGTTTTAGTGTAGACTCGAGTAGACCGACACTATACTTTGCACGAGCAGAATCAACTGTCGCTGATATATAGAGTAATGGGTTATCTTGTTCGAATTCTCCACGATATTCTTTCTGTTGTGTCATGGAGTGTATCAATAGTTTCCCGTCTTTATAGGTGAATGTAGCGTCCTCCCCCACGATCTTTAGATCCCTAATTATATTTTTGTAATCATCGGTTAGCATTCTAAGAGTTACTCCTAGCTCTAGCTCTGGTTCGGGGACTTTTTCTTGTGCTCTAGGCTTGGTCTCAATCTCGAATATTCTTTCAACACCGGTCTTTTTGTTTCGGAATACTATCCTGAATATGTTCTTATCCTCTAACAGCTCGAAGACAGCAGCATCATTTCTCGTTCCTCTACGCATGATCTTATTGAACTCATCAGCGCCGATTACAAAGAATTTTTCTTCGTCACATTCATACTCTTCAAACGCTATTGATGGTATCTTGAGTATAGCTAGTGTAGTCTTATCTGGGCTAAGTATTCTTGCTTCTAGCGAGTCCGGGGTAGCGTAAAATGGGATCTCATCCGTAATTTTTGCCAGTGTCTGAGCAATATACTTGAACTTACTCGCCGTTGGATAAACAGCTCTGAACAGTACTCATCACCTCCTTCTAAAATATATGTGTGTAGGAGTATGTAATTATATTTGGTGATAGTCTCGTGAGTCAAATAAAGATTATAATTGATCTAGCCCGAAGTCCTCATGTTAAACTATCCGATAGGAAGACTATGGAGTTACTGGAGTGCATTCTATCTCATCACGGAGAAACAAGAGATCTATCTGAAGCTATGAGGATCATTGCCAACTTCGATGAATTCTATAATATGGCCAGGAAAAAGTTTGAGGAATACTTGTTCATACCCAAGGATTCCCGTGATGCTATTCTTGGTAGGGTTGTTGTCCATAAAATCAAGCTTGAGAAAAACAATGATAGAAACGCAGAGATAATATTTGATCGCAGATTCGATATTGACTTATTGAAAAAATGTTTAGAGGAGATAGGGTTTACTGAAATAGAAGTAGAGAGGCAGGTATTCTAATAAATAATGTTAGTAATGTTAGCTTTTTGATTTCGCGGATTTAGATTTTTTGCTCTTTTTAATCTCTTTGCGTTGTTCACGTATTTTCTTTCTCTTCTCCTCGAGCCTACGATAAATTTCAAGGAATTCTTTCTCTGAGATATTTCCAGAAAGAGCGGTTATCCACAATCTTGTTTTATTGATAAATTCCGATAGCAAAGCTATTGGAACTGATTTTGTCTCAGTACTGAAGAATTCCTCGGTAGTAATGACTTGATCAAATTCTTTAGTGAGCATAGGATATCACCCTGATAGTATTTTCGACGATTTCGTGGTATTACTTTAGTATTTCGATAGATAATTAAAAATGTTAACTTAGTTTCTTATTTGATCCTAACAATATATAATTTATTCATTGTTTCTATTTTTATAACATATTCCTCTTTATTCACATTACGTAATGCGTACTTTATTGCCTTGATTTTTGCTTGGTCTTCGGTCTCGCATATAATCTTAGCCATGTATTCTAAATTTTTTGGTTCATTTATACGGAATGAAGCCTTTACCACAGTGTTTTGAAAAATATGAGAGATTAAATCCATCGGTTGCTGTGTAATTATAATGATGGAGACACCATATTTTCTCGATTCCATAAGATATCTTGATATTATTGTTCGGGCGAATTTTCTTGAAAATATCCTATGAGCTTCATCGATAACTATAACAGTTCTTTTATTGACTCTGTTAATATAGAAGTAGTCAAGAATATTTTGTAATAATGTATAAACATAAATTGTTCGCATAAACTCGCTTGGTAGTTCCGATAAGTCGATGATTGCTGAGTGCTGGACAATTTTTTCTATGTTTAACTCTGTTGTTTGTGTTAATATACTGTCCAAAGTTTTAAGATATGGTAGAACACGTTTAGTATCGAATTCGTCTGATAATGCTAGTGCGGTATTAATAATATCTTTAGAGGTAGGTGGACGGTTGTGCCAAGTCTCCGGTTTATCCTCATATATTCCCTTATGTTCATATGCTTTAATTATTATATTTTCCAATGTTATTTGCTGTATATTACCAAGGTTAAATATTGATGAAATCAATTGTGAAATATAATGTGCTTGTTCCCTTGGACTTAGCCGAGTTAATGTAAACGGGTTTATAGAAACGTTTTTAGCATCAATGTACAATATATCTTCAAGACCGATTAGATCATTGTATTCGTTATGAAAGTCGATAATAATAGCCTTATAATTATATTTTTCGATCATTTGCCTGACAATATGCTTAGCTAGGAACGATTTTCCCATCCCAGATGCGCCAACTATTACGAAGTGCTGATTGGGAAGATTGTCAATGTCTATAATTAGCCTCTCGTTAGATTTTCTCCAATACCATGTTTTTCGCATTTTACTGTCGTGGGGGATAGTATCAAAATACTGTTTTGATAGATAACCGTATTCCAGTGTTGCAACTACATCTCCAAAGTATATGCCTTTCACGATCTTTTCCTTTTCTGCAAAAGCAGTATTATAACCAATGATCACGCCAGGAGATACGCCGAGAGAATATATTGAAAATGCACCTATAATGCTCGCAATTAAAGGCTCGATCCCCCATAAAGTTATTAGTATAAAGCCTGTTGCAATTGAAATTGGGAGGAATACGATGTAAATAGAACGAATTGTGGAGGGTATTATCACTAATTCTAAGAAGAAGTACATAACGGTTAACATAAGGGTTAGACATGCAAAATATTTTGCTAACGAATGTAGTATCAGACTTATAGACCTTTTAGAATAGGTTTTTCTAGATAAGTTGTATATAGCGACAAGTAGACTATCCTTCTTAAATAATTCCTTGTTTAGAAACAGTGCTATGAGCAAAGGTAGTAATAAGCCAGCAATGAAATAAAGTGATGATGGTATAGCAATATATAATGAAAAAACAACATATGATATCGAAATCATCAATGAGTGGCCGCTTAAATAAAGCATGACAAGCTGTAATACTATAACTATTATGAGAATAACGATATTAGAAATCTTAACATTATATACGTCTACAGCTGCTTCAGAATAAAACAGAATAGCCAAAATATTCGACAAAATAAACAAAATAATCTTTGCGGGTACTTTGTATTTGTAGCCAGTCACAAGATATTCCCCAATATTATATTTCCAAAGTCTGTATATAAGGGGATAAAATAATCGATGATGAAAATGGGAACTAACGAAATGCAAGACATCAACAAGTGTTTAGAAGCTATCGGATACAATGAATTAACGTCCTTGCAGAAGAAAGCTTTCAACATGATATATAACAATAAAATTTCAACCATAATAGTTGCCCCAACAGGTTCTGGAAAAACCGAGGCGGCAATGATACCTGTCCTATATGATATTATGGTTAGCAAAAGGGATCCAATATCAGCCATATACATCACACCACTACGAGCTCTAAATAGAGACATCACCTTAAGACTAAAGAGACTAGGTAAGTGCTTCGGTGTAAATGTTGAGCTTAGACATGGAGACACACCATACAGTATGAGAAAAAAGATAACAAGAACACCACCCCATGTACTCATCACGACACCCGAGACATTCACATATATAGTTCTAAATGAAACTCTTAGAAAGCATTTGAGAAATCTACGCTACATAATTATTGATGAATTAAGGGATCTAATAGAGAGTAAAAGAGGAGTTTTGCTTTTATCATTAATTTACTTTCTCCAAAAACTAGGGGTAATAAACAAGGATATTGTAAAAATCGGATTAACAGCCACACTCGTGAGAGAAAATGATGCTCGACAATTGCTCGAGGGTAATATGATACCGATAAAAACATGTACTATAAGAGAAAAGAGTTTAAGACGACTTGATACGGATTTGTATGTACCAAAGTGTGATGAATTATGTGAAAAAATAAGCAAAATTACATATGATAAACAATTATCAGCTAGAATAGCCGTTATATTAAGACTGGTAAAGAAATATCGTCATGTCTTAATATTTGTCAATACCCGTTCGTTATCTGAAAAACTATCATATATACTTGATAAAATATCAAATATTCTCGGATTAGATATAAGGATCGGTGTGCATCACGGCAGTTTATCACGAAAACACAGGCTCAAAATGGAAGATGAATTTCGTTGTGGAAATCTAGATGCTTTAGTAGCAACATCAAGTATGGAATTAGGGATCGATATAGGTTCGGTCAACTATGTTATACAGTACATGTCGCCAAGACAGACAATTAGACTTGTACAGAGGATTGGTAGAAGCGGGCATAAGCTCTACGGTGTTGGCAAGGGATGCATTATTCCGCCTGACAATCCATTAGAGATCCTTGAATCATATATCCTCATTAAAAGAGCTGAGAAAAACATTCTTGAACAGGAAAACATTATTTATAAACCATTAGATGTTCTAGCATATGTCATATCGGTTCTATCACTGATTAAGTCTAATGGTATTGGATTATCAGAATTATATGAGCTAGTAATTAGTTATCCACTTTTTGATGATTTAAATTATACTGAATTTGAGAAGGTAATTGAATACTTAGAGTATTCTAGGATAATACGCGTACGTGATTCGCGTATATATCCTACGAGAAAAACAAGACTATACATATATAAAACAAGTATGATCCCTGAAACACGTGATATACCTGTAGTAGAAGTTTCAACCAGTAGTAAAGTAGGTGTTCTGAACGAAGAATATGTTCTAATAAACATTAACCCCGGCGATCCCATTGTTCTTGGGGGAAAACTCTGGAAAGTTGTAGGGTATGATAAGGATTCGCATAAATTGTATGTAGAGAGAGTTGAAGCTGAAGCACCACCGATTATTCCTCATTGGGAAGGTGAAAATATTCCTGTAGAATATGGTGTTGCAAGATATGTTGGCGCGATCATTAGAATGATTGCAACTGGTAAAACTCATGGTTACCCTGAACATGTACAAAATGCTGTGAAAGAACTTACTACTGATCTGGACAGAATGTTTAGTGATAAAAGAGTAATAGTCGAGTATATCCGGAATAAAGGCCTAATTGTTGTATATTTAACAGGAGGCACACGAATAAACAATCTTCTTAAAGAAATACTTAGATTCCATATAAAGCTTCGCTATCCTATATACAAAATAAACGCTTATTCAACTCCATACTATATCGTTTTTCAATCATATAATATTCCTCTTGATACTAGAATTCACGATCTAATATATGAACTAATAACTAATATATATCATTTGGTTTCCAACGACATAAGAACAATAATTAGAAAAACATCCTATTATTATTGGAGGATCTATCAGGTAGGACAAAGATTTGGTGCAATCGATCCTGTAGCAGACAAGATAACACGGAATTTGCTTGATAGGCTCGGAGAGACTATAATTGGGGATGAAGCATTAAATGAGATTTTGACCAAAGACTTCGACCTACGAGGATTGATAAATATCGCTAGGAAGATCGAGCGAGGACAGATAAGTGTCACAAAGATAATTAGCTGGTCAATTGATGATAGCTTGTTGAGGAAAGTCGTAAAGCACGTTCCCATATTGGCCGAAAACATTGGAGTAGTGGATTATAATGCCTATAAAGATAGGATTCTCTCACGCAAAATAAAACTGATATGTATTAACTGTGGATACACAATAGACGGCAGAGTTAAAGACCTAATCAGCAAGGAGACCTTCAGCTGCCCCCGATGTGGTCTTAAAACCTTAGCTCCCCTAAAGATTTTGGACGATAATATTTTTAGGAGCCTAGAGAAATGGAAGAAAGGACGCCGTCTCACACAGGATGAGAGAAAAATTATTGATGATCTAAAGAAGCGAGCTCTTCTTCTAACATATTATGGAAGGATCGCTCTTATATTACTAGCTTCTCCAGGTGTTGGGGTCACCGAAGCCATTAAGATCTTAAGGAGAGCGTCAAGTGAAGATGAGATGTATAAATTAATATATGAAAGTGAAAAGAATTATTTAAAGATCAAGAAGTTCCTTGAAAAGAAATAATGCTTGGATGGTTGCATATGCTTAAACTTCATCGACTATACCATACTCCTTGAAGGCTTTTATTAACTTATCCTCATGTCTTCTAGATGATCTCTTCCATATTGCCGGATCACCTGTTATTAATGGAAGTACAACTCTTTCTACGAGTACCTCCGCTACGGGACAAACATCTATACAGATTTTACACCTATCACATCGATTGCCGAATACGGCTCCATGATTTCTAAGCATAATATTATTTCTAGGGCACCATATAATACAGCTTCCACATTTAGTGCATCCATAGATTCTATAGATAGCTTTCAAGATATCCGCTATCTCTTCAAGACTATCCTCAAGCTTTTTATTCACAATTATCGTATTTCTCGAAATTAATGCATGTACATCGTTTATGCCGATGCTTATACTTGATTTATCTTTATCCCCCTTCATTGACACATTAGGAGTAATTGTCTTCAGCGAATAAGTAATTCGTTCAACCATGTTTTTCCGTAGAATATTGTTGTCGAAGTCTATCTCGGTCTCTTTATCATTCTTCTTTACTCTGCAAGGGGCTAGTCCTATTTCTGAGAACTTTAATCTAAGAGTATATTCTTTTTTCCAATCTATTTCATAGCCAAATATACGTTTGGTAAGTCTTTGCTTAGCGACGGCTGGTGATAACCATCTCCATAGTCCTAAGGTTACCCATTCCTTTGGTTGGTGTAGTTTTTCTCTCCAATACTCCAGCTCTTCGATCCATTTATTCCATAACTCAGGATAGGTTTTCTCTACCTCTTTGAACTCCGCTAACGTGCTTGAGGGACATAAGAAGCACCCCAGTCTTTCGAACCCCTTATCATATAAGGGATTGTATGGAAGATTGTTTTTCTTTATATAAAGCCATTCTAGTAACTGGTTCCATTCCTGAATAGGTGTGGCACTAATCAGATGCGGTATCCAGCGGTTTCTCCATATGATAGGACTTTTTGCACGATCAATTGATTCGAATGCGCGCTGACCTACTATGTTTAGTGCTTTCCGAAACCATTTATTCCTCGCAGTTCTTGCTAATGGAACTAGCTTGGTTATCTTACAACACCAGCGATAGTCTTTGCCCGGAGGACCAAATATCCTTACAGCTTTCCAGAAGATATTCCCAGCTGATGCTACAGTTAGCTTCAAGCCGTATTTTTGGGAGACATATTCCACATTCTTTATTGTATCAGGAAGTTCTAGTCCTGTATCATTAAACAGTAGTTCTGCGCCGCCGAGAGCTTTTAATGTTAGATACAGCGCTATTAGACTGTCTTTTCCACCCGAATAAGAAACCACTACAGGGCCTCCATACAGCATATACAGTTTTCTAAGTAGCTTAACGGATCTGTCTTCATAATACTGTAAACCATATTCATTATGTTTTATAACAGTATTGAGATCCGCTGGTTTCCCGCTTGTTTCCACAGGATGTTTTCTCCTCTTAAAGACCTTAATTACTTGTACTCCTTCGCCAGTAATTTCTCCTATACCTATAACCTCGTCCCTCTCATTGATGATCACTACCTGTTTTGAAGTAGTAGAGGGGGTCGAACAAATGATTTTTCCACGGGGTATACGAGTATTAATTCTGATGGAATCGACCATACCTTGATTATACAATATGTAGGCGCCAGCGAATGTTAAACGAAACCTCCACTTATCCCTAAAGGGATCATAATATAATTGACCCATAACATTCCCGGAAGAAACGACCTCCCACATCTGATCCCAATGTGGAACCTTATTGAAAAGAATGAACATGTCTTTGAACAAGGCATCATAGATTCGTAAATCATTAAACTCATAAAATATAGCTGCTTGAAGCTTCTTTAAATCCCGGTCAAAAGCTGGTCTCGCATCACCAGGCTCAGTTAATCTCAGAATAAAGAATAAGTCTTCTTGGCCGGGCAGAGGCTTTATTATCGGGATATTATAGTCTGGATCCCAATATATCTTAGTTGTCTTGGGCCATAATTTCTTCATTGTTATCAGTCCTAGTTCCATTAATAGTTTCGGTTATCCCACCTATCAATATATTCTTAGACTCTTATGGGTGATTGTATTGAACAATATTATTAGTTTTATTCAGGGAATAATAGTGAACGTGACCATTGTTGCTTGGGTTATATTTTTCCTGACTTGGGTTATCGGATGGGCTATAAGGGGATTACCCATTCCATTTATGAGAATTAAGAGAACTGGGGAACGATTTATAGAAGATGCGGTGTGGGCGGCATTCTGGCTAGCAATGGGGACAACAGTGTTCGCGCTGATCGCATACATAGCGAATACATTCTATCAGCCATTACCAGCTCCACCCACTATATGAACGGATTGGTCTATTTTCCTGGTGAAGTTCATATTTTGGGCGTGGGATCATGATCATTAATGATGTAATCGTTGTGGCGTATTATTTGTCAGTACTAGGATATTATCTAGGTGTTTTGATATACATGTTGCCAATACCTTTCTATGGCCTCAAGAAGTGGGCGCCGCAGCTTATGATTGATAGTATTTTTTCAGCCATACTCATCTTCTCATATACAGCAATATTATACATAATCAGATATGTCTCGAGAATTATTGGCACTGATTGGAACGTTTTCTATCTATGGAGCGCCAAAGAAATAGGAGCTATTGCGGGAACAATGGCCTCGCTAAGACTTATAGGTTCAGCACTTGTTAGCATGAACCTAAAATTTGTCTCGACCTCTATTATTTCGCCGTTAATTTCCTCACTAACATATCTTCTAATATTCTTCATAACATTAACAACTCTTTTAACTGCCCTTAGAATATATGCTCCCACTCTTATCGCTATAGGTTTACTTCTTCACTCGATCCCGTTTCGTCTTTCACGATCTGCAGGGGCTATGATAATCTCTACGGTCATAATATTTTCGATAGCAGCCCCCCTTATGCCCGTATTTATAGAGACCATTACTCCGTCGATATCTCAACAGATACAGTATAGTTTGAACCTGTTATCGTCTAGGATTACTATTAGGGACATAATTGGGCGCCCTGTCCCATACGCTGTGATAAAAATATATAGTAGGGGAGGCGAGCTTTTGGCAAGGTACTTGACGGGGCCTAACGGAGAAACTTATGTGGGTGCCGATAAAGGCATACCTAATGATACGGTGTATTGGAACATTGTTTATGGGCCATACAACTACACAGTTCTAATGAATGCGAGTCAATACACATGGATAAATGAAACGTATTGCTCAGTTCACATATCCTTACCTGACGTGGCTATTGTGTCGGAGTATGTCTTTATAAAATTACCAACCGGTTCAAGCATCAGCGTATCCTATCATAATAGCTCTAGTCTTACCATGAATATAACTAGTTATAAGGAATCAATCTTCTATATCGTATATCCAAGCAATAACACAATGAGTATAACTGTAGAAAGCAACACTACATTGCTCACAACATATAGTTACAAATGGCATAACATAACATTCATTATTAAGAAATATAAACTATATGGGAACACATGTTTGAGCATCAGTACAAGCAAATGGATATATATGGGCCCCCCTGATGTAACTGAGTATCCATTTATTAACCATGTAGTCAAAGAAAAGATCTCGTCGCCTAGTATGCTCATTATGCCTATTACTCGATTTATATATGCAGTATTCGTAGGACCTATGGTATATGTTGCGGTTCTATTATCATCTTCATATGCTCTTGCAAGACTTCTTGGAGGAGCCGAGCCCAGAATCGCTAGACTTATAGTGACGGGAGTATAGGGTGTATAGTATGAGGATCGATCATGTATTATTGGTACTATCATTCATTATGCTTATTATATCACGGAATTGGATATCGCTAATGTTCTTCTTACTAGCACTTTTCATGTATTTAATAATACGGAGGTTAAAAAATAATGTTGAAAAAGACAGTGTATAATTTAATCAAGCATTTGATTGGGGATAACATAGAAATAGAGATCAATACCTCTTATCTAATAACCAAGGCTGGTGGAAAGGTAGTTGTTCAGAAGTTTTTGATTGCTGATAATGTAGAATATGGTTTTAATGAACTCGATGAGCATGAAATATTAAAATTAATGGATAACTATGCTTCTTTGCTTGAGAGTCTACCTTCTGGAATAGAGATAATTGTTCTAAAGAGAGAAAAAGATCTTGTTAAGCTGATGAAGAGAATAAGTAATGAAATGATGAACATAAGAGCTAAACTCGACATACTCGAAGAACCTCATCTCAGGGCAAGGCTACTATCACGGCTGAAAGTCTTAGAGGAACTATACAAGATGATAATAACTTCTAATACTGTTGCTAGGATCCAGTTATTATTTAAGCTAAGGGCCGAGTCCATCGATATTACTGATGCGATGGCAAAGATTAAACAACAGGAAGAACTCATTTCTTCGGTATTTAATAATTATTTCAGAATAAAGTTGCGACCGCTAAGTTCGTCGGAAATAAGAAGTCTGATAGCATATCATTTAGGAATAACTACTGATTTCAGGAAACGCTCAATAGTTTTAGAACATAGTAGGCTTCAAGCTTTTATACCGATCAGAAGGCATGCACCAGCAATGCCGGATTCGGAGGAAACGATTGTGCTAGGCTATGACATTGATTCCGATTTGACGGTTGGTATTAGTACAAAGAGTCTTTTCAAGCACATGGCTGTACTGGGTCCTACGGGGAAAGGAAAAACAACTCTTCTTGCAACAATAATTGAGAATATGATATCATTGTTTAAACTAAAAATAGTAGCCTTGGATTTCAAAGGTGATCTAGCTCAATACGTTGATGAAAAAATTATTGATATTGTGAATCCAAATATATATCCTATAAATATATTAAAGAAGCCACAATGGCTTAAGCTGATTGATTGGGGAATAATTGTTAGAGATGTTCTTGAAAACATAGTGGGGCTCAACACGAAAAACATTGCTGAAATATTAACGCTTATTAGCAAAAATATAGGAGTTTCCGAGCCAGAAGAAATTTTGATAGACCCTCATTTATCGAAGCTTTCTCCCGTTATTGATCTATTGGTCAGTAATCCAAACTATAATGAGTTATATAAAGTATTGAGAGATGGAAACATATTGTTTAACATATCAAGCCATGGAACAATGTTCCAAAATACCTATGCAGGATTACTACTAGGCATGTGTTCCAACATACTACTTCAGGAAAACACCAACGATGACAAGATAAAATTAAACAATACCACAGAGCTGGTAGGTAATGTTATCATAGTAGATGAGGCGTGGAGAATTTCACGCCTGGAAAGCCTTAAACGGCTTATAAAAGAGGGGAGAAGTAGAAAAGTATCGATAATTCTTGCAACGCAAAATCCATGCGACATACCTAGGGAACTTTATGAGAACATTCAAACAGTCATAGTTTTTGGCTCTCCTAACCAGGAGTATCAAGACAAGATACGTAAACTGTTGGGGATACCACAGAAGATAACGCGTAGGCTCTCATATCTAGGGGTTGGCGAGGCACTAGTTGTCAATACGGAAGCCCGGAAACCGATCATAGTAAAGATTAAGCTTCCTCAGGGACTAAGACATAAAGGGATGGTCTCGTAGAGTGGCGATGATGTGAGGCGGGCTTTACCGAAGAAAAGATGGGGAGTGCGGTCGTATCTGAGCATAGCAGGAAATATTTTATAAAGAGGCTTCCTAGAAAACTCCATTGAACCACATTAAAAGCAGAGGTGGAAGGATATGGGTGGTAGACAGCGTACAAGTCTGTTTATGACCAAGGAAAAGACCACTGAAAGGATGAGTAGGGAACTAGCTAAGTCGAGGAAGACAGGCAAGCAAAGGAGGAAATAATGTTTTCTCTTGAAATAGCTCTGCCGTCAAGCGTTGTTTCTATAGAACACGGTCTTTTACTACGTACATTAAAAATTTATCAAGTAATCAGATATGCATCGATTTTTGGGACTGAGAAAATTATTATATACTATGATAGTTTTATTCCACGAACTATTGATAAGAAAGTTAAAGCTCTAATAAGGAAGATACATAATTACTTAATTACTCCCCCGTATCTCCGTAAGAAACTAATGCCTCTGGATAAAGACCTAAAGTTTGTAGGGGCTCTCCCTCCTCTAAGACTGAATATATATGATGTATCAATGAAACCTAGGCCTAACGAGATACGTGTTTGTTTAATTCGTAGGAGAAATGATAAGTTTACTGCTGATTGTGGATTAAAAGAAGAAGTTCTGATCATAGATAATGAATCGAATATACGTGAGGGTCTGGGAATAGTTAGAATAATTGACACTCATAGGATGATCGGTAAATATATTGATAAAGATAACTGCAATATCTATTTAGGTCCTTCCATAGCTTTTGAGTATTCGCTTAAGAACATTATAGAGAAAGAACAAGGCACAAACACATGTATAATTGCTACAAGTAAGTATGGCGTCGTCCCTAAAGCTGAAGATATAAGGAGAGTCTTGTTCAATAAGAGTAGACTACTCGTTTTATTCGGATCTCCATATGGAGGACTATATGAGATCGCTGAGAATGAAGGCTGGAAACTAGAAGATAGGATAAAATACATATGGAATACCATACCGGGACAACATGTGAAAACTATAAGAACAGAAGAGGCACTCATAATAACCCTAGGGCTGATTAATTTATTAATCCGGAAGTGAGGTTTTATAATACCCTAAGTATTGTAAGATAGCCCGACACGGCAGGTGAAGACAATGGGCCATAGAAAACACAGTGCGCCAAGACATGGAAGCCTTGGGGTAAGACCACGTAAGCGTGCAAGCAAGATAGTGCCACGTGTCAGAAGTTGGCCTGAGATCGTTCTAGATAAGCCGAAATTATTAGGATATGCTGCTTACAAGGCTGGAATGACCCATATACTAGTAATCGATGACAGGCCTAATAGAGACACTACTGGCAAAGAGATATTCGTACCAATAACAATACTTGATGCACCGCCAATGCTTGTACTCGGAATAAGAGCATATAAGCGATTCCCGATGTCAGGGCTGCTCTCGATAGGCGAGGTCTGGAAAGACCCGACAGAATCATTAACAATGCTTCTGGATGAGATCTACAAGGACAATCCATTCATCGAGATAACTCCCGAGGAGTTAACCCGTAAATATCTTCACGGACTTAGAAAAGTTAATCCTGGACTCGTTAAACCCGAGAATGGTGGTTACAAATTCGTTGTCAAGTATCGTGAAGAGAAAATATCCAAGATCAAGGCCAGCAATCCCGATGAGATCCGTGTCATAATGTCCACTATACCAGTACTCTCGGGGATCGGTAAGAAGAAGCCAGAGATGGTCGAAATAAAGATCGGTGGTGGCACGGGTGTCGAGGAACGACTCGATTACGCTGCGGGGCTCCTTGGCAAATACGTTGCTGTATGGGATGTGTTCAGAGAGGGACAATTCATTGACGTCATAGGCGTAACTAAGGGTAAGGGATTCCAGGGTGTTGTCAAGAGATTTGGCGTCAAGGAACTACCCAGATGGCATAAGCATAGAAAAGGAAGTAGAAAAATAGGCTCCAGAAGCCCAGGATTCGGAACAATGAGCGAGACACCTCAGGCAGGACAAATGGGATTCCATAGGAGAACAGAGTACAACAAACGAATAATAAAGATAGGAAAGAACGGCTGGGAGATCACGCCTAAAGGAGGATTCCTTGGATACGGGATCGTCTTCGGACCCTACCTCATGCTTCATGGAAGCGTCATAGGCGTTAGAAAGAGGCTACTCGTACTCCGTGAACCGATAAGGCCTCCGGAGTGGAAGCCTGAAGCAGCCCCTGAGATAGTCTATGTTAGCCACGAGAGCAAACAAGGTGTATAAACATGACTTGGTCAATCCTGATACCCTACAAGCTTGAGTCTAAGACGGGAGAAGTTATAGGTATCGACGGAAAAACAGCGAGGATCATTGATCTACCCATAATCTTCAGCCTGCCGATAAGAAGAGACCTTATAAGGAGAGCATACCTATCCGCGTTCACCGCTATGCTCCAACCTAAGGGCAGAGACCCGATGGCTGGTAGGAGAACAACAGCCAGAAGCTTCGGAGTAGGTAGAGGTATTGCGAGAGTCCCAAGACTCCCCAATGGTCGTGCAGCGTTCGTAGTATTTGCTAGGGGAGGCCACGCAGCATTCCCACCTCGTCCGGACGAGAAACTCCATGAAAGAATAAATAAGAGAGAAAAAGCCTTGGCTACAGCTTCGGCTATCGCTGCAACCTCTGTGCCTGAGATCGTGAGAGCTCGTGGACATGTTTTCTCAAGAGATAAGCTACCAATAATCATTGATGATGATGTTGAGAAAGGCATCAAAACAGCGAAAGAGGCAAAGGCGTTCTTGAAAACCATTGGTGTCTGGTCGGACATCGAGAGGAGTTATGAGCGGATAAGGATCAGGGCTGGGAGAGGAAAAATGAGAGGAAGAAAATATGTGGAGCCTAGAAGCATACTATTTGTGCTAACCAGCTATGACGTACCACTAGCACGTGCCGTGAGGAACTTTCCGGGCGTAGATATAGCTACTCCGAATAACCTCGGCATACTCCACCTAGCTCCGGGCGGTGAGCCTGGAAGACTAACAGTATATTGTTTATCAGCCCTCCAAGACATAGCCACTAAATATGAGGTGAAACTGCTATGATCAGTGATGAAGCCAGATTATACAAGATAATAATCAGGCCCGTACATAGCGAGAAGGCATTAACACTCATAGATAAAGAAAACACACTGACATTCATAGTGGACAGGACAGCGACCAAGCTCGACATAAAGCGCGCCGTAGAACTAATATTTGGCGTTAAAGTAGAGAAGGTGCGAACACTGATAACGCCACGTGGAGAGAAAAAAGCATACGTTAGACTAACCCCTGAGTATAAGGCAAGTGAGGTTGCATCACAACTAGGCCTAATATGAGGTGAACATGTATGGGTAAGCGTATACTTCCTCAGCGTATGGGACGCGGTTCACCGACCTTCAGGAGTCCTAAGCACCTAAAGAAGGGACCTGCTGAATATCCACCACTTGTAACCGATAGGACAATGAAGGGTAAAGTACTAGATCTCATACATGATCCTGGCAGATGGGTCCCTCTTGCAAAAATAGTTCTAGAGAACGGCGCAGAGTTCCTAACACCTGCTGTTGAAGGCCTATATGTTGGCCAGATCATTGAGATAGGTCCACATGCAAAGATAGCTAACGGCAACATACTGCCTATAGGAAATATACCAGAAGGAACACAGGTATGCAACATAGAGAAGAGGCCTGGTGATGGCGGAAAATTTGTCAGATCATCTGGTGCTTATGCACTTATTGTTGGAAGAGCTGGAGCCAAAACACATGTCCAATTACCCAGCGGCAAGATTATAGAGGTACCAAATACTGCTAGGGCAACAATAGGCGTAATAGCGGGTGGCGGAAGAACAGAGAAACCGCTCCTCAAAGCAGGCAACTCATATTACAAGTGGAAGGCTAAAGCTCACAAATGGCCCAAAGTACGTGGAGTTGCAATGAACGCTGTCAGCCATCCGCACGGTGGTGGTAGCCACCAGCACGTAGGCAAACCATCAACAGTTGCAAGAGAGACGCCTCCAGGCAGGAAGGTAGGACATATCGCTGCAAGAAGAACGGGTAGAAGGAAAGGCTGACACGTATTTTATCAAATTATCAAACTATTTAATTTAACATAATGCACTAACTCTATCTGCTGTACAACATTTTAATACATCGCCTAACAAGCTTCTCTTTCTCAGCTGGTACGTATAGGCGTGTAGAGCCTATCTCGAGAATAATGTACAGTTTATCCTCTAAACGCTTATACCCAGCAATCACGGGTTTACCAGTCAATACACGCTCCTCTAAAGCAGTACCCCTAGAACCCACCAGTCTTCTAATGTACTTATCAAAAGTTCTTGATAAGCGTCGAGAGCGATATAGTGGTTCGCGCCCTATAACCCTTATAGATAAACCTTTATCGCTGCACACCAACTCAACCCATACGGTGTCACTACCCTCAATAGTGAAACATTTCTTTATAACTAGCATTATTTCACCGCATATTTGATTTATCCGTTGTCTATAATAGATGCTTAAAGCCTCTAATTCTCTGGGGTTAGAAGTGGATGAAGATCCAATAATTGTTAAGGTTAAAGAGATTTATGGCCCAGTGATCAAGAAAGTACCAAAAGTACGTTCACCAGATTTAATGATAAAATACCTGAGAGAAATGTATAAACTGATCGTAAAACCGTATATAGTTTACTTATCGATTGCTGCTTTCATGAATAATAGGCCGGTACTCTATGAAGGGCCTCCGGGGACCGGGAAGACCGAGATCGGAGAAGCAATATTATCGCTCTGGGCTGGAAAATCTGCGTTCGTCCTCCCATGTAGCGAGAGCTATGATGAATATAGAGTTATAGGGGATTTTCACCCAGCAATAGCGATGGCCAAAGGGTTCAACGAGGAAAGCTTTATTCCACGCCCATTACTGGCCGCGCTTATACTTGATACTGGTGTACTCATAGATGAGATAAGGAGAAGTAATGAAGGCTTCCAAAACCTATTACTAGATATTATTGATAAGAGACGCATAATTGTGCCAGAGCTTCGGAAAACCTATTATCAGCGTGGTGACGGTTTCCAAATAATAATGACAAGCAACCCCTTAGACATTGCTCAGAACGAGTTAAGCGATGCGTTCATGAGACGACTCATCAGGATAGAGTTTAGATACCCTACTCCTGAGGAAGAGTACAACATTATAATGCTAAGACTCGGCGGATTAGCAAAGTACATAACAGACGAACTTATATCTAGAGCAATAAGAATAGTTAAGGAGCTCCGACGGAAAGCTATCTATAAACCTGGAACAGCTGATTTAGTATCGTGGTTAACGATTACCGCTATGCTCGCCAAGGCTAGGAGTAAGACGAAAGCAGACAAGCATGATCTTCTAGAAGCTGGGAGAGCAGTACTGCTCAAAGATCCTGAGGATGAGAACGTTGTCGAAGAGCTACTCAGATAAAATGAATGCTTTAGACTTATCCGTGCTGGATAACAGGATCAAGGAAAATCTTCAGAGATGCTATGAATACCTGATCAGTAGAATATCAACCGAGACTGTTTCTGTAGATAAGGAGATTATGTTTATAGAACTATGTACAACTCTCAAAGCTCTAACTAGTGTAGGAAAAGGATATAATGACCTACTCGACGAGCTCTACAATTCCGTTTTTGGAGACCGGAAGATGTCATCGAAATATCCAGCTACAAATCATAGACTGGAAGAAAAGATAATATACGATGGGGAAATGACTATTCTGAAAAGACTCTACAGAAAGAGGAAGACAACAGTTTCACGGATTTTCAAGAAAAATAGTTCTTCAGTGGATGTTCTTGATTATATATGGTTGAGAAAACATGGGTATCTAATAAGGTCTAGGGATGGACGACTAATAGTCGATAAGTCGATTTATTCCGAGAAACTCTATAGTATGTTCAAGAGAGAAATAGAGCTACAAGATTTATTCAAGTATCTGAAAGAAATTCCTAGTGGACTCTGGCCAAAAATAATAGATCAGAACATACTCTCTAGAATGAACATAGAAAAACTACTGAGATTCACAGATCTTTACTACGGGTATAATGTACGAATAGATAAGACGATAAGAGCTGAGCTCAGGAAAAGAATTAATGAAGGCTTAATTTCCTCACCAAATTCTTGGAGGGAGCTCGGTCGGATCGCTGAGAAAACAAGATTAGCACATGATAGCTATCTTGGTCCCTATACCCTTGAGTATCTAAGGAAAAAGATTGGAGGCCATGATGCTGATAAGATCGCCAAAGATATTCAAAAACTGCCCATACATGAACGTATGAGGATCATATCAAAAATATATAGGAATGAGGGTCTTGAGGAGATTCTCGATCGTCTCGATTTATTTACGCTGTCGTCGATCAGTAGTCCCGGAAAAATAAGGAATGACTCATTGAAAAGTAAAGCCTTTCTCGGAAAAGCGCTCGCTGCATATATGGATTATCTAATAACGGGTAATCCTGCCTACATAGACTATTCATTTATGTTCTTAAATAAGATCGAGCCCCATAATCTATCACCTGAATTAATGCCTTTGTATGAATCATTATTAAAACAAGATAAAAGGAATATTATAAAGTTCTTGTCTAGTAGGGCCTCGGATGCTATAGAGTATATTGGATATAAGATTTTTGATTTGACAAGAACAGAGAGACAGATAGGCGACGATGTATTAAGGAGAGCGATTATACTTAGCAGAAAAATATTAATGAAGGGCATCAGAGGGGATACAAAGTCTAAGAAGTACATCGAGTCAATCTATTCAGGTAAACTCGCTATTAGAAAAACACTCTACAATTTTATAAGATACAACTACGTTATCGCGAGAAAGGATAGAAAAAGAATACAGCGTATCATAGCATTAATCGATGTAAGCGGATCTATGCTAAAACATTCAATCTGGGCATTGTTATCACTAGGCACAGTCTTTCCCCTACTAAAATATTGTATATTGTTTTCCGATAGGATAAGGATATACAAGGTAGGACACTACTCGCTCATTTCACTGATGAGCCGTTTTCTAAACCATGTTTTCCTAGAAGGATTTAAAGGATATACCAATATTGCGCTCGCTGTTGAACGTGCAATAGAGGTATCAAAGCCTGGTGATAGTATTGTTTTGTTCACAGATCTAGAGCAGACAGTCGATTATAAAGATCCCGTTGAAGTTATCGAACGAGCCAACAAACTAGGTAGAAGAATCATAGTTTTTGTTCCTCCCTTTCACCGGGAGGATGTAGCTTTTGAGCTATCATCACGGGGCGTCGAGGTAATGTGTGTTGGCTCGTCTGAAGAACTACCCAGGCTTTTGGGGAAGAAACTAAACCTTAAAATACGGGATAAACTTATCCATGTTAGAGGTTAAGAGTACAATATAAATAGCGAGATGCAATGTCTATGCTTACCAGAGGTGGATAATTTGGCGATAGAAATAGAGATACCGCCAGAATGGAGGAAATTCAGATATAGAGGTAAGACACTTGAGGAACTGGTAAATATGCCATTAGATGAGTTGATAGAGTTATTCCCTGCGAGACAGAGGCGTAGTCTGAAACGTGGACTAACTAAGGCACAGGTGAAACTGCTGGCTAAGATAAGGAAGGTGCGGGCAAAGAAGCTTACTGGGAAGAAAGCGATAATTAAGACCCATGTAAGGGACATGATAATACTCCCAGAGATGGTGGGCTTAACGATCGCCGTATATAATGGTAAGGAATTCATTCCTGTAAGGATTATCCCAGAGATGATAGGGCATTATCTCGGAGAATTCAGCCCAACAACAAAGAGAGTAGCACATGGAGAACCAGGTCTGAAGGCCACAAGGAGCAGTATGTATGTATCGCTCAAGTAAGGGGTGAACAGGTATGCCTACTTGGCATTACTCCTACAAAGTAAGGGACGAGTCAAACACTGCCAAAGCCATACAGTTTGACATACCTGTTTCTGTAAAGGTTATGAGAGAGGTGACCGCTGTCCTAAGAGGTATGAAGTTAAGTGAGGCCAAGGAGTTCCTCAAGCGAGTAATTGAGAAAAAGGAAGCAGTTCCCCTCAAGAGATACAAGGGTAAACAGGCACATAGAAGAGGACTAGCTGATAAGTGGAAGTGGCCTATTGGTAGATACCCGGTTAAGGCAGCACGTTATCTCTTAAAGCTTCTAGGTAATGTTGAGGCGAATGCGGAGAACAAGGGCTTGAATAAGGACAGCCTCGTAATCGTCCATATTGCCGCGCATAAGGGTATAACGCTTAAGAGATATATGCCCAGAGCCTTTGGCCGTGCCACCCCTAAATATCAGAGGACATCTCATGTTGAAGTTGTTGTTGAGGAGGTAGGTAAGAAGTGACAGGACCACGTGTAAAATCATATTTTATAGATTATAGCATGAAGCGTGTTATGCTAGATGAATTCCTCGCTAATTATTTCAAGGACGCCGGCTATGCGGGCGTAGAATTGTACAAGACCCCTACAGGATACAGGGTAGTAATATACGCGGAATACCCTGGAAGAATAATAGGTAGAAGAGGTAGTGTTATTCGAAAGCTAACAACAGTATTCCAGACAAGATTTGGGCTAGAAAATACCGATATCACAGTATCATCAGTACCTGATCCGGACCTAAATGCACGTGTAGTTGCTTTCAGGATAGTTCGTGCCCTTGAGAAAGAGATACCTTATCGTAGAGTAGCTCTTGCAATGTTGAGAAGAATAATGGAAGCGGGTGCTGTAGGTGCCGAGATAATAATTAGTGGTAAGCTTAGAAGTGAGAGAGCCCGTTATGAGAAACTAAAGGCTGGAAGGATCTATAAGGCGGGTGAAGTCGTCGAGTACATGGTTGATAGAGCTGTCGGCAAGGCATTACTAAAGCGCGGAGTATATGGTATAGAGGTTGTTATAGTCAAACCAAATGTTAGACCTCCAGACTATATTGAGATAAAGAATGTAAAGCCGGAAGAACTCGAGTCATTAAAGCCTCAGGGCTCAGAGGAAAGCGGTGTGGGAGGTGAAGAAGTGAATGAAGCCTGACGAGATAAGGAGGATGAGCCCTGAAGAAAGACTACGGAGACTTAATGAGCTCAGACTGGAACTGATAAAGCTGAGACTTCAATCAAAAGTCGGCACATTGACCAATACGTCTCGTATAAGGAATATTAGGAGGGATATCGCTCGTATACTAACTATAATGCGTGAAGAAGAACTTGGGATCAAGAGGTAACTAGAAGTTTTTAGAAATGAAGATAACAAGGAAGAATATATATTTTCATGAACTAATCGGTCTAAAAATAATTGTACTCGACTATCCTGACCCTAATCTGGTAGGCTTAAGTGGAAGAATAGTCGATGAAACGCGTAAGACCCTATTGATAGAAACATCTAAAAAACGCATAATACGTTTACTTAAACAAAAGGGAGTATTCGAAATAACTCTCCCTATGGGAGAGAAAGTAATAATTAGGGGGTCCCAGATTTTAGCTAGACCGGAAGATAGGTTAAAGAATATGATTAAGTAGGTGGGGAAGAAGAGTGACTAAGGCAAGAAATATCGGTATACCAGGCATACAGCCTCCCGAGAATGAGTGCAATGACCCGAAATGCCCGTGGCATGGTCATGTAAAGGTTCGTGGCATGATATTTAGGGGAGTAGTTGTTAGTGCCAAGATGCAGAAAGCAGTTGTAGTAAGGCATGATTACTATCATTATGTCAAAAAATACAAGCGATACGAGAAAAGACACACTCTGATACATGCGCATAATCCTCCCTGCATCAACGCGAAGGAAGGAGATGAAGTTATCGTTGGAGAGACTAGGCCTCTAGCTAAAACTGTTTCCTTCGTTGTTCTAGGAGTAGTTAAGAGAGCAGGTGGTAAGTAATGCCAAAGGGAAGAAGAGGCAGGCCGGTCAAGTCACGTAGAAGGATCAATACCGGGCTACAAGTAGGCTCCTACGTTAGGGTGGCGGATAACAGTGGAGCCAAAGAGGTAAAGATCATAGGAGTACCAGGCTATAAGGGCAGACTCAGGAGAATACCACCAGCGGGAGTCGGAGACCTAGTTGTCGTCACTGTTAAGAAAGGCGTGCCCGAGATGCGTAAACAGGTAGTTAAGGCTATAATTGTGCGTCAGAGAAGGCCCTTCAGAAGACCTGACGGTACATGGGTAGCCTTCGAGGACAATGCCGTGGTTATAGTGACGCCTGAAGGCTCTCCTAAGGGCAGTGAGATAAGAGGCCCCATTGCGCGAGAGGCAGCAGAGAGGTGGCCTCAGATAGCAAATATCGCGACCATGATCATCTAGAGGTGGAAAAACATGGTACTCGCATCTTCCGCAAAGCCGAGTAAGCAGAGGAAAGCATTGTACAATGCACCGCTTCATCTTCGTCGCAAACTAATGACTGCACCTCTTAGCCGCGAGCTAAGAGAAAAATATGGTATAAGAAGGCTCCCGGTAAGGAAGGGTGATGTAGTAAGGATAATGCGTGGTAACTGGAAAGGGCATGAAGGCAAAGTAGTTCGAGTTGATCTGAGGAAGATCCGAATATATGTTGAAGGGGTCCAAATGAAAAAGGCTGACCAAACACCAGTTTACTATCCAATACATCCCAGTAAGGTAATGATCATTAAACTCGATCTAAGTGATAAATGGAGGAAAGAAATAATCGAGCGAAAGAAGTCTTTAAAAGAGCAGGTAGAAGTTGAGGAAACATCAGCCGAGCAATCAAAAGAAAAAGAAGGTGAGAAGTAATGGCAAGAATGGGTGGAAAAAGACATTTAAAGGCTTTAGCAGCGCCTAGATTTTGGCCCATATTGAGGAAAGAGTATAAGTGGGCTGTTAAGCCCTCACCAGGACCGCATCCAATAGACTTCTCACTACCATTACTCGTAATTGTCAGAGACATATTCAAGTACGCTAAAACAGCGCGTGAAGCAAGAAAATTGATTGCTGAAGGACACTTCAAGGTAGATGGCAAGGTTAGGAAAAACTATAAGTTCCCAGTAGGCATCATGGATGTCATCGAGATAGTAGATACGCAGGAATACTACAGGGTCATACCTGTACCAGTCAAAGTCCTGGGTCTACACAGGATAGAAAAGGAGGAGGCGACATTTAAGCTGTGCAGAATAGAGAACAAGACCACGGTTAAGGGCGGACACATACAGCTAAACCTGCACGATGGCAGGAATGTTCTGATCAGAATAGGTGATCCCACTAATCCTGTCGAAGACATTTATTCTACCCTAGGCACGCTCAAGCTAGGAATACCTAAGCAGGAGATAATGGGATACATTCCCCTTGAGGAAGGCGTAATAGCGATCATTAGCGGTGGTAGAAATGTTGGAAGAGTAGGTAGAATTGTTGAGATAAGAAAAGGTGTCAGGAGACATAGGAGCATCGTGACGCTTGAAGACAAGCATGGAAACAAATTCCAGACAAGTCTGTCATACATATTTCCAATTGGTAAAGAAGAACCATTGATCAGCCTACCCGAGGGTGTATGGTGATGGCGATAACAGACTACGTGCTAAACATAGACGAGATCCTAGAGAGATGGAACAGTAATCCTATGATAAGACCCAGAATAGCCAAGGTTACCGTAAACATATCCGTTGGAGCGGCTACGGAAAGACTAGGGAAAGCTATGAAGGTTCTAGAGGAAATTACAGGACAAAAACCTGTACCCCGCAAGGCAAGAAGGACAATCAAGGATTTCGGCATACGTAAGGGAGAAAACATAGCTGTTAAAGTCACCCTTCGGGGCGAGAAAGCAATAGCATTCCTTCGAAAAGCATTCGAAGCCGTAGGATACAAGATCAAGGCCTCCAGCTTCGATGACTATGGTAATGTAAGCTTCGGGATAACGGAGCACATTACCATTCCTGGCGTAAAATATGATCCTGAGATAGGAGTCTTCGGTATGGATGTAGCCATAACTCTCGAGAGACCCGGCTACAGGATCCTCAGGAGAAAGAGATGTAGGAAAAAACACATACCTAAAAGGCACCGTGTGTCTCGTGAAGAAGCAATGCTTTACCTTAATAAGGAGTTTGGTGTTGAAATAATTTAAGCCTGATAGGTGATTAGGATGGGCAAGTACAGAGCGCCGAAAATCCACAAATATGGGAAGGGATCAAGGAAGTGCCAGAGATGCGGTACTCGAGATGCTGTAATACAGGCCTACGGCTTATATCTCTGCAGACAGTGTTTCCGTGAAATAGCCCCTGCTCTAGGATTTAAGAAGTATAGCTGAGGGTGAGAACAATGGTCATGCTCGACACGCTCGCTAATGCTTTAGCTGCTATCCAGAATGCCGAAATGAGGGCTAAGTCCGAAGTACTGATCTGGCCTGCATCAAAACTAATAATCAATGTATTGAAGGTTATGCAGAGAGGAGGATATATCGGCGAATTCGAGTATATTGATGATGGTAGATGGGGCAAGATAAAGGTACAGCTACTGGGGAGGATCAACAAGGTCGGTGTAATCAAGCCAAGGTTCCCTATTAAATACAGAGATCTAGAAAAGATGCCCCACTGGCTCCGCGAATATCTGCCAGCATACAATATCGGCCTTCTTATATTATCAACACCCTACGGTGTAATGTCCCATAAGGAGGCTATTGAGAGGAAAACAGGCGGTGTGCTACTAGCTTTCGTCTACTAAGGGGTGGCCAGTATGGTTAAGGAGGTTCATGTGATTGAGGAAGTAGAGGTTCCAGAGAACGTAAATATCACAGTAAATGGATTGCGAGTGGTTGTAGAAGGGCCCAAGGGTAGGCTTGAAAGAGACTTCTCACACGCAAAAGGAGTGAAAATATCTAAAAAGGACAACAAAGTTGTTGTTGAGACATTCTTTGCAAATAGGAAAAAGAAAGCCCTAGTCGGAACAATAGCTTCTCATATCGAGAACATGATTAAAGGTGTTATCAAGGGATATAGGTACAAGCTCAAAATAATATATTCACACTTCCCAATAACTGTTGAAGTTGATAATTCCAATAGAATAGTTAGAATAAAGAACTTCCTGGGCGAGAGATCTGATAGAATAGCAAAGATAATTGGAGACGATGTTAAGGTTACCGTTAAAGGAGAAGATGTGATCGTTGAGGGCATCGATATCGAACATGTTGGCCAAACTGCAGCTAATATTGAGCTTGCAACTAAAGTTAAGGATAAGGACAGGCGTGTTTTCGCCGATGGAATATACATTTATGATTGGGGTGACGAAGAATGAGTGATGATATAGAGAAACTATTAGAGTTAAGGAAGAAGCTCAAATCAAAGAAGCCTGATTTCTACAGGCATCTATGGTGGAAGAAACCAAAGTTCAAGAACGAGCCGAAATGGCGTAAGCCTAAAGGTACCGATAACAAGATGAGGTTGAAGAAGAAGGGGTATCCGCCTCTAGTACAGGTGGGCTATAGGTCGCCGAGGCTAGTCAGAGGGTTACATCCATCGGGAAAAATACCTGTAATAATACATAATATTAAAGAACTCGAACAACTTGATCCAGATAAGTACATAGTCTATATTGGTAGGACTGTTGGTTTGAGGAAAAAGATCGAAATAATGAAATATGCTATCAATAAGGGATTTAAAGTCGCTAATCCCATACCCCTAACGACCAGCAGGTCGGAGGTTGAGGAGCAGTGACAGATCTAAGTCTACAGAAGAGATTAGCAGCGGAAGTATTGGGGGTCGGGAAATCCAGGATATGGATCGATCCCAACTATATTGATGAAGTAGCAGACGTTATCACGAGACAGGAGATAAGAAAGCTGATTAAGGATCGTATTATCCAGGTAAGGCCTGTGCATAAGAATAGCAGAGGTAGATGGAGGAAGAGACATGAACAGAGAAAGAAGGGGCGTAGAAGAGGCTATGGTAAGAGGAAGGGAGCAAAAACAGCACGGCTGGACGAGAAAGAGGTTTGGATGCACAAGATCAGAAAGATCAGGGGATATCTAAGATATCTGAGAGACCATGGTATTATTGATCGTAGAACTTATCGCAGACTATACATGCTGGCCAAAGGTGGAACATTCCATAGCCTTGCTTCACTCAAACATTATATGAAAGATAAAGGCATTCTCAAAGAAGTAAGGTGAACTAGTCATGGCTAGAGGCCCACGATACAAAGTACCCAGAAGAAGGAGAAGAGAAGGTAAAACCAACTACTACAAACGCTACAGAATGATACTATCCGGTCATCCACGCTTCGTAGTCAGAAAAACCCTCAAGCACATAATAGTTCAAGTCGTGATCGCAAAGCCTGAGGGAGACGTAACAATAGCTGCAGCACACTCTCGCGAACTTGCTAAAAAGTATGGATGGCTAGGAGGACTCGGAAATACCCCGGCCGCGTATTTAACCGGGATGCTGGCGGCTCTGAGAGCGCTTAAAGCCGGAGTAAAGTACGCTGTCCCCGATATCGGGCTACACGCCCCCACCAGGGGAGCCAAGGTGTTCGCGGCTATTAAGGCGGCAAATGACGTAGGGCTAGAAGTCCCGATGGGTGATGGCATTGCTCCCTCCGAGGAGCGTATCCGTGGGGAGCACATAGCCTCCTGGGCCAAGAAGCTCCAGGAGGCAGATCCTGAGGCTTACAACAGGTTCTTCTCCCAATATATTGTGAGAGGGTTTGACCCCTCGCAGCTCCCCGCACATTTTGATGAGGTCAAGGCCAAGATTCTCAACGAGTACGGTGTTAGCTTAGGAGGTGTATGAACATGCCCATGAATGCAGTTGATAGAGAAGCCCTCGAGTCCTGGGTACCGAGGACAAGAGTAGGTAAAATGGTCGTTGAAGGTAAGATCACCAGTCTTAAGGATATCTTCGACAACAACCTCCCACTGCTCGAACCCGAAATAGTGGATTATCTGCTTCCCGATCTTAAATACGAGAGGATCGATGTAGGCATCGTGCAGAAAGTAACCGACGCAGGCAGAGTAAGCAGGTTCAGAGTCGTAGTCGTTATTGGAAACGGTGACGGCTTCGTGGGCGTAGGTGCCGGGAAAGCCAGACAATACTTAGTAGCGCTTAGAAAAGCATTGAGGAACGCAAAGCTCAACGTAACGCCTGTGAGAAGAGGATGTGGGAGCTGGGAGTGTCGTTGTGGAGAACCACACAGTGTCCCCTTCGTGGTAAAAGGTAAAAGTGGAAGTGTCGTCGTAACACTGAAACCAGCGCCGAAGGGAACAGGACTAGTCGCTGGAGATGTTGCGAAAGCAGTGCTCAGAATGGCTGGCATAAAAGATGTGTGGACAGAAACACTCGGGGAAACCAGAACAACGCTTAACTTCGCTAAAGCAGTTGTTGAGGCGCTACGTAATACCTACAAGTTTGTAACACCCGTTGACTGGCTGAAGGCTTAATGAAGGTGTTGAGAAATGGTGAAACTCTACGCGATCATAAGGATTAGGGGTAGAGCCGACGTTCCACCCGACGTTAAGTATACTTTAAAACTACTAAGGCTTCATAAGAAGTTCCATATGGTGATATATCCGGCCGGCCAACCTGGACTAGAGGGGATGTTGCAGAAGGTCAAGGATTGGGTTACATGGGGAGAAATAAATTACGACACACTAGTAGAACTGCTCAGAAAACGTGGACGAACAATAGGTAATAAACCATTGACCGACGAGTATGTAGAGACAAGGCTAAAGAACTTAGGCATTTATGGTGGAATATCCGGCCTAGCTAAGGCTCTACTCGACGGGAAAGTCAAAATACACAAGCTAGATGGTATCAAGCCGGTGTTTAGGCTTCATCCACCAAGAGGAGGATTTAAGAAAAGCACTAAGCGCCACTACAATGATGGTGGCGAGCTAGGATATCGTGGCGAAGCAATAAATGAGCTCATAAAGAGAATGCTCTAAAGAGGTGATATGTATGGTCGTTAGAAAAAGGAAGAAGAGCCGCAAGCTTCGTGGGAGAACCCGTACAATGGGATGGGGAAGAATAGGTCAGCACCGGAAAAGCGGATCTAGAGGGGGCTTCGGCGCTGTTGGAATGCACAAGCATAAATGGATGTGGGTGCTAAAATACGCGAGGAACTGGTACGGCAAACACGGTTTCACCAGGCCACCGGAACTAGTTCCGGAAATAGTGGCGATTAATGTGGGAGAACTCGATGAGCTAGCCAAGTTTTTATTATCGAAGAACCTAGCATACAGGGAAGATAACAAGATAGTAATAGATGTTGCGAGTATGGGATACAATAAGGTTCTCGGATCAGGCAAAGTTACGTTACCGTTAAAGATAATCACTAGATCGATAACTGAGAAGGCCAAGAAGAAAATAGAGGAAGCAGGCGGCGAAGTAGTTGTCATCGAGGAACAATAACTTGGTTTTATTTACTAGGCAATATTTTCAATACATTTTAGGAGCGTATTTACCTTTGTTACCATGTTTTTAAGGTCAAGAGAAGCAAGGTCCCTATGATCTGGAAACATGGGAGTGATTTCAATGGGCGTATTGGACGCGCTTGCGAAGATGGCATACTATATACCTACGGTTGAAAAGCCTAAGGCTAAACCCGGCCTGTATGAGAGGCTGTTATGGACGGCCATAGCCCTCGTTGTTTACGTTATAATGGCAAATACCCCTTTATATGGAATACAGATCACGGGTGCTTCTAATGTTCAGCAATTGCTCCTAGTATCGATAATATTTGCGTCTCGTAGAGGAACGCTGATGGAGCTGGGTATAGGTCCTATAGTCACGGCTGGACTGATCATGCAGATCCTTGTTGGAGCTAAGCTCATTAACCTCGATATGTCCAATCCAGAAGATAGAAGGAAATTCACGGCAGCACAAAAGTCGTTCGCACTGATACTCGCAGCTTTCGAAGCAGCCATGTATGTGTCAGCTTGTAGGTACTGGGCTCTTTCGGGCCCCAACCCGATCGCCGACTGTAGTGCCACTGCGTTGCAAAGAGTTATTGTTGGTCTACAGCTATTCTTTGCGACATACATAGTCATACTATTAGATGAGATGATACAGAAGGGATGGGGTCTCGGTTCAGGCGTCTCGCTCTTTATTCTAGCAGGTGTTGCGCAGTACGTGTTTTGGAATCTTCTCAGCCCGATCGTTGTTAGCGGGCAAATAGTTGGCTTTATTCCCTATGCTGTGCAAGTCCTGATGTCTGGAGGCAGTATTAGTCAGATAATTGTTAGACAGGGCGGTAGAGACCTTGTAGGTCTTATAGTGACCGTATTCATAATACTGGTACTAGTGTATCTTCAGGGCATAAAAGTAGAAATACCAGTGACGTCGCCGAGACTACGCACGGTAAAATCTAAGGTACCATTAAAGTTTCTCTATGTCACTAACATACCCGTGCTACTAGTCGGCATACTCTACTCGGACGTACTTGTGTTTGCTAGTCTCTCCAGAATGTATCTGCAGGGAGTAGTACCGTCGGGAGTTGCAGACTTTCTAGCCAAGTATGAAAATGGCAGGCTAGTAGGAGGTCTAGCATATTATCTATCACCGCCTGGAAGCTTATACGCGACACTGTCAGATCCTATCAGAGCCTTGGTATACACGGTAACCTTGATGGGATTGGCAACTCTCTTCGGAATAATGTGGGTGGAAATATCAGGACTAAGCGCCTCGGCACAGGCGGAGCAATTGATAAAAAGCGGCATGGAGATTCCGGGAATAAGGCGTAACCCGAAGATACTGGAGAGAATACTGAGCCGATACATATTCCCGTTGACTGTGCTTAGTAGCTTAATAGTAGCGGGAATAGCTGCTTTAGGCTCATTGCTCGGCGCCTATGGTACTGGAACAGGGTTACTACTAGCCGTTGGTATTGTGCAGCAATACTACACCATGATAGCCTATGAGAGAACGCTGGAGGCGTACCCGCTACTAAAGAGGCTAATAGGTGAGTAATGACAATTGTTAATAACAATAGCCCTCCTGACCGGCGCAGGTTTTTCTCTTCTTGCCGCCTTAACAATGAAGTTGATAAGCAGAACCAGCTACTTTTCTTGGGCTGTGCACATATTATCTGAGATAAAACTGCCTGAAAAGCCAAGAACAAAATCCGACTTCCGAAAAATAAGGAAATACAAACCATTAATAGACAGGGCTAAGAAAAGGATTTTCCTAATGTTCATGCTCCATATACTCATATTCATGTTCACATACACAGCCAGTATCTATATACTCAACACCTATATTCCTCCGCATGAACAAATAGCGGAAATACCTATATACCTTCCATTCTTATCCATGCTGTCCGAAAATCATTTTGTTACTAACGTATTATTCCTCACGCTGATTGGTTATCTTGCCCCAAGTTATTTGATTATGAGAGCGGTATATCCTACGACGCGTTAAGTTTAAGAGTTACTAATACTTGGATATAGACACTCTGATATAGAGTTAGAATGGGTGTAACGATAATGCCCAGACCAGCCCACAGGACAAGGAGTAGGAGGAAAGCGATTGTGAGAACCCCGGGTGGAAGAGTAACAATTCACTATGAACTGGGAAAGCCTGGGCCTGCCAGATGTGCTATCTGTGGTAAGCCACTAAACGGTGTTCCGAGAGAGATCCCTAGCGTATTGAAGAAGCTCGCTAAGACCGAGAAGAGACCGGAAAGGCCTTATGGAGGCTACATATGTCCTAAGTGTCTTTCAAGGCTCCTGCGCGAAGCAGTACGTGCCACTATTCACTAATAACATTACATCATTCATATAATGAGTAGGCCTCTCTCAATATTGTCCCGGTAAATGCTTTTCTCATCTTCAACGAGTATTTATTATTTGACTCTTTGATCATAGAAACATAGTTGTTATAATAGTTGGGTGTCGACGTTTGGTTGTGATTGTTGTCAGCGGACCACCGGGCAGCGGTAAGACTACTCAGGCAAAGAAATTAGCCGAGTATTTCGATCTACGCTATCATTCTGCAGGTATGATCTTTAGAAAAATGGCTGGGGAACGTGGAATCAGTATTGAGGAGCTAAGTAGGATTGCTGCTGAGGATCCATCGATAGACATAGAGATAGATAGGAGGACATATCTGGAGGCATTGAAGGGAGACATCGTGATTGATGGACATTTAACTGCTTGGATAATTGCAGATATAGCTGATGTAAGGATACTTATAACAGCTCCACTAATAACTAGGATTAGACGTATAGCCTTGAGGGATGGTAAATCGTTTATGGAAGCATATCGTGAGACAGTAAGGCGTGAGTACTTGCAGAAGATAAGGTTTAGAAAGTATTACGGAATAGATATTGATGATCTAAGTATATTTGATATAATTGTCAATACGGAGAACCTTGGAATCAATGATACATTCGAAATAGTAAAGACCGCTATAGAGAAAATTTTAAAGAGGAAGCGAAAAGATTAGGGAATGCTAGTTAGAATTAAGTGGTGAGATGGATGCCTGCAATAGAGATTGGTCGAATATGTGTAAAGGTTGCTGGGAGAGAAGCGGGAAGGAAATGCGTAATAGTTGATATAATAGATGATAATTTTGTCTTAGTAACAGGGCCTAAGAGCCTAACAGGTGTCAAAAGAAGAAGAGTCAATATTAAGCACATAGAACCCCTAGACAAGGTAATTGATATTAGGCGGGGAGCATCGGACGAAGAAGTATTAAAGGCCATTGCAGCAACAGGGCTCACCGACTTCATGAAAGAAATCGTTAAGCCGAAGCTTTCCCCTGTGTGAAATCATTACCTGTCTCCTATTCTCCTTATATAGCCAAGAACAAGTTTGTTATCTGTGGTTAAATACATCATATAGTTATTATCTGAGACAATAGTAATAATTCTGTGGAAAATCAAGATAATAGTAAATATTATCACTGTTATAGGGATGGTGAACAAGTATGGGTCTCGCTGAAAAAGGTCTTATCTTCATAGACAAGATAACAACACATGCTGGATTCAAGAACGAATGGATAGTGCTTAGAGAAGATGATACATCGTCTGATTACGGTGTTCTCCCGTATGAGAGGAAGATTGAGGACCATATAAGGAATGGAGTGATTAATCTCGATAAACCACCGGGGCCTACAAGTCATGAAGTAGTAGCTTGGATTAAGAAAATGTTCGGGCTAGAACGCGCCGGTCACGGGGGTACCCTAGAGCCCTAGCCTTGAGGGGCTGGGGCGGGGAAACCCCAAGGTGACCGGCGTACTACCTGTAGCTCTAGCTAATGCTACCAAAGTAATAGGTAATGTAATACATACCGTTAAAGAATATGTAATGGTGGTTCAGCTTCACGGCGATGTTGGAGATAAGGAGCTCGCTGAAGCACTAGAGAATTTCAAAGGAACAATATACCAGAAGCCACCTCTCAGATCGAGTGTTAAGAGAACTATACGTAAGAGAACGATCTTCGAACTCGAACTACTCGAACATAATGATCGATATGTCCTGTTGAGAGTTCTCTGTGAGGCTGGCACATATATGCGTAAGCTAGCCCATGATCTAGGCCTATTGTTGGGTGTAGGAGCTCATATGAGGGAGCTCCGCAGAACGAGAACAGGGCCTTACCGAGAAGACGAGACACTTGTTAGAATGCAGGAGGTAAGTGAGGCATTGTATCTCTGGAGGAATGAGGGAGATGAGAGATATCTACGTAGAGTAGTGTTACCCGTGGAAACAGCAATAGTCCATATACCAAAGATAATGATACGTGATACGGCTGTAGACGCAATAGCCCATGGTGCAAACCTCGCTGTCCCGGGCATCGTGAGACTGACCAGGGATGTACAGTCTGGAAAGCTTGTGGCGATCCTCACGCTCAAAGGAGAACTTGTCGCGTTAGGTCAGGCTCTCAAAAACGCAGAAGAAATTGCCCAGATGAAGAAAGGAATAGTGGTGAAGACTAAACGGGTCTACATGAAGACGGGTGTGTATCCGCCTGTCTGGAGGAAGAATAAATGACACATTATTTTAGGCCCAACAAATATAGGCTGGGAAAGAAACAGGTTATCTCATTCGTCTATAAGGGGGTTACACTAGAATTTGTCACCTATTCTAGCCTGTTCTCCGGCAACAAGGTAGATCTAGGCACAAAACTGTTACTCGAATATGCCATAATCGTTGAGGAGGGCACAGTACTGGATATTGGATGCGGGTACGGAGTCATAGGAATAAGTCTTGCTAAGGCCTATCCTAAGTTGCAGATATACATGGTAGATATAAATCCTGTCGCCGTTAAAATAGCGAAATATAATGCAAGGCTGAATGGTGTCGAGGAGCGAGTCAAGGTTCTCCAAGGTAATGTATATGAGCCCGTTAAGGACATGGTATTCGATATGATAATAAGCAACCCTCCAATATCAGCTGGTAAAGAGATTGTCGAAGAAATAATAATCGGAAGCATAAAACACCTAAAGAAAGGAGGATACGCAGAATTCGTCTTAGCAAGAGGGGCAAACTATTATATCAGCAAGCTAAACACGAGAAAGGACATAGAAGTGGTTGAGAATATCTCTCGGAAAGGCTACACAATACTAATATTTCGACGAAAATAGCAAATATAAGCCTAGGGAACAAATCCATGTAAATAGGTGCCGGGGTGCCCGAGCGGCCTAAGGGGCTGGCCTTGAGAGCCAGTGGGCCACGGGGCCCGCGCGGGTTCAAATCCCGCCCCCGGCGCTTCTTAAAACACACTCAGAGGTAAACGAAAGTGATTAATATGAATTTGACTGTAGAATACGATAGGGATGAATTAATGAGAGCGATACAATTGTATTTCAATAAAATAATCCAGACAAGAATTATACACAAAGGCGGTAAGCGCGGTATTGCTGTGTATTTGAATATTCCAGTTGATATAGCTCGGAAATACGACATTCCCAAAAAAAGATTTAATGTAAAAATTGTTGAAAATCAAGTTGTTTACGTAGAAGATCCTAATGGTAGATGCATTGTTAAGAATTATGGAAATAAAAGAGGACCAGCTTATTATATACTTTTCCCGTTGAAACTCTCTCACAGGACTAGGGTTCTAATATTTATTGAAAGCGAAAAACCGCTTGTGTTTAGGGTAATTACACCGGCATAAGTAATTTGTATTTATCAACTATCTTCTTTGCATTCAACTTAGCTTTATTTCTATCAGTTGTTGAATACTTAGCTAGTTCATCAACGAATTTTTTCCATGTAAGATAGCGTTTATCAAGTTGAAAAATTAAGTCATCATAGCTTGTGACCGTTATGCGTTTTCTTAATTCCCCCAGTCTACCTTGGAGCAATAGCATTAATGTCTCTCCTAACAATTGCTTACCTGTTTGCCAACAAAAGGAACGTATTAATGATATTTGTGTTAGCTTGAGCTCGTTGAATGTTTTTACAATTGTTTTTGTCTTTGTCTTAATTGTTTTTATCTGGTTGTATATTGTTTTTGGTAAATATGCGTATAGAGCTGTCTTTGTTCCCTTGTAGCTTAACTTTATTTTTATGATTTCATTGCTTACATCCTTATATTGATTGTTAAGTGAATTCATTAATTGTTTTAGTCTTATTCCACCTGAGTAGAGTAATGCGAGATATATTGAATAATATCGGGTTCTCTTTCTCGCTTCTGCT
>WAPN01000027.1 GCA_015520735.1 Desulfurococcales archaeon
CGAGCAGGATCTTTGGATCAATTAGTGGGACATCTATGGAGCATACGTGTTTGGTTAGCTTGCTTGTCGAGCACTCATAGAATTTACCTCTTCTGTGCTCGGGATATTTCTTGGCGAGATTCTCGGTTATGTCGTGATAAAGCAGTATTGCTCCAAGGAATAAGGCTGCCGCTGCAATGAGCGATATTGCTCCATGAAATTTTTCTCTCACGGTATGGGTGTGTATTGTTACATAATATGCCACGGTGACATTTTTGTTCGAGGGGTTTAGGAGGCCCAGTACATACATATTGTTTGTCCCATTAAATACTTGAAACACATTATTGTATCCTGTAAGGTTTACCTCCTCGAACAATGTTGTCGGATCCATTGATGTACCTAGATATACCTGTATATTCGTCAGTGGTTGTGTTGTCCAATTGATCTTGTATTTATCGCCTGTTAAAAGGGGTATCTTGACAAAGTAGAGTGATTTCGGAGGAATAACTACCTTGTCATGAAACGTCTTTGTGATTGGAACAGTTTCTTGAAGGAAACAAGAGCTGAAAGCCAAAACTATCAGTGCCCCGATGATAACATATATACTACGTTTATTCATCTCTCTAAATATTTTGGCGAGAGACATAATCATCGTCCACGCGCTAGCTTGTCAAACATAATACCTTAACTACCCTGCTTATAATTTCTACTTGACGATCTATTTTTGTTAACTGCTAGGTATTAGGAGAGGGAGAAGAGAAAAAAGTGTTGAGTGTTAAACTGATCTCTCTTCTCTGAAGTAGATCTTGCCCAAGCTCTTCGGCGGCGCTAGCTTCCTTCTCAACGGTGTAACCATGAAGATTATCATTGCCGCTATTGCTGCAACGAAGGGTAACATCTTACCAACGTCTGGCGGTAGATTGTATATAGCCGCAATAAGAAACCTGTATTTGTCGAGAACTGCGAAGATCATTGCCGATATTAATATCAGTATTGGATGTCTTCCTGCGCTTAGGGATATAGCGAACGCAATCCATCCATAGCCCATGCCTGCACCTTGACTCCATACCTGTGTATATGCTAGCTCGAATAGAGCCGCGCCTATACCGATCAGCGCATATCCTACCCCACTCGCGAACAGTCTTACTGCAAGAACATTAACACCCAGCGCCTCTGCGCTGGCGGGGTTCTCGCCAGCAGCGCGTATAGCTGCTCCAATCTTGGTTTTCTCCACGAGGCACCATACCCCTACAGCCACTGCGAATGCTACCACATAGAACCATATCCATGTCCCACCGAGTGATGGCTGTATCGTAGCTAGTGATCTACCATTTATCTGCAACTGTCTCGCCGGCAAACCAACTAATGCCGCTAATCCGTATCCAAGGAACATAGTCGATAATCCAGCTGCCCCATGACTGATCGGTAGTTTTGTGGTGATGAATGCTAGCATCAAACCAAACAATGCCGCCACGATCATCGCTATGAATATTGCCAATGGGACACTAAACGTGTAGACACTGATAGCGAATGCTACCGCTACGCCGAGGGTGAAGACACCGTCTATTGCTAGGTTTAGCACTCCGCTTTTCTCCATTAGCCCATGGCCGACCGCTGCTAGGTAATAGGCTAGGAATATCGAGCTCACACCAATAATGAATGAGGCTATGGATCCAGGCACTGCATATCACCTCTTCTTCACGATTATCCTTATCTTGTATTCGGAGATCGTTATTAGGATCGTATACATTAGCAGGATGCTACCGATGAAAACATCCACTATAGCAGAGCCAGCAGTTATAAGTTGTCCTAAATGCCCTCCAACGAGTATCTGGTACTGTATACCAGCAGTATATAGCGCGCTTACAATGTATGCCGCGATAGGTACTGCTATTAGCTCTAGCATTGACAGCCATGCCACCAGGATACCCGTGTAGCCATAGTTCGCAGTATGTACTTCGATGGGATAGCTTATACGGTAGACGTCTCCTCCTAGGTAGAGTGCTCCAACGCTTCCTGCAATGATTCCAGAGATTGTCAGTGCGACTATAATCATTAGAGGAACGCTTATACCGCTGCTTCTCAGAAGATTGGGATTGTTTCCGAGAATCTTGATTCTGAGACCAATAGATGTGTTCTTCAATAAGTACCAAACGCCAATAAGTAGTATTATTAGCAGGAGTAATCCATCCCACGTCATCGTTGTCCCTGGTACCTGTGGGAACATCACTTGTGATGGTATTGTGTCTGTTCTGATGTAGTTGTAGACATGCTTGCCTAACCATGGCCCTCTTACTAGAATGTCTACAATATAGTATGCAATATAGTTCATGATCAGGGTTACCGGTACCTCGTCTAGTCCAAGATAAGCCCTAGGTAGAGCAGCAAGTAAAGCCCATACACCACCCGCCACCATAGCAAGCAGTATCATTGAGGCCTGTGCTAGGCCCGGATTGATATAAGGCAATGCTGTGAATAGTGCTACCCATGTCGCAGCCATTAGTCCAAACGTTATCTGTCCTTCTCCACCAATGTTCCATATACTGCCCTTAAAGCTAACCAGCAATGCTATACCTACTATTGTTAGTGCAACGAATGTCTTGGCGACTACGCCAGGCCTTGTAAAGCCATAGACTATTGCGCTTAGAACCGCGGCAGGGCTAGCGCCCATGAGGACATATAGGATTATCACACTAATGGCTATTCCAGCTAGTAGGGCTATGATGGGTATTATCCAGTAGGGTAGTGGTTTGACCCTCCTAATAATAACCATGCTAACCTTCATGTTACATCACCATTAAGTGCTCAATCTCTTCTCTCTTAGCCTTATCCGCGGGGAATACACCGACTATTTTGCCCGAGTTCATAACAGCTATTCTGTCACTGATCTGGAAAATCTCGTCGAGGTCTTCGCTGGCGATTATTGCTGAAACCTTGTTCTTTAGAACCTTCTCCTTAATCACCTTCCTGACCTTTATCGCTGTTGCCTCGTCGAGCGCTCTCGTCGGATTATATGCTACTAATAAGTTGGTCGCCACGGTTAGTTCTCTTGCCACAAGAACTTTCATAATGTTTCCTCCACTGAGGAACTTTACGGGGGTGTCAGGCGATGGTGTCTTTATCTCGTACTCCTTTATCAGCTTGAGTGCTAGTTCTTTAACCTTGTCCCAGTTTATGATCCCTCTGCTATATACTGGTAGCACTGCTATGTTCTCGATGATGCTATTCTCAATGCTTACACCATACTTGGCCGGTAAATCTGGTATGTAACCTACACCGTTGATCCTTAAATAATAAGTTGTTTTCCTGGTGATATCTTCGCCATTATATATAATCCTGCCCTTAATGATCGGTCTTAGTCTCATGATTGCCTGGATTAGTTCTTTCTGGCCGTTACCAGCTACTCCAGCGATACCTAGTACTTCACCCTTCTTTACCTCAAGGCTCACACCCTGTACTGCGTATCCTCCAAAATCACCCATCACCCAGAGGTCTTTTACTTCTAGAACCGTCTTGGGCTCAGGCTGTGCGGTTGGAAGCCTCTCATATGTGATCTCTGCGCTTCTCTCTCCAAACATCAGTGCTCTGATCTTCTCTATTGTAGCCTCTTTCCTGTCAAGGTGTCCTGCGACTTTTCCTCTTCTTAGAACCGTTATCTTGTCTGCTACGTCCATTGCTTCGTAGATTTTGTGTGTGATGAGGACTACTGTTCCTCCTTCATCGGCGAACTGCCTGATAAACTTGTAGAATCTCTGCTTCTCCTCGATCGGCAAATATGTGATAGCCTCGTCTAGTAGTAAGACCTTTGCGCCTAACAGGATTGCACGTAGTATCTCGACGAGCTGTTTCTGGGTATAGCTTAGCCTCCATACCTCAATGCTGGGCTCTATTTTAATGCCCACGCGCTTAGACTCTTCTCTAATGATCTTGTATACTTTCGTTACCGGCACTAAGTGATTGTACTTCTCAAGGCCTAGAATGATGTTCTCGGCAACGGTTAATGTGTCGATGATCTGTGGTGATTGACTGACCATCACTATTCCCGTGTTGATGGCGTCAGCAGGGCTTGTCAGCCTTGTTGGCCGGCCATTAATGATGATCTCTCCTTCGTCCGGCGTATATATACCGTATAGGACTTTTACCAGCGTTGATTTTCCAGCACCGTTTTCGCCTAGCAATGCATGCACTGTTCCAGGATAGATGTCGAGGTCAATATGGTCTAGGGCAATGACGCCTGGGAATCGCTTTGTGATCCCTCGTAGACTGACAATAGGTTTCTCGCCCTCTTGAGGAGGGGATAAAAAAGTAGGTTTGGCATTATTTGCCTCCGCTGCCACTACTACCACCCTTCCTTAAATCAGTATTATGCTCGAGGCAACGGTATTTATGTTATACCGCTAAAACTGGTTACGAGTGGTAGACTACCCAGTTGACGAACCAGTCCATGCTCCATAGCTGGTCATGGCCTAGTCTCTCGCCAGCTGGTATTGTTACCTTCTCGTTCGGGTTCTTTAGCTTGTAGCCCTCAAGTGGACCAGTGAATGGGTCGAATGGTGTGCCTATGAATATTGTCTTGTTGTCGACAGTGATCTTTACAATGGTCTGATACTTATGGGTTAGGTCCGTCAGCTCTAGTGGTGTTAGCATTGGCGCGTCCTTAAACATTATATAGCGCTCCATAACTAGCTCGTACACGCTCATCTTCCTGCCCGTCAGCTTGTCGGTAACATAAGTGTTCTTTAGTATGTTGACGAACTTCGGGTTGATATGCATCACAGTACCATTGGGGAATATCCAGCAACCAAAGTCAACCGCACCACTATTGAGCAGATACCAGTAATCGACGTGCTCTAGGTTGTATGGTGTGTAGATGCCAGCCTTTATCTTTGATAGGATGTCAGCATATATTATCTCCCAATGAACTATCTGACCACTAACCACCGCGTCCTTACCGTAGATCCATCCGGGACTGTAGTGGCTGAACACATATAATGGATGACTCACCTTGCCGGCCTCATAGTCCTTGGTTATCTGCTCAGCTAGCTGCAGGATAGCTGTCGAGTCCTCGGTGTAGGCTAGCACGTCTACATCGTAGTTCTTCCACAGGGTCTCGGCGGCGTTCCTTGCCTTATCAGGGGCAAACCATGCTCCTATCTCGATAACGTGTACCTTGATGTTCTTGCCCAGCTGTTTTCCGACCTCCTCGGCACCGATGGCGAAGGCGTTGATGTGCCTTACTACCTCGGGTGTAGTATAAGCTGCAACGTAGCCGATGTTACCTGTCTTAGTTAGAGCTCCCGCAATTAGTCCGTCGAGATAGTAGACCTGATATAAGTCGGCGAAGTAGGTGCCTACGTTATGGGCTCTCTTGTATCCTGAGCAGTGGAAGAACATTACGTTCGGGTACTTCTTGGCAGCTGCGATAGTTCCATCCATGAATTCGAAGCTTGTGGTGAAGATAACATTGTATCCTTGGGAGACCAGTGTGTCTATTGTCTGTCCCAGCTTGTCCTCACTTACGCTCTCCACATAGGTGGTTTTCAGCCAGTCCTTGAACAGGTCTGCGACGATCCTCCTGCCTAGGTCGTGCATGTAGCTCCAGCCGAAGTCACCTACCGGCCCTACGTATATCCATGCTGCCTTAATGGTCGTTGGAGGCGTCCAGGTGGTAGGTGTTGCGGTTTTTGTAGTTGCTGTCGATGTTGTTTTTCCAGCGGCGTACAACGTACCCGCGTAGAATGCTGCTGCGCCTACGATTATGAGGATTATGATGAAGACTCCGATTAGGGCGTTCCTGCTCATAATACTCCCCACGAGAGATTCCTTTACTAATCATTACTTGTATGGACGAGCCTAAAAAGTATAGCTTACACAAGGGTTTTGTACAGGTATTACCACCATATATACGGGTAAATCGATAAATACCATTGCTGTGGGCGACTTATTTTGGACAAGGATACTATACAGAAGAAGCTAAAGGCTCTCGGCATTGGAAGGTTCCAGGTAATGGCTCTCCTCCAAGCCGCTAGACACTATCTTTTAAAAAAGGATCTAAGGAAGGCCAAGAGCTTCGGGCTGAACCGTGCTATATTCTATGCGTGGGCGAAATACTATGGTCCGCACAAATATCCGTACAGGCTAATGAGAGTCATGGAGATTATGAGGAAGCAGAGAAGTGGGGGCAAGATTGTGAGGTGCCCAGAGGGGTTCGTTGAGGAATTAGGCGAGTGCGTCGAGTTATCGCCTAGGGGATACTACATGATTGGCAGTAATGAACAGACAGAGTATGATTTTGACAGACAGATTACGAGGAAGATAAAGCTATTATTGGATCCCGAGAAGGCTTGGAAGGCTGCACTCGAATATGTTTCTAGTTTTCCTGAGGAAATACTACGTCATCCCGGCAAGTTCTACAAGCTTGTATATGAGCCTGTTAGGGATACGTTCTTCGTGGAGCTCCTCGAGAAAGGCAGAGTCGAGGCTCCAAAGGAGTATATTGATTATCTGGCTAGGGATTCGACCAATAAGAAGAAAGGTAGGAGTTTATACGATTTTATAGGTACTGATAAGGAAAAGAACGGTAATTGAGTGCATGGATGATAATTGTGCGAGGCTTCAATACGAAGCTACTAGTGATAATACTTCTGTTGAGCGTATCCGGCGCTATAGTTAAAATAATAGGTGGAGTAATCTTCGGGTCACGGAGCCTCTTCGTTGATGCCCTAACGTGTTTTGCCAACATCGTAGCCATAATATCTACTGTTTACTTCTATAGAGCAAGCCTCGTGCCTCCCGACGCCGATCACCACTATGGGCACTACAAACTGGGCTTCGGTGGGACAATAGTGAGTATGCTAGCCTATAGCTTCGTAGCTGGAATAGCTGTTTCAAAGCTTATGGAGACCCACAAGTATCATGTGTATGTACAGGCTGTATGGATGGCTGTGGCCGGGCTCCTCCTCTATTTGGGCGCGATAGTCCTCGCTGGCCGTGCTGGCGAGTTCTTTAGGGCCTATGCAGTCTTCACGGTCAGTGAACTGATAGAGAGCGGGATCGTTATAGTTGCAAGTCTAGGCGGCGCTATGGTCAATTATATGATCGATTATGTAGGGGCATTGATTATAACTATCTATATATTCGTTGAATTATATGATACGGGAAAGAAACTCATAATATACCTAAGCGATATAGCGCCTCCCCACGAATTCGTAGATAAGGTGCGTAGGCTTGTGGAAGAACACGGTTTTAGCCTTGTCTCCCTTAAGATGAGACGAATAAGTGATAATGTCGTCCACGGCGATATAGTGGTTAAGTCCCGTGGAAACATAGATATCAAGGAACTGGTTGATCGTATAAGGCATATCAAGGAGGAACTTAGAGAAAGATATGGCCTTGACTGTTCCATTGAGCTTAGCGATTAAAAACCTCATCTGCTATTAGTCCCGTTTATCTGTTTTTCAAGCTCATTAAGCTGTGCCAGTAATTTCCGTAGTTCTTCTATCATTGTGGTTATCTTCTTCTTGATTTCTTCTATCCTCTGAAGCATTGAGGGTGATGTAATATTTGCATGTGTACCATTAAGTGTTTTCAAGAATGATTTGAACTCTTGTAGGCTGAGCGTGTTTTTCACAGGTTGTGAGTAGACATTCCCGGTTTTCGCGTTTACGAGTTCTATTGATATGACCCCTCTTCCATCACTTGTTATGATCGTGACTTTCCAGTAGAGCGTATTATTGGTTATGATCGGTATTGGCTCCGCTAGTTTGAATCTCTCCCAGTCATATCTCGGATGAGCTTTCTGTATATATGAGGCTATCTTCGAAGCACCTATCCATTGCGTCCCTGGCATATAGATCTTTATAGTGGGATTTATGGTTTCAGCGTCAACGTATATTATATATTTTATTGCATAGCTTGCTCCGCTGGGCTCGGCGACAAATAACCAGTATAGGTGCCCATAGTTGTCGAATACAAGATACGGCTGAGGATTCAGACCAATATCTCTTATCGTGAACGTCTGGTGGTAGAGGGCGACATTTATGAAGCCCGGGTTCCACCTGTATAACTCTATCCATTCACGTGCTATTACTTCGGGGACTACAGGGATCTTGTATGTCTTGAAAATAGGGCCGAGCACAGGATCTGAGAACAGCTTATCTGCGGGAACAACCCTTATATTTCCATCGGCACCTATCACTGCGTAGCCATAAAGCAACGGGACATAGTAGTCTGCTCCTCTCTGCCAAGTCTCGAGAGGAACTAGCACATATATATTGTCTCCTAGTCTAACCTCTATATTGTCCTCAAGGAGCGGCCTGCAGAACAAATTCCTCGCCTTTAACTCCCTATGGAGTGTGTCAATGTATAACGGGGTAATCCTGACCCGGTGGAGGGACCAGTAGAGAGTGTGGTTTACGAATTCAACGTCCGGGGGATAGGACGAGCCATTCACAAATACTACGCCGTAAGCGTTCCTGAACAGCTCATTCCAGAACCCCTCGGGCTCGATGATCCAGTTGTAAACAACGCTGTCGCCTCTGTAGTACAGGTATGATTCGCCCATATAGATCGTATGGGTGGGTATCTGTAGAAGTGATAGAGCATAGGCGTAGGCTGTCTCTAATGGGATTATTCTGGCCATAGATACTTGGATGGGCTTGTCTATTGTCTCTACATAGTGTGATGCAATGTATGATCCGCTTGATGGAACAACTATAACCTGGTTCATGAGCGGTATGAATACCAATGCTATGATAAATGCTGCTATCATCAGTGATATTGCTCTCCGAATCTCTTTTGTAGATCGTTCTCCTTCATGATGCGAGGTTTTCCGGATTTTTACGTACATAAAGAGTGGAAGAACTATTAACAAGAAGAACCCGGCGGCTAGTACTATGTATGCTGTGCTTGCTAATTGCTCCGCTATAGGTCCTATGATATTTACAAATCCTCCGCTTAGAAATGATACAATATAAAGCAGGATGCTGATTATTATGATCTTTAATATGAGTGCTCTTCTCAACCAATATTCACCCAATTCACATCATATTATTAGGGCATGATATTTGTTTGATTATATATGGAATGGATAATACCTATTATAAATAGTATTGTTAATACATTGTCCTAGGTGCAGGAATATGAAGAACGTACTTGAAGAACTTATTAGTAGTATTAGTACTGAAAAACTGGCGTCAATGATCGACCATACTATCTTGAAGCCTATAGCTGATGTAAAGATGTTGGAGAAATATATTGAAGACTACCGTAGATATAGGTTCGCCTCACTCGTTGTACCACCATCTCTCATATCTCTCGTGCGAGAAATAGGTAGTAGGAACATCAGGATTGCAACTGTGATCGGATTTCCACTCGGCTACACTTTCACAGATGTAAAAGTCCTTGAAACGAGAAAGGCGGCCGAGGATGGGGCAAAGGAGGTAGACATGGTTGTAAATGTTAATTGGCTCAAGATGAAGAGATATGATCTCGTCCTCCAGGATATAAGGAGAGTTGTCGAGGAAGCGAGAAAGAATGGCATCGAGATAGTAAAAGTGATCATCGAGGCAGGTCTTTTGACAGATGAGGAGAAGATCAAAGCTACAAAACTCGTTCTCCAAGCAGGCGCCGACTACGTTAAAACAAGCACTGGATTCACAGCTGGTGGTGCAACAGTACATGATGTACGATTACTCTATGAGGCGGGGGAGGGCAGATTAAAGGTCAAAGCTGCTGGTGGTATAAGGCATGCCCTCGATGCACTGGCCATGGTTGCAGCTGGCGCTTCAAGAATTGGTACAAGCACCGGAGACAAGATAATTGAGGAGTATATTAGGTTAAAAGAGGACTAGCCAAGACTTATAGATAATACTTTTTCGGCATGTCTTATGATCACGTCCTCCCTAACCTCAACACCTATGCCTGGTTTCTCTGGAACAATATATGTGCCGTCCTTCCCCAGCCTCCATGGAGTTTCAATAACGTCTTCTATGTAGAATCTATTTGACTCAGATATGTCGTTTGGATACTTTACGTTCGACAGTGTTGCCACGGCAACCTGGAATGCCCGGCCAATACCTGTTTCTAAAAGACCACCTATCCATACGGGGATTCCGTGTTGTGAGGCATACCAGTGTATGGCTAATGTCTCGCAGACCCCCCCTACTCTTGCTGGCTTGATGTTTATGACCTTATAGCTTCCGAGACTATGGCCGGCCATCGCGTCATATATGTTCTTGATGCTTTCATCCAGGCATATGGGGGTCTTGATCGTTTTCTGAAGAATACTGTGCATATACAGGTCGTCATAGTGTAGTGGCTGTTCTATCATTAGTAAGCCGTACTTGTCCAGCTCCTCGAAAACTCTATGATCATGGAGAGTATACGCCGCGTTTGCGTCTACTTGTAGTGGTATATCACCGTATTCTCGACGTATTGTCTTGACAGGCAGTATGTCCCATCCAGGCTTTATCTTGATCTTTATTCTCCTATACCCCTTATCGAGACCCAGAGCAACGCTCCTGAGAAGCTTATCTATATCCCCTATAACGCCTATGCTTAGGCCGGCCTCAACCTTTCTCTTCACTCCTCCTATCATCCTATATAATGGTTCCCCATGCCTTTTAGCATACATGTCCCATATTGCAAATTCTACTCCTGCTTTCGCCATATTATGCCCTCTTATCCTAGACAGTATGCCTCTTAGGACGCATGGATGTCGGATCTCTTTACCCTTGAGGGCTGGAGCGATATAGTCTTTAATGACATGTATCACCGTGTTGATCGTTTCGGGATTATACCATGGTCCATTATCGACCGGTGCTTCTCCCCAGCCCGTATATCCCTCATCATCTCTTACCATTATGAGAACAGTGTCTCTAACCTTCATTGTACCAAAACTTGTCGTAAAGGCTTCTCTGAGGGGTGCTCTATAGTGTATTATCCTTATCTCGGAGACCTTCATGGGAGCTCGCCAGACAAGATTAGATCGAGACTTCTCCTCCATAAAACATAGTATGACCTAGGAATCTCTTTTCTTTCAACGATAAACCATACAACAGTGTATCCAAGCCTATTGATGTACTCCTCGAAAACTTCTCTCAGCCCTAGCCTCCATCTCAATAGTTCTTCAAGTGATCTCTTCCTAACCTCTGTGAGGCTATAGGGGATCTCGGCTACGAGGACGTCATTTCGTAGGCCGAGATCATAATCGATGAGAACAGGTATCCCGTCCTTTATTCTAGTCCTTGTTATAGTTTCGGCTTTGAGCCCCGACAATGTCTTTGGGCCTGCGAGCTTCTTCTCCATAGCTAGCTCTACGCGTCTGGATGCTATCCACCATTCTGCCTCAAATCTGTCACTCGGCATTCCCCTGTTAATCTCGTCCTCCATCTCGCCGTAGTAATTGGGCTTGAACCTCCTTACTATGACACCGTTCTTGGCTATGTTGAAGTAAGCATTACTGGATTGTAGAGGATCGTAGGTCCATCTGTAGAGGACGTAGCCTTTCTCAAGCGCTAATTTTCTCTGCCATTCCTTCAGTTTCTTCCCAAGGCCCTTTCCCCTTAGCTCAGGGATGAAGCCGAAGAGGTGGCTGTACAAGTAGTGTTGGCCGTCCCTATATCCTGGTATGCTGAAGAGGAGGCCTACGGCTTCACCAGTTTGTTTATCATATAGGCCTAGAACTACTCCGCCATGCCTATGACCCGCTATTATCATGTGGTATGTGACTGCCTCTACGTATCCCGGCATCCCCCATATCTTGATCTGTACGTCCATGAGTTCACGGTAGTCCTTCGGGCTGCATGGCTCTCTTATAACCAGTTCTCTATCTCCGACACTTATTTCCTCGTAGACCCTACATGATGAGTCTTTATTACTCAATGTACTCGATCCTCTCGAGACCGAGTGCTTCTTCGACTATTATGTCGACCTGGTCTCCATTTGCCTCCTTGTATGCTTTTCCCTCTAGTTCTTTGAGTTTGTCGTGTATCTTCTTTATCTTATGGGCTGGAATATATATGAATTCTCCATCACTCGTCTCCAGGAGAACAACGTACTTTTTTCTACGATGATCAACAACGATGTGAAGAATAGGGTAGCTTTCATCATGGATATCTTGGAAAGCCGCCATGTTACGGACACCAAATAATATATCTTACTTAGTCGAGGGGTGAATATCCTGTTTCAAGTATTTTAGAGTAATATCCATGCGTATCCTTAAGCTTCATCAGCTCCGCCTTAACACCCTCCCTACTAGTACCTATTATCTTTACCACGACATCGACACCTAGCTCCTCGAGAAACTCGAGATAATCTCTCAGGTCTTCCTCGCTTGGAAATACTAGTTTATAGGTTGCCGCTATGAGTCTACCCATACTCCTCTTTTTGAGGCTTTCAACCGCTGGTCTTAGAACAGCTCTACCTAATCGAAGAGCTATATGGTCTAGCTCCTCGTCACTTAGACCATACTCGTATGCTTGACATACGAGCCTAATAATCCTTGAGAAGAGATAGCTTCTCCCCTCGTCGAAGGGATACTTCATTCCCTCCTCTATATCTTTTATATTAATATAAATTGTAGTATACTTGAGCGGGGGTACGCGATGCATTGGGTCCTTAATAACAATACCCTCCCTACCCCTCCTATCAAGATCGTCTACTATTTCCCTAAGCTTTTCCAGCTCGTTCTTATTAAGTCGGGCTAGAACAGGGACTCGTTTAAGACCATATTTATCGACTATCTCATCTCTCAAGCTGAGCGGTGCAAGTGCTCCATTCTTCATTACATCAAAGACGAAGTAGTCAAAGCCACGAGCTTCGGGATACTCGTATACCACATACGGGTTCTCAGTACCAATTACTTCACCAGCAAGCACAACGTCCTCGTACTCGCTGAGGGCTTCCCTTAACCTATCACCGTACATCTTCTCTATTCTAGCGGTAGTATAGGGACATATGTATCCTCCCCTAGTAATAGCTAGAACCTTATTGCCGGCAAGAACTACCCTCACATTGTACCCGTTCATCTTCTCCTCAACAATGATCTCGTCGACCATATGTAGAGGAACACCCTCCAGAAGAGCTAGTCTCCGAATACCAGGATAACCATGAATTATTTTTTCATCATTAAGAAGAACTATTGTGCCTTCACGATAACCTCCTACGTCTTCCCTTAAAACAACATAATCGATACCACGATAGCTCATAATCCTAATTGTTCTACCCACTTTTTTCTCCAAGACATCCCTGGTTATCCCGAGTATTTCCGTCAATCTCTTCATAATATTATCGATGCTCAATTGTTTTACCCCCCGTATTAATGTATTTTATTAATATATTGTTTTTCAACATGTTGAACCATTTTATTGTATTAGGGTTTAAATACTTCAGGTAATATATATCAATAAGAAATATGATAGCTATTCGCATCTAAGAACATTGTTCATTATTTTTAAATGATATAATTTTTTGGTGATCTGTATGGCAGCTTATAACAAGATAATGACATCGCTAAAGATTCTAAGAGAGCTAGACAGTATACTGGATTTCTCACGCTCATCCAATCAGCTTCTAATAGTATTCTATTTGTCAAGCATAAAGGGGGAAACAAGTATTTCCGAGCTCGCCATTAAATTGAAGCTTTCTCGTAAGAGCATATTGGACAGTATTAGGAAGTTAGAGCGAAAAGGGCTTGTCGAGAAAACATACAAGAAAGATGATATCTATCTTTCCCTCTCCGATAAAGGACGGGAATATATGCGAAAACTAATGGCCATCCTATCTACACGTCACGACGCCCCATTGCCTAGCCCGGATACAGCCTTAAAGGTTATGACTAGGATCAATATTGGACATGAGCTAGTGACAGCGTACAGGATCTATAGGGCACTTATAGCTCTCGGCTTCTCGGAGAAAACCCATATGAGCCTAAAGGAGCTCTCGAAGCACATGGGTTTAAGCATGGAGAGAGCAAAGAGCTACCTAGATGCGTTCAGTGCTTCTCCATCCAAGCTTTTCAGGAGAATAACCACGCCCTCTGGGGTATATTATAGGCTTGACAACGAGGGTAAACGTATACTCTACTACTCACCACACTATATTGCCTACAAGAAGTCAAGACTCTACAGTTTCCTAGCTAACATGTTGAAAACACCCTGGTTGGACGAGATCATCGGTAGACTCAGCTTTGTTTTCGTCTCAGCAATAATAGCTATTTCTGTTCTGGGCGGAATAATTTGGGGAGAACTGCTTGCCTTATCAATCCTTTCAGGAGGAGGATTGCTTTTTTCATTAGTTGTGATGTTATTGTTAAGGATCAAGCCATAATTTTCTCAACATACCTCAAAATAATACTTACCAGCTTCTCAGCCAATCGTTCCGCATCAACTCTCCTATTCAGGGTTAACAATAATATTTTCTCTCCGAACATTATGCCCAGATACTTGTTCTTAAAACCGTTGCCACCCAAAATAATGTACATACCGTGACGTTTAGGGAAAAACAGGTTTTCTGCCAAGAAAACCGTCTCATCATCGATCTCGGGGGGCCAGTAGGCTAGTATACCTTCCTCAAAACTAATTATAGTTGCCGCCTTAATTACAGCTCCATCTACAAGTATTGATAATGGTTCCCAAGGCCTGCCTATTCCGGGCATGAATTTTTCACTACCTGTTTCGCTTTGATTGTCTATTTTTGTATTAAATATCAATCTACCTACCCAGATAATGTTTTTGTCTTCGTTCAGAGTTAAGGATAACTCTCTCCATCGATCAAATGCTCTCGGCTAGCGACTATTCGGCGAAAACATTGTTCCACAACCCATCGCTGAGAATGTTACCGGCCAGTCGTCAAAATTCTACAATCCTATAAACAAACTATTGACAAAGTACTACATAGAAAAGTAATTCGAAGCGAACGCTGGGGTGATAGTGGGTGAAGAAGCCGAGGCACCAGAAGAAGAAAAAAGGTATCGTAGGCATTGAAGCCGCCATCGTGCTGATCGCCTTCGTAATCGTAGCGGCAGCTCTGGCATTCGTCGTGCTAAACATGGGTATGTTCACAACACAAAAAAGCAAAGAAGTTATCAGCAGAGGCCTCGAGGAATCCACTAGCGCACTACAAGTAGCAGGAACAATCACAGCAGAAGTAGGTAATGATGGCAAAGTCGATGCTATAGCGATTCCTATACAGGTGGCGCCCGGTAGAGAAGCTGTCGACCTATCAACAAATGTGACGACGATCTACTTCCAGACACCATATAACACCTACACCAACATCCATATGGGCGTATGGAAAGTAATATTTAACACAACATATAACCTTTACCAGCTAATCTGGGTAGCAGGACCGGTTAAGCCGACAACAACTATATTCAACCTAACGGGAGCTCCTAGCATAAAGGAGATAATCACAGATCTAAGTAATGCTAACCCATTATCCGGAAACACTGTCGGTTTCATAGTATTGTTCAACACACCGAATAATGAGGATACAACAATCCTCAAGTTCGGCGAAAAAGCCCTTGTTGTCATACTGCTGAGCTCCGCTGATGAGCTAACATACTATCAGCAGTTCACTGCTGAGCTTAGGCCGCCGGTCGGTGCTCCTCTAACAATCACGAGAAGCATGCCAGCTTCACTAACACCTAACACACTAATAGCGCTATCTTAGCGTTAACTATGTGGTCATGGCATCTATCCAAATACTATAAACTTTTTTCCTCGTATAACCCATAACTCCCGGGCGTGATCCCCCTATGAAGACGGATAAGTTCATGAATGAGTTTGTAAAGGGGTTCCTGAGGGGGGTATTTGCATCTATATTTCTGCTATCAATTATTGATGTATTTGTGCTTGTATTTTTCGTGTTTATTTTTAATATGATAGTTCATTCACCAATACCTCCGATATCGAGAATAGTTTTAGGGCTTTTACCCCTCGTTCTAGCCTCATTTGTGACATCCAAGATAGTATATGATATAATAGATCTAAGTATAATCTCTGGCAATGTCTTAACCATGGTTTTCACCCCTGATTTTTTCAAGAAGAACCTGGAAGGGTCATTGAGAAAATCGTGCCAAGCAATACATTGTTGCGGAGACTCATCATTATTCCTATACTCCTTCACTTCACCCGAAAAACTCTTATGGAACTATATAAACGCGCCATGGAGGTGAATGTTTTGGCCGAAGCCAAGGCAAGCCCTCCGCCAACGGAGATCGACGAATTAAGGAAAGAGGTCAAAGAGCTCAAAAACAGCCTAGAGGAGCTCAAAGAGGTCGTCGCAGAGATAAGAGCTAGTCTCTCAGATCTCCAGAACCCATTCGCTATGCTTTCGGCCCCACTACAGGAAACTATTCCTGAGACGAAGACTCCCCCGGCTCCTAGAGAACATGAGGTCGAGGGAGCTATAGAGGGGAAAATAGAGACTGAAGTAAAGCCCGAGATCAAGATCCCTGTTTCTGGAGGGGGGAAAGAAATGAGCAAGACGGCCAAGAAGGAAATAGGAATTAAAACAAAGGAGACTATGGGTGGTGGGAAAGAGTATTTGAGCCTAGAGGATCTCAGGGACTTGATAACCGAGATCGGGAAAGCAATCCATGAAGAATACAGTGAGAAAACCTTTAGACAGCCTAAGACCATGGATGTTAGGAGGGTTATACGCATACTGAAGACAATATACTCGCTACGCAAGGCTTTACCTAAAGAAAGCATAGAGAACATTGTCAAGCTAGCACAAATACTCGGGCTGATCACAAGTGATGATAGGGAGGTACTAGACACTGTAATATCCCTTGTGGAGGACGCACTTAAACAGGATCTTACCCCCGATGAACAGATTCTTGTCCTTTACATACTCATGAAGAATCTAGGCTATGTCGACGAGAACCTCGAGGACGAGATACTCAAGATCGTGTCTGGAGTGATATTGTCGAAGAAAAAGCGGAAGGAACCTAGAAATGATGAGCTCGCGAGAGGTGTTGTCGGGGGCTCCTAGTTTTTCCCCGGTAGAAGGTGGTATGTGCCATGGTCTCGACGACGATATCGCAGGCATTGTTGACTATAGTAGCGATATCGCTAGCTGTAGCTCTAGCTGTAGCTGTGATGTCTCAGCTAAGCAATATTCTAAACTCAATGAGCATAGCTGTTAATCATCGTAGCGAAGCCCTCCGTATGGTCATCACTGTTACAAATGCTTACTACGATTCTGTATCTCATACATTCCACATATTCGTCAAAAACACTGGAGACGTACCTTACAGTGACTTAAACAATATTGATGTTTATCTTGGCAATGCAAGCGGTGTCCTAGATTACTATAACATTTCCACGGAAAACATCACCGAGTACGGTCCTGAGCCCGGAGTCTGGGTTCCCGGCGAGACCATAGAGATAACGATTAACACGACGACCACCTACTCACCCCCATACGAGGTAAAGATCGTGTTATCTAACGGAGTGTCGACAACCTATGTGTTCGGCTAGAATGAGCGGGTGGTGGCCTTCTTGGGTGTAAGCACAACGATGAGCGGCGCAATAGTCTTGTTCCTGATACTGTTTGCTAGCATTGCAGTAATCGGTAGCATGTTCGACAGAGTAATTGACCTCGCCGAGGAAATCAAGAGCAACAACGCCCTAGCCCTCAAAATGATCTATGATCATATCTTTATAACCAATTACACCATCAACTCTCTGAAATGGGTTGGCACAAACCTAATGGTCAACATGACCGTCCTCGTCGAGAACAAGGGCCAGGACCCGTTATGGGATATGAACTCAACAGACATATACATCACATACCTTGAGAACACCACAGGCAACATAAGGTCGATCAGGCTAGTCTACGGCGTGAACTGGAGCATACCAGCAATAATTCTCACAGAAAACTTCAGTATACCGTTTAACAAGCACCCGCTCATAGACCAGGGCGAGACAGGCATTGTCAACCTGGTCTTCTACGCCCCGATAAACACGACCTATCCTATCAGGATAACCTTCGTCTCACAGTATGGTTCAAAAGCGTCGACATGGGTGTCGCTGGGGTGATACCATGGCTGAGGAAAGAGAAGTTATATCGACGGGTAACGAGGAGCTTGACCTAAAGCTAGCTGGGGGTTTACCGTTTCCCAGCCTGATCATTATTGAGGGCGATCATGGAACAGGTAAATCCGTTGTTGCTCAGCAATTCATCTATGGAGCTCTGAAATCCTGTCTTAGAGTTATAGCTGTCGTGACTGAGGCCACCACGAGAGGATATGTTAAGAGGATGATTACTGCTGGGTTCCCTGTTCTCGATTACTTCATAAGGGGGAAGCTAACAATATTCTCGACCCAGATCCCAGGGATCAGCTGGGAGAAAAAGTATGCTTCAAAGCTTCTCCTGATAACCTCGAGGATAATGATGAGTCTCATAAAGAAATATGATGTATTTCTCATAGATAGCCTGAGCCATCTGGCAACCTATGCTTCAAGCAACGAGATACTAGGCTTCTTCACCATAGCCCGCCAGATCGTTGACCGGGGCAAACTCATCATAATAACCCTACATCCAGGCACAATACCGGAATCTCTATCGACAAGGATAAGGGCTATGGCGGACGGATACTTCAAGCTACGCAACGCGGTTGTAGGCGGGAGGGCTGTCAAGATCATGAGCGTCATCAAGCTGAAAGGAGCCCCGACAATCTTTGATTCAAACATAACCTTCGACGTAGACCCTGCTTTCGGCGTCAAACTCGTACCCATAGCATTGGCAAAGGCCTAGCCCCAGAGGTGATCATGTATGCCTAGGCTTAAGCTCAGGCTCAAACCTACTTTCAGGATAAAGAAGAAGCGGGGCCAACTCATACTTGAGAAAGAAGTGAAGATGCCGGAGTTTGGTGAGAGACCACCCTATCTTGAGGAGTATATCGAGAAGATCAAGAAGGATACGGGAGAGGAACCCCTCCTCGTAGATAAGCCCACTGGCGATATGAAGAAGTGGAAGTTCTTCAGCATAATTTACCCGATAGGCGGCGGCGTATTCATCCATGCATACATGCCTAGAGAAGGGACGGAGTCAGGGTACGCCAAGTACATCATTATCGAGCCGCCTCGGCCCCCCTCCAAGCTCTTCAGACTAATAGAGGTGGCACTGGCCGCGAAGATCCAGCCATCCCATGTGGCAGAATCGGCTGAGGAGAAGAAGAAGCTTCTCTTATTACTACTGGACGACGTCATAGAGGTTGTCGACCAGCCAGTAAACTATGAGGAGCTAGAGCTCAATAACACATCGGTCCCTGTGTACAAGGACGACGTCGACTATGTCAAGTACCACTTGATAAGAGATAAGATTGGCGTGGGAATACTCGAGCCTTTCCTCCGAGACCCCTATATAGAGGATATCAGTTGTAGGGGGGTAGGTAGCATCTATATAGTACACAAGATATTCGGCTCAATGGAGAGCAATCTAGGCTTCAAGAACGAGGCTGAGCTGGACGAGTTCATAATAAAGCTGGGCGAGAAGATCGGAAAACCCATAACGCACGCGAGACCAGTAGTTGACGCAACCCTTCCGGACGGTAGCCGTATAAACATAGTGTATGGCAGGGACGTCAGCCTCCATGGAAGCAACTTCACGATCAGACGCGTAGCAAAGATACCGATAAGCGTGACACAGCTGATCAAGTGGGGCACCTTCAATGAGTACATAGCAGCCTATATCTGGATGATGCTCAGCGAGGGAATGAGTGTATTCATATGTGGAGAAACAGCATCAGGAAAAACAACTTCGCTAAACGCGATCTCGGCCTTCATCAGGCCAAACCACAAGGTAGTCACTATAGAGGATACAGCAGAGGTCGTGCTCCCGCACCCTAACTGGGTTAGAGAACTAACAAGAGACACGGGCAAGCCCGAGAGCAGCGTCACGATGTTCGATCTGCTGAGGGCGGCTCTTAGACAGAGGCCCAACTACATAATTGTCGGCGAGATAAGAGGAGCAGAGGGCAACATAGCGTTCCAGGCAATGCAGAGCGTTGCATGGGAGACACCGATTCTGATCAGAGATAAGAAGACCGGAGAAGTAAGGCTTGTCAAGATAGGCGAATTTGTAGACAAGCATTATCATCCCGAAGAAGAGAAGAAGCCCAAAATAATTGATGGGTTCGAGGTACTCAGCATAGATAGGATGGGTAGGGTTAGATGGGGCGAGATCAAGTATGTATTAAGACATTGGACAAACGAGATATACGAGATAAGATATGAGGGCAAGGGTATAATTAAAGCAACCGGCTCGCACAGCGTCTTCGTTCTAGACAAAGACACAATGGAGATAACCCCGAAGCCCGTCACCGATCTAAAACCCGGAGACCTGCTCGTCACATTTGTTAAAACAAGGACTGATTTCGAAGAAATAGGAGTTGCTAGAGGAATCGACGCCACCGAAGGATTACTATATAGAGGAAGCACTGAAGAACCGATCGAAGGCACAGCAGAAGCTGCGGGATACCGGGTAGCACCCGTAAAAGCAGAGAAACTAGTTATACCTGACGAGCTATGGACGGCCCATCCGAGAACAATAAGGGTATTCATCAAGAAACTCATCAACGTCAAGGGTGCCAGCAAGCTGCGTGGAGGCCTTATATCCGTCTCTCTTAAAGATAGAGAGAAGGCCGTTAAACTCGTATGGCTAGCGCGTCTGGCCGGGATAGAATCTAAGATGTTCGAGATCAAGAGAAGTGACAACGGACCATACTATATCGTGTATCTAAGACTGTATAAGGGCAGAGGCATAAGGTCGTGGAAAGACAGGATACCGTTGAAACCCCTCGTGGAATTGGTAAAGAAATATGGGCTAGACAGGAAAATGCCCTTATCGCTGACATACTTGGTGAAAAGATACGTTGACGGGAGTCAGAAGTATGCTCAGAGGAAGACGGTTAAGCGCCTCTTAGAGTTTTTAGAGAAACACATAGACGTTATGGATGAGGAATCGAGGAGACTCATAGAACGCACGAGAATGATCGTTGAGAGTGACCTCTCATTCCTCGAGATACTGAGCATAAACAAGAAGAAGTATAGCGGCTACGTTTACGACTTATCGGTGCCCGATACAGAGCTCTTCATAGGCGGAGAGATACCTATAGCACTCCATAATACAGGCCACCCCGTCATGGCGACTTTCCACGCAGCAAACCTTGAGAGGCTGATACAAAGGCTTACGAACCAACCTATCAACGTGCCTAAAACCAACTTGGATAACCTAAACATAGCATGGTTCCAAAGCGCCGTATACAGTAAGACGGGGTTACTGGTCCGCCGCGTTATAACGATAAACGAGATAGTGGGATACGACCCAGAGAGCGACGCAATATCGGCTATACCCGTATTCACCTGGGATCCGACTACCGACCAGTTCAGGTTCGCGGGCAGAGGATCAAGTTACTTGCTAGAGGAGAAAATAGCGGTTATGAGGGGTATCAGTAGGAGAGATATAAAACTTATCTACGAAGAACTCGACCTTCGGGCAAAGTATCTGAGACTACTCGTTGAACGAAACATCGTCGATTACTTCAAAGTATTCAAAGCCATAGTCAAAGCATACCAGCTCGGCGTCGAGGAAGCATATAAGAAGCTCCTACGTGGCGAGCTGATGCTATAGCGTCTTCCAGGTGTCCCTGGTATGCCCCGTCTTAAAAAACCAAAGCTCAAAGGAAAATTGGCTGGAAGAATAGGTGGAGGGCTCTCGGGGCATATCAGGGCCAGTAAACAAACTATAGTCATACTCGTGGTTCTTGTTACAATCTTTGTTTTCCTCGAGAACAAGTTATTAGCCTACCCTATTAATATCTTGTCAGGTATACTCACGATCGTCGGTGCATTCATGTTAATCATGTTTTTTGACGTTATAAAGAAACTGAAACCTGTTTACATAGACGAGGATCTAATTTATATTCTGGTCCACATGCGTACTGTCGTTACAGGCAGCCCGCCTATCAATCTCCTCTTCAAACTTGTTGGTTATTCCGAGTGTTATTCAAAGATATACCGCGACCTCTTCAAGAAGATTTATGTCCTCATAAAGCACTGGAGCTACGCCTCTCCGGAGGCCCTCAGGCTCGTCTCTAGGGAGGCGCCGAACCGTGTTGTCGAGATGTTTCTTCAGAGACTCTCAGCCGTCCTAGCGCTCGGTGCTGATGTAGGCGAGTATCTTAAGATAGAGTATAATACGCTGTTCAGCGAGTACAGAACGAGTTATCTGAGAAGAATAGAGAGCCTCAGGGTCATCTTGGGAGTGTATTCGACTCTAATAGGAGCGTTCATATTTATGCTAGCCAACTTCATACTGCTAGCCCTCTTCTTTGGCGGGAAAATCGATATTGTTCGAACGGGGATCCTGGGAGTCTCCCTGGCGGAGCTAGCCGTCGCGATACTGTTGTTCTTTGCGATCAAGAGAGGTAGATTCGAGCATAATATGAAAATACAGCCGGCAAGGGTGAGGAACGTCAGGATAGCCGCAATAGGCGGAGCAGCGGCCTGTATACCTTTCCTCCTGATCCTGGGTAAGCCTTTCCTGTCAAGCCTAAAACTAGCACCAATAGTAATGGTTCTCATCGGATTAGCATTTCTACCGGCGGGGCTACTAGCTAAGAGACATGAGAACACGGTTTTCGAGCTTGACGATTATTTCCCCGTCTTCATTAGGGCTTTCGGAGAACACTTATCCATAGTACCCAATATGGCGGAAAGCCTCAAACCTATTCTCGTGGCGCAGCTTGGCAAGCTTAAAAAACTGATCGAGAGAGCGTATGCTAGGCTTGTAAGCTACATCGACCCAAGAATAGTTTGGAGGTACTTTGCAGGAGAATCGGGCAGCGAATTGATAAGGCGTTGTACTCGCATCTTCATAGACACCGTCGAGTATGGTGGAGATGTAAAACAAGCAGGAATATTATTATCTGACCACTCCAACGAGCTCATAAGGCTACGGAGAAACATGTTGCAGGTATTCAAGACGTTTGAGACCACTGTCTACCTAATGCACTCCACCTCGATACTGCTTCTTACATTCATAACCCAGCTCATAGTTCTCTTCTCAAAGTTATTGTCAACTTTCGTCAAATCAATTCCTCCCGAGTTCGCCGGCTTATTCTTCATAGTCAGTATGTCCCCAGAAGAGATAGCCTTCCTTATATCAGTGGCGGCTTTCATCATGACTGCCGCTAACGCCGTAGCATTGATGGCCGCGAATCCGGGATCAAAGTACACGGTGTTTCTCTACGCATCAGTACTGATGATAGTAGGCGGTATATCCTATTATCTAGGCCAGTACTTCATGAACGCGTTGATATCAGGGTTCTTGAGCGGCTACATGAAGTCATTCACGGCTATACCAGCAGGATAGCATATGATAAATATCAATTTAAGCTATCCTACATAGTTAGTATTTTAAGGTGATAATTATGAGAGACGGTATAATCTTATCCGAGCCGACAAGCCCAAATATGGCGTCGCTCTTCAAGATCAAAAGGATCCTGGCCCAAGCGAAGACCCCATACCAAGAAGTACTGCTTGTGGATCTTGAGGAGTTCGGCCGCGCACTAGTAATAGACAACCTGATCCAGAGCACGGAGCGCGACGAGTTCTTGTACCATGAAGTCCTAGTCCATCCAGCCATGGTTCTCCACCCGAACCCGACGCGTGTCCTAATAATAGGCGGGGGTGAGGGAGCAACCCTCAGAGAAGTACTGAAGCACAACACAGTCGAGAAAGCCGTGATGGTCGATATAGACGAGAAAGTAGTTGAGTTCGCGAAACAATATCTAGGCTTCATGCACCAGGGGAGCTTTGATGATCCGAGAGCCGAGGTAGTGATCATGGATGGACTGAAATATGTGAAGAAGCTACCAGATAAGAGCTTCGACGTTGTAATACTGGACCTGACAGACCCATACGCCGGGCCCGCCGCAAGGCCTCTCTATAGTGAGGAGTTTTACCACGACGTATACAGGGTACTAGGCGATGATGGAGTAATGGTTACTCAGGCCGGGAACAGCTTCTTCTACCGCGAAGCATATGATTACGTCTACAATAACGTCAAGAAGGTCTTCCCCATAGTTGCAGAGTATTGGAACTACGTGCCGAGCTTCGCCTACACCTGTAACTTCGTGCTAGCAAGCAAAAAACATGACCCATATAGCCTTGACCCCGAACAGATAGACGAGATACTTAGGAAACGCGGCGTAAAGAACAAGTTCCTCAACGGCAGAGTCGCCAAAGGACTATTGCTAGCCGGAATCGTCAGGGGATAGTTCCAACAAGGAATTAACCCCTCATAAACAACCTATTTATCGAGGTGGGGAAGGCCAGGACAGCTGAGCCTACTAAGAGGCGATGAAGAATACCCCTGTTACCCGACGCGGAGGACAAGGCCATGCGCAGGGTCCTCCTCATTGCCAGCGGTGGCGGCCACACGGGACACGCATACACGGTCTACCAGTTCATAGCCGGGAGGATCAAGACAGACTTCATAGTTCCTGAGAATGATTTCTTTACTGTTAAGAAGCTGAAGGGGCTGGGAATACTCTATCCCGTTTTGAAGCCCCTAGAGCCGAAAACGCCTCTCCCCAGATCAATACCAGGGTTCATTAAAGCATTCATAGAGTCCCGTAGAGTACCTTTCCACGAGTACAGCGCGGTGGTTTGTTTCGGCAGTAACCACTGCATAGCCCCCTTCATAACCGCGAGACTACACGGTGTGCTTGGCGCTGTAGTTGAGGATGTAATGAGGATCGTGACGCCTAGCCGCGCCGTCAAGCTACTCTCAAAAATATCAAACTATATCTTCCTCTCATGGCCTGAGCAGAAAAAGATATATCCTAAGGGAATTTATGTGGGGCCCCTCTACGAGAATAGGGTGTATGAGCCGAAGAACAAAGGATACATCCTAGTTGTCACAGGCACATATGGTTATCCCGAGCTGGTAGACACTATGCTGAACACAGGGCTTGACAACCTCGTTATACAGACAGGACGAGATGATCCGGAAAAATACAGGACTAAACGACCCGATCTAACAATATTTGATTTCGACCCAGACATCGCGCGCTGGATAGCTGGAGCAGACCTAGTAATATGTCACCAGGGCAGGACAGCCGTCGATGCAGCCCTTACCTATAGAAAGCCCGTGATCATCGTTAACAATCCAAGATGGATCAGAGCACAGACCGTGCTAGACACGTACCTCTTAGCCGAAAAAATAGGGGCGCGATTCTATTTATGGCCAGACAAGGAGAAGCTACTCAGAGATATCAGGAGCGTTGAACAATGGTTTAAGCCCCGCGACTACCCTAACGGTGCCAAGTACATAGCGGAGATCTTATCATCTATTAGTTTTTGAACAAAAACAATGTATACAGGGTTAATGTTATTCACAACAGGGAGCCTGGTCACCGGATTGCCCAGTAGGGAACAGGTAACCTATACGGAGGAAGAGCTCAGAGGTATCAGGGTAAGGTACTCAACAATAGTTAATTTTCTGAGCCGCCTCTACAAATTAATTATATCGATCGGATTCACGCTCTTCATAACGAGGAAACTCAGCGTTCAAGAATATGGCTTATTCACAACAATCATGGCTTTGACATCAATATTTACGGCCCCAACTATATTTACGAACATGTGGATAACACGTTTCTATGCCCGGAAAAGATACGGGGTAGTATCGGCTGCCCTAGCCCTCGCTCTTCTATATGTCCCACTAGGCTTCACCCTATCTTTTCTAGCCAGCTACTTATTCATCGGTATTAGCGGCTCGAACACACTGTTCTTCGCTATAGCTGGAACCATTGTTGGGGCGAGCATTATCTGGTCAATACTAATGTCTATACTAATCTCCACGAAGCCATTCTTAGACGGTAAAATAAGGATTTTCCAAGAAACAGCAAGATTTACTACAGCCTATGTTTTTGTCGTAATCCTTACATATAGAGTCCTCGGTGCCTTATTTGCCGTCTTATGCTCAATAATCATTGCATTGCTTCTTAGTGGGTACTATATCAGGAAATATAAGCTCACGATACCGAGACCTAGACTGATAGGGAAATACCTCCGTATGATACTTCTTAATAGTTATATCCCCTTCGTGAATATGATCAGCAACATAATGTTAGTTTTCGAAAGACCCCTAGTGACACTGATAACGAGGACAACAACAATAGCCGCATATTTCGGCGTATCCTATATCCCGCGAAGCGTTATTACACAGACAAGCGGGAAGTTAACCCTTGGCCTTAGCGCAAAGCTTCTCCGTACCCCCTCTCGTAGAGACACCGAGGACGTGTTGAGGATAACAAGTATCATATCTATTGGTATGACGATCCTGATGCTTGTGTTTGGGACCAGTATACTCAGCCTTTTCAGGGTGGAGTATGCGTCCGCCTACATCTTATTTGTCCTCTATTCACTAGAGGCAATACTGATAACGTATGCAAACATATTCAGAACAGTTGCTGTCTCTTCGGAGACCAAGGATCTGCGTAGTTTCGGTATAGAGCTTAAATCTACACCGCTCTTCAAGCTCAGCATGGCGTACCTTGTCAGATGCGCTGTTGCCCTGCTGACGGGTTCTTTCGCCTCCTACACCCTCATACTGGCAGGGATCAATGATCCTGTTCTAATAGCTCTGCCCTACCCGCTTATGTGGATGCTCTCAGCTATACCATACCTTATATACGCATATAGGAGTGCTAAGCGGAAGCTCGAATTCATGATCCCATGGCATGAGATCCTGTCCGCGGTTCTAGCGGGAGTGATTGCATCGATCCCAATCTATCTCCTGGGCGGCACGCATATCATAATCAGTAGCTTCTGGACCGAAGCATTTGTTCTCCTCAGATACTTAGTATTATGGCTAATAATATATGGGCTCCTTCTCCTCGCGGGGTCTAGGTGGACAAGGGATTTTGTTCGAGAAGGGCTAAGATACCTGCTTAGGAGATGATTGCCTGTATGGGGTATATGTTTTCAGGGTTTCTCCATCGACTATCGCGTATATTTCGACAAGATCTTTCAGCGGCGTCGTCTTGAGCTTCGGCATGAGTACCTCGTCTACCTGGAATATCCCCGCTCTCTCCGTCATGTGCACTAGTATCTTTATCGGTACCTCGTCACCCTTCTGTATCTCGACCTTCCTTATGCTGAGAGCCGATATATGGTGTATTGATAGGCCTCCGAGCCTGTATGGTACTCTTGCTCTCCCCTCAGCCATATCTAGGCCGTCCCCGACCGCTACGCATCCGGCCTCTATTGTTAGGCACTCGGCATCGTAGGCTGTGCAGTGTACGCTATGCATTATTTCTTGCCTTAGCCTGATCCTCGTCTCATAGTCGCTTATGATCTTTGCAAGCGCCCGGTCGATTATTGGTTTAGCGAGAAGACTCCCTAGCTTCTCATGCAGATCCCTATGTATAGCATTCCCTACATCGTGGAGGAGAGCACCGTACAGTGGTACTATCCATGCCAGCTCCGGATCGCTGACCACCCTGTCTCTCACGAGGCTTGACTCAACACCTGCTTCTCTCAATAGCTTGTATAGGTAGACCGCTGCTCCAGCAGCGATTATAGCGTGTACTGGGCCATGGTCATTGTATTTCAGCCTCTTAACAGCCATTACATTGCTCATCTCCCAGAGCGTCCTTACCTCGGGATCCCTCACTAGGACACGGTATGCTGTGCGGAGGAAGGTGTTGGTGTTCACTACTTCTTCTAGGAGTTTCGGCGAGACTGTCGGCACTTCTATCACCTCTTAGAAACCACTATTTTGGAAAGTAATGGTTGTTATACGGGAATATAATGGTTGTGGTTTGAAGAAAACGATATATCCCACCTATTAAAAACCTAGGGCCCCGTAATATCTATGTTGATAATACTGTTTGGAGGTTGTAAGCTCATTGTCTGTGCCCAGAGCAGTTATTATTAAGGTTAAGGAGGGACTCGTACCGGGCATCAAGACGCTATACTATAAATGGAGCGGTGAGATGCCACCCGATGATCTCGAGAAGCTCGAGCCTCTGAGGGAAGATATTCTCCCATGGATAAACTATACCTGGTGGGATAAACCCGCAGAGGGCGTTCCCGCCGAGTACTTCGCGATCGCTTGGAAAGGATTCATACGTGTACCCCATACAGGGCTCTACAGATTCTATGTAACAACGGATGATGGGAGCAGGGTCTGGATAGATGATAAACTGATAATAGATGCTTGGAAGGATCAGAGCCCGACGACATATGTTAGTGAACCAATAATGCTTGAGGCAGGCTATCATAGGCTGAAATACTATTTCTATAACAGATACAAGTTCGCCGAAGCAATACTGGGCTGGATTCCGCCTAAGGGCCAGGCGGGAGTTATCCCTAAGGAGATATACTATTATCCTATAAGCGACACGATCCTCTTCACCGACGCCCCTAACGGTCATATCGTCGAGGTTTTGCCGGCTGAACTGCCTCGTAAGAGATGCGTCTCTGTGCATGGCATATGTAGTGTGAAGACCAGCTTCGAAGAGATGCCGTTGAAGGCGATTATACGTGTGCTTAGCCCCAGCGGAGAAATTATACATGAGACTGGCCAGCCCATGCTCCTTTGGGGCGGGGATGAGATCAAGATAAGTATTATTGGTTAGCCAGGCCTCCTCGAAGACAGCAGGTCATCCATGAATAGACGGTAAGTTTTGGCCAGCACCGCTAAATGGTTTTCATGCTTAGAGGCAATATAATCTAGTACTGCCTCCCAGTAAACCGTCCGTCTACTGTCTAGGAGTCTTAGAGATGCTTTTATGCTCGGCAGGATCTCGGAGACATATGTATCGACACCTATACTTCCCTCGAGCCCGAGCATTTGCTGGAGCATCCATAGGGCTTCCTCACTAGTTATCTTTTCCGGATCGACTATCCTATCGAGCAGAATGAGTGTAGTTGCGGCAAGTCCTTTGTTTCCTAGTATGTCTCGGCATGACGAGCCATCGTACCGCATGTGGAGTATATCGTCAAGAAGGATTTTGAGGAGCTCTACACTGTTTTTCGTCTCCTCGGATACCACATGTAGTGTTCTACTATAAGGTAGAGCTATATCGTCTGATAGCCTGCCATAGATCCTGCTGCTCGAGTCCATGAGCCAGATGGTGCAATTCATTACTCTGTAGAGATCGATTATTTTCGTCTCCGACTTATTCTCCATTATCTGCGAGTTGATCGTTTCCAATACTTAAAGCACCCTTGATACCATGGTTTTGTCTAACGATTTTTATAGGTAATGTAGGAAAACTACGGAGAGAAACGTGTACTGGTAGCATCCATTTTATAATGTTCCTTACTAATTATAATGACTCGAAAGAAGAAATATGATGAAGTATTTAGTTTTGGTGTTTTGTTTTGGTGAGCGAAGAGCTTCTCGGTAAGATAAGGGAATCGATAACCGGTGATCGTGTAGGCATAGTTGTTCTCGATAAACATCCCTGGCTTGCACCAACTATTCTTGGGAGGATAAGCGAAGAGCTTGGCATCCGAGATTTTGTGCTGATCACCGACATGCATGCCAAGCCTTTTATCGAGGATGGAATAAACCATGTCAGGAATATGGATCTGAGGATTATAGTTGACTATCACTATGGGGGCCACGTGATCAACGACAACGTGTTTGACACTGCTATCAGGTTTAAAAGACTCATGGATTCTCTGGATGATAAGAAGATAATAATTGACTTGACAGGGGCTAGCGGTAGTACAGCGGCATCAATAATATATGTCTCGTTCCACGAGCTACATGGAAGAACGATCTATACCGTCGTTAACACTATACCAATGTATGGCATACCGGCTTATCCCGGGAGCCCCCGGTGGCTTCATCGGGTATATGTTATGGGAGAGAACATAAGTGGCTATGATAAGCCGCTAGTTGAGGAGTATCCCCGGAACATCGAGTGGAGGGGAACCCGTGGAATATACATTGGTATAGCGAAGATCTTCAATAGCCTCACCAGCTGTGGGTGTAGGGAAACAGTTAGTATGGGTGTACGTAAACATGTATCGAAGGGCTATAAGCTAGAAGCATGGATAAGTTCTCTGACCAGTAGCTCTAGGAGGGCTAAGCTATTCAGCATAGATGAGCTGGGGGGTCCGGACGAGGATACCGCGAGCATGATCTATAGTGCTTGGAAGAAGATAGCCGATGTACTCGAGCCTATCTACCAGGATAGGCAGAGTCTTGACAGGATGCTTATGCAGCTCCAGCGATATGTAGGAGCAGCAGACCTTATTATCAAGGAGTCCGCCAGTAGTGGCTGGTTTGATAACGTTGGGGAGAAGCTCCACCGCGTCCTGCTTAGGTACGCTAGCGATAAGATCGGTAGGCTGGTATTGATCCCCGACACCAACTTGTTCTATCAGGGCCTCAACATGGCTTTGCTCAAGGCAAGCATACGCTCCGGGAACCCTTGGGCCCCGGTAAGAGGGTTGACAATCTATATTCCGCGGTGCGCAGAGGCTGAGATAAACGGCAAGGTTGCCGAGACCGATCCAGATGCTGGAATACAGCAGAGGATACCCTACACTCTCGCACTCCTAGCCAACAGGTGTTTGCTCGAGACGAAATACTATTACGACGCGAAATGTCTCGCCGCGACGGCACAGCCATGCGAAGCAGCCATAGCCGTCGAAGCCCCGAACCTCAATGAGCCCCGCATACTCCTCATAACCGCCGACCGTAAAGCCTACACCGCATGGCAAACCCTTAACGTCTGCCGTGGCAAAGTTGCCTGCGCCTATATCGGTCACAGCGATAAACCGCTCGGAACCGATAGTATCTACGGCAAATTCTACGTGAGCATTGCGGCAAGCCTACTCGTGTACGTGGCGAGCCTGTTCGCTCCAGTAACAATACAGGGCTCGAGAGGGCAGGTACGCCTAGTAATGCGGCATCTAAAGGGGAGCAACGCCCCCGTAGTTGCAGTCCACAAGAACATGCCCAGCACACAGTATGATTAGCCGGGAATAGTGGACCGTGGAGAAAACATAATAAAGAGCCGGACTATTAGAACTGTTTACATGGTGGGCCGGTAGCTCAGCTGGAAGAGCGCCGCCCTCGCACGGCGGA
>WAPN01000028.1 GCA_015520735.1 Desulfurococcales archaeon
ACCTTGTTAAAACATACAATAGTGTCAAGGCTCTTGACGACGTGAGTCTTAGGGTTCCCGCTGGACGTGTATACGGTTTACTCGGACCCAATGGAGCTGGAAAATCAACCCTCATATCCATAATAGTCGGGATCTCGAAGCCGGATAAGGGTAAAGTGGTAGTCCTGGGAGGATCACCGTCTAGCCCAAGGATTAGGGCTAGAATAGGTTTTCAGCCCCAAGAACACGGATTACATCCGAACCTGACAGGGTGGGAGAACCTCTTCTTTTACACCGGGATATATGGTGTGAGTCCCCGGGATGCCAGGGATAGAATTAGAGAGCTCGCGGAGAAACTAGGGATCACTAGTCATCTCGACAAGCCTGTCAGGACATATAGTGGTGGGTTGAGGCAGAGGCTAAGCATTGTAGTGGCTCTCATCCATGATCCAGAGCTGATAGTTCTCGACGAGCCGACAACAGGCCTTGACCCAGGTATTAGGAAGAATGTCTGGGGACTCATAGAGGATCTGAAGAAATCCGGTAAAACTGTTATTCTGGCGACCCATTACATGGAGGAGGCCGACAAGCTCAGCGACGAGGTAGCTATCATGGATAGAGGTCGCATAATAGTTTCCGGGTCGCCGGAAGAGCTTAAATCAAGGTATGGGCCGCCAGCCGTTATAGAGGTGGTTCTTAGAGAAGCGGGCATGGCTGAGAAGCTCGAGGCATACTTGGTGGAAAACCTTGGGCTACAAGTTAATAAGACTGGTGCAGAGACGCTGAGGATATATTGTAGGGATCCAGACCAGCTCGTGCCCGAGATCACGAGCACCGCGTACAAATTGGGTCTCAGTATAAGTGTTCTTAGGGTCCTCAAGCCTGATCTCGAGGACGTGTTCCTCAAACTAACGGGTAGGAGGCTGGAAGGATGAATTGGCGTGCGGTCAAAGCATTTATTGTACGCAACGTCAAAACCACGTTTAGAGATAAGGCAGCAGTGTTCTGGGTAGTTGCCTGGCCGATAATATGGATCTTGATGACGGCCTACGTGTTCGTGCCGCCTGGAGCCGGGCATATAATCACTCTAAGCATTGGTGTGGTAAACAATGATCACAGCGTGGCGTCTTTTAACGGCACTTATCTCATAGAGCTCATGAACAACACAATGATCAACGGTAAGCACCTGTTCAACGTCGAGATGATAAATGATCCGGGCCGTCTCAAAGAACTGCTCCTCAAAGGAAGACTCGACGCAGGCCTTATTATCCCCAACGGGTTCGGCGAGAACACGACATATGGCACCGGCAGGCTGATCGTGCTTATAAGAGCCGATAATCCATCCACAAAGCAGATCTACGAGGGAGTAATCACGGGATTCCTGCAAGGAGTTTCCCGTAGGCTGTCCAGCATTAAGGTAAATGTTAGCCTAGCCTATATTTCGAAATACATGCCGACAGCCAATGCTACGATGCCTTTGGACAGGATAAAACAGTACCTGATCGGTATTGCCTTCCCCATAAATGCCTCGGTAGAGGAAGTAGTACCCGAATCGGTGGGGTCTAGGCCAGCTATTATAGGATGGTATACCCTTGGAGCTATAGGTATGATGTTCCTGTACACGGGCCTATTGATCGGCTCTGCGATGATTGTGAGGGAGAAAGAGCTTGGAACGTTAAAGAGATTGCTGGCGAGCCCCTCAAGCGGCCTAGAGCTCCTAATAGGCAAGACTCTGGGCGGTTTAGTTGTCCTAGTGATATCAGCGCTTATAGCGTTGCTCGTGGGAATAGGCGTTGCCGGTGCCCGGATCTACTGGAGCCCATTCAACCCTGTCGACTGGCTAGTACCAGTATTCATGCTGGCAGCCGCCATTATGTCGATAGGTATGGGGCTAGTCCTATCACTTGCCTCGAGAACCAGTAAGGGGGCTTCGAGCCTCTCAACCGCCCTGGGACTGCTATTCACCTTCACGGCAGGCATATGGTTTCCTAAAGAATGGCTCCCGGGATGGATGAGGATCTTCGCGGAGAACTTTCCGTTCACCTGGGCAATAGACGGAATAAGGGATATCGTTGTATACCAGTACGTACTACCCGACATACTACCGTTGTTCGTTAAATCAGTGCTGGCAGCGATCATGATATTCATAGCCGGAGCAGCGATCTATAGGGTACAGATAAGAAGATACGCTGAGAAATGATTTTCCTCCCCATGAAAGAAAAACCGATTTTTCCCTAAAATTATGGTCACGGCTTCCTAAAAGTAAAAGTCGATATCAATACTCGGGTACTACAGGGAGAGCTGGCCAATGATATAACTGGTCATCCACGCAGAAAAACACTGTTAAATCTCATCTAGAACATGTACTGTATAATGTTGTCCCAAATTATTCCTCTTGTTCAGAGGTGAGGCGTTATGGTTCATACACCCTTACCTGATAACTAGACGTGACATATTAGCTAGACAATCCCATTATGCCTACGTAGATCTCGTGTCATGCTACGGCCCCATAATCAAGAACACGGTATTTCTCGAGATATAGAAGTGTGATCGTTCACAAGAAAATACAATTTTAAGGCCAGAACGTGTAGCTCGTTTGTCGTGAGGATGCAGAAAAAATCCTGAGCCGCTGACGCCTAGAAGAATAACAAGCATACCGTGTTAGAGTAGAGATCATATCATGGCTGGATAAGGCGCCTGATAAAACGCGCGGGATAGCCACAGAGAGCATGTCAAGGTATGGAGAGATATTCGCAGCAGACGGTCTAGATTATGCAAAGAGGCCCATCACACTCCTCTCGGCCAAGAGCGGTTCATCCTATAGTCCCCCTTACCTAGCTCATAGAGTCCATCCCCACTCCACTAGTAATCTTTACAGAAAACACGAAATAGCTCTACACAGCATAGGAGGACATTATTTAATATAGAAAACTACAATCTATTGTTTTAGCCCATTTCCACTTGCTCTAAATATCCCTTCTCAATGAGCTGTCTTAGTATTCTCCTCGTGTTTCCTCTATACTTAATGTTAGAGACTATTCTGGCTTTAACAAACTTTTCATATATATCGCTGAACCTTAAGATACCGCCCTCCCTCTGCTGAAGGCCAGCTAGCACGTTTATTATCCTGCTAATCCCCCACTCATTCTCTAAATAGCTTGGACGAACCCTACGCAAAGACTCTACTTTAGATGTATAGCGGTATGGAGTCTTGAATCGTCACTTAAATCGATAATATATTATATGCTTGGAATGGAAAACAGCAGAGCGAATTTCTTCAAATCATGGTGTATGTATCATTGACGAAATAGAAGTGGAGGTTCGCCATACTGTTAACTGCAAACAACGGAATTTAGATTTAGTTTGTATCATGAGATTATAAATTTAAAAGAAGGCTAAGGGCACAATCGTTATATGCGGCTGGCAGAAAACATTATATGGCGAAAGCTTGCGTGGTTTGGAGAGAATTATCAGGAGTATTTATCTTGAGCTTGAACTCTTAGGTTATAGGCCGGTAATTATTGGTACTTACGCGTTGATAGTTCAGGGCTGGCTTCCACCATCGTATATTGATGAGACCAAGGATGTTGGCTTGTACGTGGACGAGCCTATGGTGGTGTTTGATGACAGAGTTGAGGAGAGGATGCTAACTCTTGGTCTTAGTGTTGGGAGGTCGGAGTCGGGCGGCTTCTATATAGAAGCGGGTAAGCCTGTAGAAATAGTATATCCTATACATGATTTCTATGTGCCGAGAGCCCTGCTTAAACACGTAGTAATAATTAGAGGATTGAGGGTGCTTGAGGGACACGCCGTACTAGTTGCTAAGGCTCTCGGCTCGCCTATCGAGCACCTAGTCCGTGCTATTAAGGCTATGGGTGTTAGGGTTGATGCTCAGAGGCTACGCGGTCTCCTAAGAAGCGTTGCTGGTGAGGTAGAGCCTTCAAGGTACATGGTTGTTAGGAGAAGGGTTGAGGCCTTCATCAGGAAAATGTTTTCGGTAGAGGAGGGGGAGGTGGTG
>WAPN01000029.1 GCA_015520735.1 Desulfurococcales archaeon
GCTTCATATTCTAGTTCTCCCAGTATGGTTATGAGGGTGGACTTGTATATGTTGATATATAGTTGTTTAAGCTCATCATCGACGCCCTTAAGGTTTAGATCAATGCTCTGGTTCTCCTCATAGATCTCCCATGCCTTCTTGCCCTGGACAACTCCTCTCAGAACACTCTTCGTGGCTTTATCAATTGCCTCATGCAGTAGCCTGCCAACCAGCATTGTTTTTGAGGGCTTGGGTCTAGTGCCGGCCTTCCTCCTCAACCATACATCGCGTCTCGTGGGGCAATACTTGCCGGCGACCTCGTAGACGCCTAGGCCAAAATATGCTCTTGGCTTAATTGGCGGCCTGTCCCAGCTCCATCCCCTGAGATCCTCGTCCACAGGATCGGTTCTAGCCCAATAATACATTCTCCTAATAAACCTAAACAGTTGCCTCCTATTGATCATCTAGTCCGCACCCAGTATGAGGATAAGTGTATAAATACATTTATCACAACTAGATCATGAGGCAGAACTTTTTCCTGATCTGATCAGGGAACAGGATAAAAATACAAAACCAGATCAAATAATAGGGACTTGAAAATTGGTGAAAATATTCCTATTACCCATAGGATTCCACGAAAATATACCCATGAGAATACTCGTGTCAAACCATGCGGGTATAGATGACAAGATATTCATCCTCACATGCAAACCAGCAGTAGTAGGGGTCAGAGCAGCCTTTGAGCAACTGAAGAGCCAGTGCATAGTCAACAAGATCCCAGAGCCCTTACTCCTAGAACTCCCCTGCGGAGACCCCTACGAATCAATAATAATGATCAAGAAAACACTGCAGAGAGAAACAATAAACAACGCCGAGGTAATCGTCGGGGTCGGCGGAGGCCTCAGAATACTCTCACACCTAGCAACAATAGCGCTCACAATACTAGACAAACCATACACCATACACTACGTGCCAGAGGCAGGAGCATTCAAAGAATACAGAATACCCGAACAATACATCGAAACCATAATGCACAAACTAACAAAAATAGAACAAGAAATCCTAAAAATCATAGTAGAAAAACCCGGGATAACCATAAAAGAAATAGCCAACGCGACAGGCAAAAAAGAAAAAACAATAGCAAACATAACAACACAGCTAAAACACAAACAACTCATAACACGCCAAAAAAGAAAACTATACCCAACACCACAGGCAAAAACACTAGTATAAAACATCCCGATCGTTTCTGGGATTCTGGTTTTTCTCTCTTCGCGGTTTTTGGTTATAGATCATTAGATTGTGTTATGCTTGTTATTGAAGTGTTAATGGGATCCATACTGTTCCCGGGTGATTTTCCCTGCTGTGCCCGGGAAAACCATGAGATGCATACTTAAACCTTTCTCCCCGAGATCCCCATGAGCTTCATGGAGAATCCGGAAGCCCGAATCGATAAACCTAAAAACAATTATTGACACAAAAACAACTGAAGAAACAACCAAGAACAGAAACAATAAACAAAAATTGAAAGTGCAGACACAGGGATTCACGGCTGGCTCGACCTTCTACGGAAACAATAAACAAAAATTGAAAGGAGACAAGCTATAGGAGAGTCCCGCCACAAGAACTAGTACATAAAGAAACAATAAACAAAAATTGAAAGTTAAACAGCTCCTAGCCGAGCCGGTTCTCAGAAAGACCGAAACAATAAACAAAAATTGAAAGATCACAGAATACGCCCTCAAATACCTAGAACAACAGGAAAGAAACAATAAACAAAAATTGAAAGTCAGAAGAAGAGACAAGACATACGGGACATGCACCCTGCATAGGGGAAACAATAAACAAAGAATTAGAAGATATTCTTTCAGGTAATGTATGATAATCCGTCATAACCTGCTGAGATAATATACAAAATTGGGAAGAATGATAACTAGGATAAAAGCTCCAGGTTCTATATGCAAGCTAAATCGATGAGGCCTCATCTGGTATCCATAGCTAATTCTTTTATCAGTGGCTAAGTTTATTGTTCCTATTAGGTTTGATTTTTCGAACACGTATCCGGGCTTTATGAAGCCTAGTGTCCATATGTGCATGGTTATGGTTCTGGACTGGTTTGCGGCCGGTGTTATTCTGGTTACATTGTATCTCACTGGGTCGTTGGTTCTTAGTACAATGTATGCTGGTTTGTTGCTCCGGATTATGAGTACTACTGGGATCTTACCGTGTATCGGGTATGGCTTCTTCACGAATATCATGTTTCTAACCATTTTGTTCTTTATCTTCATGAGATCTGTTGTCCAGGCCCTGAGCACCAGTACGTTGCTTGTCTTTCTCAGCTTGTCGAGGTCAATATATTTTATCGATATGTAGATGTAGCTTGCACCCCTGGTTTTCACGCCTAGCAGGATCTCTGCTTTCCGGGGTGCTTTTGGCCCGGCCCGATATGTTAGCTCTACAGGAATTGGGAGGATCTCCCCCGACCTGGCCATGAGGACATTATTTCCGAATCTATAATTATTGGGTACACTCACAATAACTGCTCCCCAATCGGGTGGAAGCTCACTTAGGCTACCAATAAAACCTATAGAACCAGTGTCCGTAGTGCTAGAAACAAGCGTTTTACCGGCTCCTGTGGTCGAGCGATTCCTAGGCTCTGCAACCGATCTAGTACTACTAGTACTATAAACCGGTAATTGATAATGACCCATAATGGCGATCATAGAGATTAGTACCAATACCTCGACTATAATGGGCACCAATGATCCAGTACGCAAATCACTCATAAGAAATCATATTTTCATTGTACCTTATAATCAATTCTAAACTATCTTAAATGAACAACGTAATAGATATTATTACATATTTTAAAACAATAGTATCAATAGATCAGTGGTGTTACGGATATTTTAATAAATAATTATTCATAAATTAATTTTCATGATTTGAGGTGTTTTTGTTATGAGCAAAGACTTAAGATCTCTCCAAGAAAACGAATTTATGGATTATCTTAGCCGTAAATTGGATAATGTTGTTCTTATGAGTAAAATTGTCCTGAACGGTAATCTTGTCGTGTCTAAGACTCTTAGATCGAGCGGGAAGATATACGAGTATATAAAAGAGCCGTGCCGGGAAGGTTTTTGCTACGTACATTTAAGGCTGATAAGCAAGGGTGAAGAAGTAGGTGAGCTCAAGATATTCTTATTCAGAGGAAAAGTAGTAGCGTGTATAGGGAGAATAGGAAGCGAGAAGATATATGGAAACAACGCATTAGGCGTTCTAGAAAAGCTACGTTCTATGGGAATAGAGTACATTAAAATGATAGCGTATAGTTTTGAACAGTCACTAATTGATATGGACTTAGAGAGAATGATAACAAAGACTATTGTCTCACCTCAACCGAAAAGAGCTGAGACAGGGGAGAAGGAGATCGAGAAAAAGAGACCTGCAGAGAAGAAAGTGGGAGACATTAACACGTATATTGCTACAAAGCTGGGATTGCTGGATATACCCGTGGTTAATGTTGCGATCATAAGGGGTAAGAATCATCTCTTGATTGATGTAGTATGTGATGAGGAGAGCGAGATACCGCCGCCTAAAAACATAGCTCTGGCAACGATAAAATACTATATAGAAGCTGTGGGAGTGGATAAGGCGAAAGAGAAGATCAAGGTTGTTGTGCACCATAAAAAGATATATACAGAGACATATGACTTGAGCAGGGATATCCATATATGGAGGCTCCTGGGTTCTATACCCGAGATAATCCAGAAATATAATCTATATGCTGAAAAACTCAAATATAACATAAAGAACAACAGAGCCCTCGAGATCTCCCTTGTGCTGAAACGCTATGGAATATACTCTACTGCCAACATATACGAATTGACCAGAGAGATCTACAATAGACTGAAGCAGGAGTGGAAGGGAGATCTCAGAGTAAAGGCTAAAATAGGGGCATGGGGACTAGAGGCCAAATACCCATAAGGCCCAGATAATACCTGATCAAGGGATAAACACATACTAGGAAACTGGTAGAAGAGAAAGATACGGGCCTCGAGAAAGGTTGCTTGATCAGAATATATTGATGGAGAAAGATAGTGTCATGGTCTCTAGCTTAGACACCGAGGATATTATGTTTTGAGGATATAGTGTCGTCGTAAATACTATGTCCTAGCTACATAGTGGTTGAGGATCTCGGAACAGTGTGGAAAATACTATGAAGCCGCTGAGAGACTCCTATGATCAGCCATGAAAATCCACGATGAATCACTGGAAGCAGTACCGCTGCTAGCTCATAGAGCATTGCGACGCATGATCATGGCTCTCTCATACTACTATACTCCAAAAGAAGCAATCCTTCATAACACCAGTGGCCGTAGGAGGAGCCAGATAACGCGGATTAGTCCCAGAATATTCAAGGAGATCGTCAGGGGCGCTATGTAAGTAGGGAAAAAATGGTATTTGTTTTTGTTTACTTATCCATGTGCCCTACTCCTATTTCTCCCAGTCCTCCCAGTCATTCCAGGAATTTCTCGGCCTTGTCGTCCTCCATTATGACACCATGCTGTGGTGCGATCATTCTAATGTCTAGTCCTCTGATTGTTTCTAGCCGTTTATCTAGTGGGCGGCGGCATGGGAGGTAGCGGCGGTGAAACCCCTCCATCAGCTTGGCGCGACTCTCGAAGTCTTCGACGAAGAGCACCATGTATTCCGGGAAGACTGCAGCACCCAGGTCTCCCGTGAAGAGTATTTTTGACACCGAGTCGTAGAGGTGAAAGTTGCTGGGGCTGTGGAGGAAGTGTGCTGGTAAGGCTTTTAGAATGGTCTTGCCCAGAACTATATCCATCCCTTGGTCAGGGAAATGGGCTTATCCTCTTTATATCGAGGGCTCCTGGGTGGAGGATGAACCCTACCCATAGCTCTGATATATAGATCGTCGCGTTGGGGGAAGACGTCTAGGAGGATGTTGGGGCTGCCGATGACGTCGGGGTCCTGGTGGCTGAAGAAAAGCGCGTCTACCCTGGCAGGGTCTATGAGCTCCGAGACGTTCTCTAGGACTCGCTGGAACACATAGTATCCGCCCGGATCGATCAGGAGCCCATGGCCGCTGTCGACGACCATGTACTGGTTAGCCAGTATTCCATTCTCAGCCCCCGACTCGTCTATGCGAGCCAGACGAACTTGTGATCCCCGTCATCGTAGAGGATATAGGGCTTATGTATACGTAGACCTATAGCGACATCGCATCCGGGACAATAATGCATGGGCCTTAACTGGGATTAAAACTGTAAAAACTATTCAGGCTGACGGAGAACACCATATAATCTAAGCTTAACTAGCTCCTTTACATAGTTCAAAGGCTTGTCGTCGTCAAAGAACTCTTTATCGCCTACGACGACGTATACGCCGCGCAGCTCGCCGCACACGAAGAGCATCCTGAGCCTAGCGTCGTCTCCGTCGCCCGAGATGTAGATCGCCGAGTACTTCTTAAAGATGCCCTCACCGGATGACAGGAGCTCCTCGACGTAGCTGTGTAGCGTCCCATTCCCGAGAACCCTCACCTCGTTCTTTATGAGGACGGGCTTCATTATGAGCTTCGTCACCCATGATATGCTTGCGAGTTTCTCCGAGTAGTCTGCAGGGCCTGTACCAGAGAGCCCGGCGGCTACTGTTGCCACGACCTGCTTGGAACTGGCTTCTTTCTCGACTTCGCGGGCTAGGCTCTCGGCGATCTCCACAACGTATTTGGAGACAACCCATTTACGGGGCCCATTATATGTTGCATCGGCCACGAGACCATTACTGCTGGTACTGTAGATCAGCTCGATCGTACTCTTAGATCCCTGTAGCCTTATACATGCCGAGCCGTTACCGGGCTCAACAAGGATCTCTTAGATGTCCCTGAACCTGAAGATCCTCAGCCTGCGGAACTCCAGGACTACCCCCTCATAACTCCTTCCGACGACGTAGGGCATGTTTGATAAGACTAACTCCCTGTCACAGAGAACCCTGATATCGTTCCTCGGATCAATACCGACAGGTATCTTGATCTTTTACTTGAACATACTGTTTCATCGTAGCATAGGATCAGGTATGATTTAACACGCCATTATTTCAGTATAATTACTAATAAATTAACAAAACTAACCAGTGTATTATAGTCTCGAAACATAAATCTAATGAATTTGTAAAAAATTTATATTAATATCCCAACCCATCTGCTAGAAGAACGCTAAGGGCTTTGAGCAATAGATCCAAATAGGATCTTATGAAGGCGCGGCAAATATTTCCGATAAACTACAGCCTACGATCTAGGTACTGGGAGCCCTACACCGCGATGCCGCGGGAACATTCTGTCTGAATAAATTGAGAAAATAACTATATAACGCAACCGTCATATATCCATTTCTAGTGACGAAGAGGGAAGAATGGGGCTGTGATAATCAAATATTTGTTTGTCTTTCTAACAGTGCTGATACTATTGCTCGGCTCGTTATGCAACGCCAGCATATATGCTTATAGTGCCGCGGAACTGGAGAATGCTAGACTTGTAGGAGTGGTGACCACGATCATACTGGAATCCTATTGTACGCCCTCAGGAGTGACCACCACGAGCTTTCCAGTGAATGGTATGATTCCGTTCCTTTATAATAGGAACGATATGTTCTACAGCAAATATGATGTCCGTATTTATTGGGATGGACGCGCTGTAGCGGCAACTTACGTCCCGGCAGTACTAGATGTGTATAAGGCTACTGGGAGGGGAAAATATGCTGGCGAAGAAATAATTTCTAGAAGGCCGTCCTTGATAGCTCTAATGGCTGTTTTCAGCGGTAGCAGGCACGTAGAAGCCGATAGGAACATACAGCACATAGAGTACTATAGACTTGGGAACGGCATACTGTATCTCGGGGTATTGTCTAGGCAGACTCTATATGTGTATAAGGTAGTAGTGAAGACGAGATCTACATGCAGACAATGCATTATTGATAAGGCTTGGGCCGAAGCCGCGGCGAAGATATCCTCGTCACTGAAGCTCTATGATTTCAGCAGAGCAAGCTTCGGGCTAGTCCAGCGTGAAGCCGGGGTCACAGCTAAGATCATAGACTGGAGAATAACTGGGAATGAATATGAGTACACGGTCGTATTCGTGATCCCCATATACGAGATCGATATAGGGTATGAGGCTGGTGTCCTTCTAAGGATAGATCAATATCTGCATAGGGGGCAGGAACCACGAACCCAGACAGGCGGTGAGGCAGAACAGGGTACATCCATTATAAATATCTCGTACTACAGCCTTAACTGTATAGGAGAGAATGCCCTCTACTCTGACAGCCCGCCCATGGAGCAATATATGGGATATTATCTCTTCGACGCCCATTGGGGAACCGGCAGACTGGTTCTCGCGCATGAACACGGGCGGGGGTGAGGCATAGATAATGAGTACGTCGAGGAACCTAGTGGTCATGCTGTTTCTCACAATGATCTTCGGAGGAGCCATGCCTTTAGTAGTGTCTCCTCACACACTCTGGGCCACCGATACATTGGCAGGCACGAAATACGATGTTTTCATCGCCTCTAATGTATCGATCAGACTCTACTTGCTTGATAAAAACCTGAGCGTCTTCGAGGCACCTTTATCGAAAGCTCTTCCCTCCTCTTGCACAAACATGTCTGTCCCTCTCTTATCTAGGAGTAACTATCAGGAGATCAGCGTCTTACCCGGTATAAGCGGCATAGTGAGGGTTACCCCGTTCTATCTGCCCAATGGCTCACTGGTATACAGTGTTTTATTCGTCATATATGACTATCTGGGCTGTACGAAGAACCGAGCCAGGCTCCTCAGGGTCATAACCGAGTATAGAGGAGAGGGAATGCTCAACGCCTATATAGCCGTCGCGGTCCCCATAAAGGATCCGGACGAGTATGGCGTAGAGTCAATACTCTATCCGAAGAACATAGTGATATCCTACAGATATTTCAACACGACGCACTTCGAGGTAGACATCATAATCTATAGCGCGTCATACAACATATATGGCGGGGGAATACCTTCGAGAACATACAATGCCAGGTACAGGTTCCTGGTCAGCCTCATGGACTGGAGGTCATGGTACTGGGACTGTAACAAATGGGTTCCAGCTGGGGTCTTCCCGCTCGCATCACCCTTGATCGCCCCAGCTCTCCTGATTTACCGCCTATACCATAACTACTATGATGATACAGAATACTACATGGATCACCATAGTGATCTTGAGAAAATAGTTGAAAAAATAGCCAGACTCAAGGAGACGAGCGGCTGGATTAAAGCCGATGAATACCTGGCCAATTTCTCTGAGCAACCAGCCCTTAGAGCCCTAGGAGTGTTCAATACGACTTATCTAGGGAGGAGCATCGAGATCGACTACCTCAGACACAATGTATTAGGACCGATAATAGAAGCCCGTATCCCGCCTATCAACGGGATCCAGGTTGAGACTATGCAGAGCCTGTCGGGGAAAGCTAAGGAACAGCTAGCAGAGGGTCTAGTAGAGTATATTAAACGCGGGGATAAGGCGGTCCTCGAGAATGTCATTGAAGAATACAACGGGTTTGTCACAGGCTTCAAAACCTACTACATGGGAGGAGGGAGAGCCGGGCTGGCATGGGCGTTTGTCTCAGATCCCGAGGCACCCGGTATAAAAGGTATAACAATGTTGGCTCTGCCGGGCATTGTGATGAGAGCAAAGCTCGGCCTAGGCGATAAGCCCAGATACTCTGTGATCAGCTTAGCCTGCCCCAATAACCCGGCCAGGATAAAGGCTCTATACAACGTCCCGTGCGAGCAGTACCTTCACTGGATAAGGCGTAGTGCGGGAACGCATGTTGTCCTAGCAATCGATACGAGGCTCGCCAGAGCAATGCTTTTCAGCCCCACGAAAGCGGGCAGGGCTATAAACGCGTTAATGTCCAGAATTACAACGATGTACGCGCGTACATGGTATAGGATCGCGTGCGGGGACAATCCGGCAGAACTACTCAGAGAATTCGTTTCAGAATTAAACAAGACAATCGTATCTACAGGGTTATGGCTTGGCGGGAGAGACGGCGCCGCGATCCTCGAGGACATCATAAACCATAATGGCCGCATAGAGCTCGAAGCACCGTCGACGCATACTAGTCACGGCGGCACGGCTGTGACGCCATGGATAACAAGAACCACTATTACGCCGAGCCGAAAGACCGGAGAGAATTGTACAGTGATATCTAGGCCTGCATCGGCTTCGACCAGGCATAACAACTATTATATGATCGGCGCCGCAGCATTGGTCGTCATCTGCTCAGCCGCCTACTGGTTCTGGAGACGAATAAAGAGATGATAGACGATCATTTTCCCCAGATCCTTTGAGCAGACGCTGACTATTTACAACCATGCCCAGCACCGGGATCACATGTTTTTGTTCCGTACTAGCTTAGAGACTCCATGTACATGGGGGAGAGTGTAAATAGTTTTCTGCTATGGATCAATGACTGTTCATGCTTCATTTATATATAGCCTAATAGTATATTATCGAATATATCATCGGAGACACCGTGGTAAATCAACCCATGGATAAAGCCTAGCTCGTGATTTGTGATCAATTCCTCGGCGCGTCATCCGAGAATCTCGTTATCAATTTTTGTATTGCCTGTATCGTTCTTACCATGGTGCTGATTATTGACAGATTTATGGATGATGTTTATAATTGTATCTATACCGCTCTACATTGTAGCCTTCATACTCTATGCTATAAGGGGGTTCAGGGGCCCCACTGTATTTGATTCAACAATATCAATAGATGCACTTTGCTACGATGTGTCGGCTTTCATGGTTATTTTAAGTGTTTACTTCCGATCATACTTGTTGCTCGGCGCCGGGATACTCCTCGCTTTATGGGCGTACATCCTTGACGTCGTAATCGCCCGCTACTATGATAGGCTCACACGTATAGGTGATAGTGGGGGAGATTAATGGATCTAGGTGGAATCGTCTTATCGATTATCGGTGGAGTAATTATATTTGTTGGAGGACTCTTCGATCTCATAGCGGCTCTAGGTGTCAACAGGTTCCCTGACTTCTACACTAGGTTGCATGCCATAACAATTGGTACGATCGGCGGGGCGGTCTACCCCATAATAGGCTCGGCGATCCTTGTTTTCGGCGTGCCCGGCTTATCCCTTGGTGTGAGGCTCTCGTTTGCTCTACCTATGCTAGTCATCGCATCACTAATACTGATTACGGCGCCTACTGGAAGCCACGCAGTCGCCAGAGCTGCATATAGGTCAGGCCTCAAGCCTTATAGACGTGTCTCCGAGGAGGTGAAGAAATAGTTGATCCCGGTGCTCCACCTAGTAATGCTCGCAGTTATACTCGGCGTCTCCTTTATAACGATATTCTTGATGGTGTTCGAGAGGGATCTGCTTAAGATGATTGTTTTGTCGGCTGCGCAGTCTACATTCTATGCGATAGTCCTGTACATATTATTGGTCCCGGACGTAGTCCTTGCCTACATCGCCGTCGCAGTCGGAATATATACTGCACTGTTAATGTTCGCAGTCAAAAAGACGGAGAGGTTTGAGGAGGCATGAGGGTAACAGGTCTTATTGCGGCTATCTCGATATTGATAGTATTGTTTGCATTGGCGTATGGTCTAGTCGTACTGGGTATTAGCGGTCCGCCCGCCCCCGTCAAACTGAGGCTATTAGGCGAGAAATACCTGTACTACATGATCAATCCCGCAACGAAATACTTTACCGCGGAATCCCCTGAGGGCGTATCAGCAATACTCTGGGACTATCGTGGGCTAGATACGCTTTATGAGACAATGGTTTTATTCGGCGCCATCATAGGTGCGATCCTCGTATATAGGGAGTACCTGTATAGCGAGCCGAGGAAGACCGGGAAGATCTATGGCTTAAGTCACATTGTAAGGACAGTGTCCAAGATCATTATTTGGCTGACAATTATTATAGCGGTCGCCTTCGGCTTTACGGGGCAGATAACCCCCGGCGGAGGATTCATTGGAGGCGCTGCATTCGCTGTTGCACCTGTCCTGCTAGTCCTAGTGTATACGCTGGGCTATGCACGCAGGCTAGGATTAACGCATAGAAGAGCACTTCTCCTTAGAGCAAGTTTTCTCCTACTACTATTACTGGTTATCGTCACGCCTCTAATCGCCGGCGGATACATATTCCAGAACCAGGCCAAGCCCGGATCGGCTTTCAGCTTCCCCGGTAGATTCATTGACTCAACACCCCTCGGCGGCAGTATATTCTTCTTAAACCTATTCGAGCTTTTTGCCGTCGCGGGAGCCTTTACGGTGGCCTTTATCCTGCTTGGAGTGATCGCGAGTCTTAAGGAGGGTGAGTAGATGATGGGTATAGGCGAGGTTTTCTGGCTATACATATGGCTCATAATTATGGCTAATATGGGCTTGGCCATATATGGTTTGATCATGAGGCCCAATATACTGAAGAAGATCGCTTGCCTGACGGTTCTAGCTGACACTAGCTTCATAGTCTTAGCGTTCATCGGGTACAGGTTCAAGTATCCTGTATCGCCATATATAATGACTAACTGGGCCCCTAATAATGCAACCATCACGCACTTCATTAGTGAAAGCGTCGATCCTCTCCCCCCAACACTTACCATAACCGCTGTTGTAATAAATCTATCAATAACAATACTCCTTGTATTCCTGGCCATAAGACTGTATGAGGTATACGGTACGCTGGACGTCAAGAAAATAGCTATGATCAAGAAGGAGCTCAGGGGTGGGGAAAAATGAGGGCAAGATATATAGCTGTATGGCTTGCAGGAATCTTCATCTACTTCCTAATAGTCGCAAGGATAACGTTGTTCGACCTAGTCGTAGCACCAATAATATCCATGGTCGCGGCTTTGATCATGGGCGGCGAAGTGGTTAAGAAACCCTACAAAGCATTCTCCCCGAAGAGATGGCTGTACGGACTAGCGTACATGTTGTACTACTTGCTCATTGTCGAGCCGACCTGCCACCTACGAGTAGCCTCAATGGTGTTGGGGCTCAGGGATTACAGGCCTGACATAGTTGAGGTTTCATTCGACTATAGAACAGACTACGCAATAGCCGCTACAGCTAACTCTATAACCAATACGCCGGGAACCATAGTAGTAGACATCGATCCTAGGAACAAGAAATACTACGTGCACTGGCTTGAAGCCTATACGCGTGATCCCCGTGTAGCTAGGGAGAAGATAATCTCGGTTTTTGATAAGTGGATCAAGAGGATCTTCGAGGATTGATGGAGATGGAGTCCTTCATACCCGTACTCACGCCGATCATCAGCTTGGTCGGAGCAATACTGTTGGCTCTGTTCAGCGTAACCTTAAAGTCTAGAAGGGTAGTTGACACATTATTCCTGGCTACAACTGTAGTCACAGCGGTAATGACAGGATACGTAGCGTACACTGTCTTCCGGTTTAACGAGACCCTAGTATATGGGTCTGGAGGATGGCTTCCACCACTAGGGATAGTCTATATCGTGGATAAGCTGTCAGCAACTATGGCCCTACTGTCATCGCTGATAATCCTGTTAATAGCGGTTTACTCGATCGGGTACTTCGGAGGCAAAGAGCATGGGATCCACTATCTCTACGTACTGATATTACTTATGTCGTCAGCGCTTATCGGCATATACTATACAGGTGATCTATTCAACTTCTTCGTCATGATAGAACTAATGGCCGTAACCGCCTACGCTCTCGTGGGCTACCATAAGAGCAAAGGAGAAGCTGTCGAGGCAGCACTAAAGTATGGCATGATAGCTTGTCTGGCAGGGATACTGCTGTTTCTAGGAATAGGCTTCATATACGCTTACATAGGCACGTTGAGCATACCTGATTTGTCAGCGAAGATTCTCGGCTTACCGACACCGATGAACATGTTCAGCGGCAACACGGCGGTCGAGGCTGCACCCCTGCTCCTCATAGTCGGTCTAATAGTCTGGTCCCTGATGCTGGAATCGGCTGCTTTCCCGCTCCACTTCTGGCTCCCAGACGCACACTCTGAGGCCCCCTCACCTGTATCCGCACTATTATCCGGCCTTGTTGTGAACGCTGGACTGTACGGGCTGATAAGGCTGTTCTACACGGTATTGTCCGAGGGAAGAAACGCCGTCAGCGGGTTATCAGTCATACTCGATATCCTGATAGTCCTGGGATGCCTCGGCGCATTATATGCATCGGTAATGATGCTTATAGAGAGCGATATAAAGAGGATCATTGCTTACAGCACGGTGATGCACGTATCCCTCATCATTATCGGTATAAGTATTGGGACGAAGTACGCCCTGGCTGCCTCGATATATCATTTCATAACACATTCCATATCCAAGGCCTTAGCGTTCCTATCCGTCGGAGTATTAGTTTCAGCTGCAGGCACGAGGAACATCAGGGATTTAAAAGGATTTGCTAAGCTCTATCCAGGGGCCTCGGCAGGCATGATCATCGCTATGCTAGGGCTTGCCGGCGTACCTCCTCTGGGTACGTTCCCGAGCAAATTGTTATTGATAGCCGCGTCAGTGGGCGCTGGCAACATAGGCGCCGCGCTAATAATAATCATTACAAGCGCTATAGCGGCCATCGGGTATTTCAGAATAATAAACCTCCTCGTCAACGAGGCCCCCGTCAAGGCGGGCATGTTTAGAGCAGGGCGGACAATCAAGGCGTCAATAACGATACTATGCATCCTAGTAGTACTTGTAGGCTTAGCCCTTCCACTCCTCTCGCAGCTCTCAACCAGTATCTCAGGACAACTATTCAATCCCACAAACTATATAGGATCCGTGAAAGGCATCATAGAGCGCTTCCTCGGCCACTAGCCGTTTTCACAGATCAGGAAACCGCTCCTACAAACATGGAATCACGGGTTCTTTAATTTAAACCACTCAATAAGGGCATAACGAGCACAGCATCGCTTGATCCAAGGTGCTGTTGGTTTGGCCGTATCTGATAAACCGATGGTCTACATAGATCCTACGAGATGCGTGGGATGCCGATCCTGCGAGATAGCCTGTGCAGTAGAACATTCACAAAGCAAGCACCTTTTCTTCGCCATCAAGGAGTATCCGAGGCCAAAGGCTAGGATAAGGGTTGTGTACCTATGGGATCTAGGCCTCCCCTCACCCCTGAACTGCCGCCACTGCGAACAAGCACCGTGTATAGAGGTCTGCCCGACAAGGGCTTTGGAGAGAGATCAAGATGATGCCGTTGTGCTTAATCCCTTGAAGTGTATCGGTTGCCTCACCTGCGGTGTTGCATGTCCATTCGGCGTGCCAGAACTCGATGTTTTCAACAAGATAATGGTGAAGTGCGATCTCTGCCCTGATAGGAGAGCGGAGGGTCTCCCACCTGCGTGTGTCGAGGCCTGCCCAACCGGGGCTCTGATGTACGGTACCGTAGGTGAAGTTATGAGGAGGCGTAAAGAGCTGGTAATGAGGAAAGTCTATGAGTCCAGGAAGGAAGGCGTCAGATCCTATATGATCTTTTCGCCAGAGGCTAAAACACCTCTTCACATCCTCGCAGAGAAGACCCGTACATCTAGATGGTTTGAGTGGTGATCCCGGGCTTGACCGAGAAGGCGTATATTGGTTTAAAAATTAAGGGGTACGTCTCAATTACCCCAGACGTAAATGAGCTCGTTAAGAAGGCGGATCTAGAAGGCGTTGATACCGTCTGGCATAGGTTCCAGTATCAGCAACCCCAATGCGGGTTCGGACTTACCGGTGTATGCTGTAGGCACTGTAACACCGGACCATGCAGGGTAGATCCTTTCGGTTATGGTTTCCCGACTGGTACGTGTGGAGCCAGCCCGGATCTCATAGCTTCAAGGGATTTACTTGATCTAGTGGTTCATGGGGCCACGACGAGGTTGCAGGAAGCACTGATTATGATAAATACCGCCAAGGCCGTGGCGGAAGGGAGAACGAAAGACTATGGTCTAAAGAACCCGGAGAGACTCCACGAGCTAGCGGACACACTAGGGCTGAAGGCCGAAAAAGACCTTGATCTTCTTAAGTCCCTAGCTGAAACGCTTGAGACAGAGATCCATAGGCTTACGGATGAGCCACTGCTAACAGCTGTTAAGCTTGTACCGGAAGAAATTGTAGAGATATGGGAGAAAAACGATCTACTGCCCAAGGGATTTTCAAGAGAACTTATGGATGCAAACTATAGGTCAAACATGGGAACAGACTCTGATCCAATCAGTGTAGTGAAGCAGGCTATTAGGATATCAATACTCGACGGCCTCCTAGCCACGTTCACAACGACGATTATGGATGAGATCCTGCTCGGCGATAAGGCGCCCGGAAAAGGCCGTAGCGGGCTTGGAGTCATTAGTCCCGATAACGTCAATATATTCATTAGGGTCATGCCTGTCTTTGCTGGCAAGATAAAGATGGCGGCACAGGATCCAAAGCTTTTAGAAATGGCGAGAAAAGCGGGAGCAAAGGGCATATCCGTCATTATTCCAAGCGGCAACATGATCATGCAGGAACTACCGATTATAACAGGGCTTACCGAGGTAATGGTCGTTGATCACCAGTGCATATATCCCCACATAGTCGAAATCGCGAGGAAATACCATACAAAGATCGTTATTGTCGACCCAGTGGCTAAGCTGCCAGGAGCCATACATATGCCAATGACACCCGAGAACGCTTCAAGAGTTGCCAAAGAGATAGTTAGGCTCGCGGTCAAGAACTATGTCAATAGGAAACCCGAGAAGATCTATAGGCCCACTCACATCTCGGAGTTCACTACCAACCCGACTCTAAACGGGCTAAAGAAAGCATTCGGGGGGTCCTTCAAGCCCATAGCCGACGCGATAAGGGACGGTAGTATAAAAGGAGTAGTGGTAATGCATCACTGTACTAACCCGAAGGTTAAGCACAACTATGGCCACTACACTATCGCTAAGAAATTGATCGAGAACGACGTGCTGGTATTGACTATGGGGTGTTCAATGATGGCGGCCGCGTTGACAGGCCTTGCAAAGCCGGATTCAATTAAGCTTGCAGGCAACGGGCTCATGAGGCTTCTAGCGGCCTTCAACCTACCGCCAGTAATACCGCTAGGACCATGCGTTGAAACCACAAGGGAGCTACTCATACTATACGAGATAAGCAAGGAGCTAGGCACACCATTCAATAAGGCCCCATTCGCAGCGAGCGCGCCGGAGTGGATGAACGGCAAAGCACTAAGCGCGGTGCTTTACTACATGGCGCATGGTTTGCTCAGCCATGTCGGGACAGTACCGCAGATCCTAGCGGCACCGGGTGTGGAGAAGTTCCTAACGGAGGAAATGGAGAAGATCACGGGAGGAAAGCTAGTCATTGAGCCAGATCCAGACGCTGCCGCGGATATAATCCTAAAGCACCTCGAGAAGAGAAGCCTTACCCCATAATCTTTTTTCTAAATCCATAGCAGACAGCGAGGAGCAGATCATGATTGTGCCACTAGCAGTTTTAGTTGGTTTACCTTTAGCTGCTTTTATATTGTCTATCATATTAGGCGAAAAACACGTTGGAAAAGCAAATATACTCTTTAGCGTTATCTTGATATTTTACGGAATAGTGTTTTATTTATACTATGCCTATCTAGGCTTCCCAATAACACATATCAAACTATATAGTACTGGCACGCTCGGCGAAGTTTACGGGTTCATAGTTGATCCCTTCTCGGCGAGCATGGCCCTCATAATATCGATTGTCGCGGGGGCCATAATGCTTTACAGCACAAATTATATGTCACCGCAGAACAACTATCACCCAGTAGTTACTGGTAAGCCCAGGTTCTATGCATGGATGTATCTCTTCATTTTCTCGGTAATACTCTTCGTTTTCTCCTCCAACCTGATACAGCTCCTGATAAACTTTGAGCTAATGAGCCTTGCATGCTGGGGCCTAATATCATACTACGGTACGCCCGAGGCCGCCAGATCATCTTATAAAATGCTGGTAATAACTCATCTCGGCGCATATGGAGGCCTTGGGGCAGCGATAGGGTACCTTGCATTAAACTATGGAAGCGTATCATTAAGCATATTGAGCTCCTTAAGTCCGTCCGGCAAGCTACTAGTGTTGGGACTGATAATGTGGGCGGCCATAACTAAATCGTCCCAGTTCCCAACATATTCATGGCTTCCTGACGCAATGGTTGCCCCAACCCCTACATCCGCTCTCCTCCATGGCGCCACTATGATCGAGATGGGGCCCTACCTAGTAGCTAGGATAATCTACTCTATGGGTAGTGTCCCCGTGAATGCACAGTATATTATACTGGTACCGATAGTCTTTTCAGTTGTTATCTCCACCCTCATGTACCCCGTGCTGAAGGATGGAAAAAGACTACTTGCCTACTCCACTATAGCCGAGGCAGCCATAATGTACTTCACGGTATCCCTAATGATATATTCTCTCCGGCTCGGATTATCCCTGTTCCTGCTCTATTTCACCGCCCATGCTTTCCTCAAGAGCCTCGGCTTCTTATTGATGGGTAGCGCAGGTTACTCTGTCGGAACGCATGATCTCACGAGGATAATAGGGTATTTCTCGTCTAGTAAGTTCATGTACAATCTATTGTTGTGCGTTTTACTGGGACTCTCGGGTGTTCCATTGTTTTCTATTGCAAAGGCCTACATGGTGATATTGTCCGGCCTTGTTCTCGACAAGCCGATCTACTTAACGGCTCTCTTGGCGGTACTCGCTGAATCCGCGGTGCTACTAGCCGTGAGCATGCACTGGTTTGGTAGTAGAAGAGCATCCGCTAGGTCGATCCATAGTCTTCCCCCGTATATGTACGCATCGTTCATAATACTATTAGTAGGACTGTATCTTTCCCAGATATGCGCTTTCACAGTAATGATACCAAGCATATATAGGGTGATGTAGAATATGGTTCAGCCGCCCTACATAGCGCTGTTGCTGTTGATCGTTTACCCATTATTGGTCATCACATCGATCCTAGCTGATGCCTCGAAGAAAAAGCTGATCGGGCTTATATCGACGACCACGTACTCTCTGCTAAGCATTATACTAGTCTTGGCCATAGTTATTGGAGGAATACCCGCTAGAATAAAACTGCCATTAGGGATCGGCATCTACGTGGATACTTTTTCCTTAGTATACGTGATGACATCATCCATCATAGTATTGGCAGCAGGCATTTACATGTATGTAAGATATAGTGGTGTAAGTGATGAGAGATTCGCAAAGTACGGTATCCTATCCCTCCTACTATATGTTACATCACTGCTCGTACTGACTGACAACTGGCTGGTCTTCGCAATCCTATGGGAGATCATTAGTTTTATAGCCTATTACATGATTCTATCAACATCCAGGGATACCGGCCCCCACTACACATATTATCTAACAATGCATACAACCGGTTTCATGATACTGGTAGGTGCCGCTCTCCTATACGCCGACAACGCCTGTAATATGACGAGAGGTATTGGTGAAAGCCTTGTTGTCCCAGCACTATTGCTCGCCACCGGGTTCATGAGCAAAGCCGGCATCTTTCCGTTCCATTATTGGGTTCAACAAGTATATGATAACATAGACCCCCTTTACTCGGCACTTTTCTCGGGCATAGTCGACCCGCTGGGGATATACGGCCTATACAGGCTTGCCTCGGCCTCGAGCTTACCCGAGAACTACGTGTGGCTACTGATCTCCCTATCCCTAATCTCGATGACAATCTCTGTCATATGGTATTGGGGTGCCAGGAGACTTTCCTCGATGCTTGCATGGTCGACTATATATAATATGTCCTGGATGATGCTCGCTCTGACACTTCCAGGTGCGGGAGCACTAGCGCTTATCCTACCACTATATATTATGTGCCACGGCCTCTCCAAGGCATCGGCGTTCATGACGATGGGCATATATGGGGACGATTACTGCCGCATCAGGAAGCTCTACCCGCATGCCGGGTTCTTGCTCGCCGCATCCATACTCGCGATCGAAGGTGCTCCACCGTTCAATCTATTCATAGCCAAGATAATGATACTTAAGAATGCGATTGCCTCGCTGGGCGTGGTTGCCGCGATACCTATTATCGGATGGTTTATTAGCAGCCTCTTTTTCTTCAGGATAATGGCTTCAATATTGTTTCCGAGGAGCAACATATCTGAGGAAAGCATAGGCTCCTCTCTGAGCTTCTTAGATGCATTGATCGCCTTGATGCTCGTGCTCAATGTCTTCTCCTACTGGATAATATCCTGTATCGCAGGGGGAGGTGCGATCATTTGATCATGTATCTCGTCGGCACCCTATTCGGCGCTATGGTGTCAGCCTATATCCTGGCCATACTGTCTTCTCTCGTGCTTAGAAGCAACTACACATTATCGATCAGGGCTGGGCTTTCATTTGTATTTATCGCATCACTATCCCAGCTAATATTGTCATCCATTATCGTGGTCACGGGGATCAGCGCTTGTCTCTATGGCTATTTCTGCATAGATAGTTTCTCGGCCTTATTCCTAATAGTGATAGGGCTAGCAGGCCTATCGATAAGCCTCTACGGGATGGAGTACATGAAGATCTACAGGGGGCTAGGCGGGGCATGGACGTATTCCCTAATGGTTTCACTATTCCTTTTCTCAATGGCAATGCTGTGTATATCCAATAATTTACTCTTATTCGTGTTTTTCTGGGAGATAATGACCTTGACGAGCATTATACTGATAGGATGGGAGTACGGGAAAGAATATGTTGCCAGGGCAACCAAGCAGTATCTCTACACGATGCTACTACTGAACAGTTTCCCCCTGATACTCGGAGTCTCTATGCTATGGGCTAGCTACGGGACTCTGCAACTTAGCTCCTTAGAGAAAATGATTGATACCCACAACCTCGCATGGTTGCTGTCAATAGTTATGCTCTACATCGCCTTCACGGCCAAAGCCGGTCTATATCCACTCCACTTTTGGCTCCCGGATGCACACCCAGCAGCGCCAAGTAATATATCATCCCTTCTCAGCGGTGTAATGATAAAGATGGGTGCCTATGGGTTATTCGGCGTGATGCTGAGGTATCTGCATCCCCCTATAATTCTTTATTATTTGTTGCTTATCCAGGCGTTGTTGTCGATCTTCTGGGGCTCGATCAAGGCGATAAGCGAGGATCACGCCAAGAGGCTTCTAGCCTACTCGAGCGTCTCCCAAATAGGCTATATAATGGTTCCCCTGAGCCTCTCAGCGATTTCATTGGGTTTTAACAAGGCACTTTCAGCGCTTTTGCTCGCAGCCGGATTGGCTTATCTATTCGCTCACAGTATTTTTAAGACCCTCCTGTTCCTGACGAGTGGCTGCTACATATATGTTTACGGATCAGCCGATCTGGACAACGTGGCCAATATTGGCATGGTGAGCAAGACCGCCATGATCAGTATCATAATAGGTTCTCTAAGCCTCGCCGGGCTACCGCCCCTGCTCGGCTATATCGCTAAGCTGTCGATATACGCTTCGATCCTAAGGGGAGCCTCCCCACTGTACAGTATCATCGCAGCAATAGTGATAGCGCTGTCTCCGCTGACACTACTGTATTCTGTCAAATATATGGCTCCAGCGCTCAGGCTTGTAGAGAAAAAAATGATAAGGGAAAAGATAGGGTACCCAATGACTGCTGGAATGCTGATACCTGTTGTATCGCTTGTATTGTTCGGCCTATACTCGATCTTCGGCTTATTCACGGATATATCCTGGCGTTACTACAGCCCCGTAACTAGTACTGCCCCAATAGAGGCCGGGCTGATCCATGTTATTTCCCCCTACGGCTACTACCTACCATTAATAGTTTCCGCCTCGATCGCTCTAGGTTTACTGCTAGGATACATCGATAGGGGCAGAGACGTTGTCACCAGTAGAATATGGACGACCGGATACATTATTCCGCCCAACAAGCACCTTTTAAGGCCCAGCTACCTATACATAGAATTCTCAAAGCTCTTTAAGCCGGCCATGGGATTTTCGCACGAGGTCTACGAGTGCCTTGTATGGAGGATACCATCGAAAATCGTTTACTCCGGCATAGCCTCAAGGATAACCCGGTTTTTCGGCGGTCTAAACGGCTGGTTCGCCACCAAGGCACGGGGGCTCGCTGAAAAATATTCGAGAATAAAGGAGTTCAAGCTGGACGAGCTCGCCGGATCCTCGGTCTTGGCGGCAGTAAGGATGTTCGGCAATATGGCTAGGCTGATCATAGTCTCCCCGATAGCCCTGTTTACCACAGCTTTGCTTATACTCTCGATAATAGTCCTCATAATACTCTTGTTCTGGTGGGTGTAGAGCCGTGAACGAGTGCCTGCTCGAAATGATCTGGGTAATCGTCCTAATACTGCTCGGGGCTTTTATAGCCCCGATCCTTGATGGGCTGAGACGCAAGATCAGGGCCAAGATCCAGAGGAGGATCGGGCCGCCGTTGCTGCAGACCTTCTATGATTTATCGAAGCTCTTCAACCTACAGCCCGTGCTACCCTTCAAGAACATGTTCATAGTCGTGTCACCCTATATTGCATTCGCAACACTGCTGGTATTATCGGCGGCAGTGCCATTGCCTTATGTTCCAGGGTTCAGCACAGTGTTTGATGCCATCACGCTCCTGTATACATTGTTGTTTGTATCCGTGCTCGTTGTTCTTCTCGGGCTAGCATTGCCGAATCCCTACTCAAACGCTGGATCGACCAGGGAGGCACTGACTATAACGGTGTTCGAGGTTTTCATCGCCTTCACGATCGTCGGTATTGCGTATAGTATGAAGACGCTGAACCTCTACGGCCTCGCGGTGCTGTACGGCTTCCCCAAGAACTATCTGAGGATAAGCACTCTTTTCCTATCAGCATCGCTCTTCATACTAGCATATATCGAATCCGCCTACACACCATTCGATATGGGCGAAGCGGAAACAGAGGTGCTGGGAGGACCATACCTAGAGTTCAGCGGGAGATACTATGGGTTATTCCTCTACGCCCTGCTCCTTAAGAGATACATACTCCTATCACTCCCAGTATCCCTGGTCCTCGTATCCCCTATAGCAATGATGCTTAGAGCCTTTATCCCAGAACCACTGCTATCAGTGGTTGTCCTTGGTGTTTTTGTCCTATTCCTGTTCATTACAATGAGCGTCTACTCTGTGGTAGAGGCGCTCTACCCTAGATACAGAGTTGACTTGGCGTTTAAGCCTCTGATCCTTGCGTCCGTGATACCATTTATCGGGCTTGTCATGGGGTGGCTTGGTTGGTAGAGTTCTGGATGAGGAGCATCGAGGATCTGGGAAGAGAAGAAGTGATGAGTATTGTCGATAAGGAGCTCCACGGCCTATACACCGAAAAGTACGCTCCTACAAGAGATCTCATAATCTACTTCGCTCCGAGGGAGAATATAAGGGAGATAATAAGGCGGCTGATGATGTTCTCCTACACGAGGCTGAGCGTAATTGTGGGGAATGACGAGAGGTACTTTAGGCGCGACTTTTCCCTGACATACATAGTATCGTTCGATAAGCAGGATCTCTACATAGGCGTTAGAACGTATTTACCGGAATACGACTTAGAGATCGCGAGCATAGCAGACATGGTTAAGGCCGCCTGGTGGAATGAGAGGGAGAACAGAGATCTCTACGGCATAGAGTTTATCGGGCTGAAAGATAAGCGCAAGCTCGTGTTACCTGAGTACTGGCCCGACGACGCGCATCCGTGGAGAAAAGACTACCCCTACAATAAGCCTGTGATGGACTGGAGAGAAGGGCTCCCAGACTATAAGCCTGTCGGGCGCCACGAGGACCTTGACGTGATAGGTTTGGGGCCTTACCATATGATCAACGACGAGCCTATACATTGGAGACTATATGTGAAGGGAGAAACAATAGTTGATGCGGAACACAGGGGATTCCATAACTGGAGGGGTATCGAGAAAATAGCGGAGGGGAGGCTAACATATAACCAGATCCCCTTTATAGCTGAGAGGATATGCGGGATATGCGGGTTTACCCACGCGACATCCTACGTACAGGCTGTGGAGTCTCTAGCTGGCATAGATATCCCTGATCGGGCGAGATATATCAGGAGCCTCATGCTGGAGATCGAGAGGATCGAGAGCCATCTCCTATGGATCGGGATTGCCTGCCACATACTCGGCTTCGACACAGGCTTCATGCTTTCGTGGAAGATCCGCGAACACATAATGCACTTGGCAGAGGTGCTAACGGGTAACAGGAAAACATACGGAATGGATATTGTAGGCGGCGTTCGGAGGGATGTGCTGGGAGATAGGCTGGGCAAGGCAAGGGACTCAGTGAAGAAGATCAGGTACGAGTACAGGGAGCTCTACAACATGCTGATAAACAACTCGATACTTGTCAAGAGGACGCGTGGCGTGGGAGTCCTTCCGAGGAATAAGGCTATAAGCTACGGAGTTGTAGGGCCCGTCGCAAGGGCTACCGGGCTAGACATAGATGTTAGGAGAGATCATTCCTATGCAGCTTACAAGGAGCTCAGCTTCGATGTACCCGTCTATAGTGAGGGTGACGTCCTAGCTATTACCCTAGTGCGTCTAGACGAGGTGTTCGAATCCCTCGACCTGATCGAGCAGATCCTAGACGCTCTCCCGGGAGGCCCGCTAGCAGTGGATGTGAAGGATATCCCAGAGAACAAGGAGGCTGTAGGTGTAGTGGAGGCTCCCAGGGGCGAGGACATACACTATGTTAGGAGCGGCCTGTACAATAAGATCCAGAGATGGAGGGTTAGGGCTCCCAGCTACGCCAATATACCGCCGGTCAAGGAAATGCTTATCGGGTACAGGCTCGCCGATGCGCCAATAATATATGCATCGGTCGACCCCTGCCTAGCATGTACGGAGAGATACCTAGTGATAGATGTCGATACGGGCTCGAAGAAGATCATGACAGACGACGAGCTGAGGGCCAAGTCCAGAAAACTATCCACCAGAATAGGGTGAGTGGCCATGGCAAAGTACTTTGAGAAAACCGACAAATGGGTCGTCACTTTCAAGTACCCACTGGAACCCCTCGAGCCTCCAAGAGAACTGAGGGGAAAGCCAGAGATAAACCCTGACCTGTGCATCGGGTGCGGTGCATGCGCAGAGGCATGCCCTCCAAACGCCATAACGAAGGAGATTGATTACCGGGAAGGATACGCGAAGATAAAGATCTTCTATGGAAGATGCATCTACTGTGGCAGGTGCTGGGAGGTCTGCCCAGAAGGAGCTATAGTTCTCACCAATATTTTCGAGATGGCCACGCCGTCGAAGGACGATCTGATCTACGAGGTCAACCTAGAGCTCCACACATGCTCCCGATGTGGCAGGTATACGGAGTTCACTGAGAGACAGGTTCACAGAGCATACACTCTTCTCACAGGGATACCAAGGGAGAGGAGAAAAGAGCTTCTAGACAGGATGTTCCTCTGCCGGGACTGTAGAAGACAGGTTTTCTCGCACGACGCACTACGTAATAGGAGGACTGATAAATATGGGAGGGCGTCCCAGACCCCGTTTTAGGAGCGTATGGGTATTCCACGTAGATGCCAGCGCCTGCAATGGATGTGATATAGAGGTGCTCGACGTCCTGACGCCATTCTATGACGTCGAGAGGTTCGGTGTAAAGCTTGTGCCAACGCCGAGGCAAGCAGATGCACTACTTGTCAGCGGCTCGGTGAACAGGCAGGCCGTGATAGGTCTTAAGAGAGTATACGAGGCGATGCCGCCCAAACCAAGAATAGTGGCCGCTGTGGGGGCATGTGCTATCGCTGGGGGGATCTTCTACGACAGCCTAGCAGTGTACGGCGGTGTAGACAAGATAATCCCCGTACACATATACATACCCGGTTGCCCGCCTAGACCCGAAGCAATACTGTTCGGCCTCGGCCAGCTGCTGGGCCTCGTAAATAAGAAGATCGAGCCGAGAATACTGTATCCGGGAAGACGCGTCCTAGACCGCAAGTATGGCGTGCTCTTCAATGAGAGGCTCTATAAGGATCTGAGATATTATCTTACAAGGTATGTGGGCTATTATGATCGCGACTATATACTAGATGATCTCCTTGAAATAATAAACAGTTCAAGGACGGTTGAGGAGCTTAGGGAGAAGATCATGGATAAGGCTTCGAGGCTTAAAGACCCGCGGCTAAGAGAAGTCTATAGCATAGCCGGCGGATACATAGTTGAGAAAATCAGGGAGGAGACAGGGGCTGTATAGGGTAAGCATAGAGTACAGGTATAAGAGACACAAGCTATCAGCCGAGACCAGGCATTACGAGGTACTATTCGGTGTCATTGAAACTATCGGAGAATATGACGACAAGACAATCTATGATGCAATCAATAAATGTATAAACGAGAAATATAGGAAGAATCTTCTAGACAGCATAAGGCTTGGGAAGAATGTCAGGATATACATTAGCGGCGAGGATCTAGGGAAGATATTGGCTGTGCTAGACCGGGAGGACTGGAAGCCTGTGCCCCGGGAATATGACTACGTTCTTGTACTGGAACATCTAGATTGATAGCGGGAATATGCAAAGCGGCTTTTCATTCCCTCTTATAAGATCCTCCATCGTATTCGTTATCACAGAGGAATATGCTTTAACTAGCTCGCTGTAGAGCTCCTTTATGTTATCAAACACGATCCTACCTATATGGGTGAACGTGGTTTTTCCATGGTCGATTCCTCCCCTCTTAGTCTCGATCAGCTGTATACCAAGTATTTTCTCTATTCTCTCCAAGTCCTTGATCGTTCTCCGAATACGGGAATAGGATATCCCAACGAGCTTACTCGTCGCCCTTATACTCTTATACTCCAAAATGTAGTCGACAATATTTATGAAGGAGTCATCGATCAAGACATCGCCGATTCTAAGCATCGGCTTAGAGCTCTCGTAGATAAAGCTGATTATGGATGAAAGCGATAATTGTCCATGGCCGTGGCAGAGAAACGCTATACAGTCCCTGAAAGAGATCATCTCTATATCGGGATTATCGCTTGGAGCAAGAACGGTGAGCGTGTCGAGAGCCCCTCTGATAAAGAAGATCTTCACATCATAATTGAACCACTTAGTCGTGCAATGCCGTGCATCCGCCAGGTTGAGGAGAAGCCTGACCTCATCGTATACCCTGCCATCCTTGATAAGCAGGACTGGGCGATAACCGTATATCCTCGACATCTCGATAAACAGGTCTATATCGTCCTTCTCCGTATTCTTATCGACTTTTAAGATAATTATCCTTTTAAAGCCAGGGCGTACATACATCAGTTGCTTTAGAAAGGATCTGAAGGATATTATGTCCAGCAGATTCTCACTATAGAGCATGATATAGTCAAACGAGTCGAGACGCTCAAAAATGTTCTGACCAAACTTCTCCATATCATCGACCAGCCCAACAGGCACGTCGTGAGGATAAACTTCCTTGATGAACTCGCCGCTCTCCACCATGTTGAAGGGGAGGTTAAACACGATGTTCTTACCATAGTTCTCGTACGCGTAATCAATCACCGTCTTATCAATATTGGAGTAACCAATATCTAGCTTTAAATCGCTGAAAAGCCGTGTCAGCATGCCAAGTCTCTTAAATATGAAAAGCTGATTCAACAAATCGACACCATATATACAATAAGCTTTTATGCTAAACAACTAGCACCGATTCATGCACAGACCCCATTATCTACTACTGATGATCAGCCTAAAATAGATTAATCAACCCGACGGGAACAGCCAATCTGATCCAATACAGAGCCCAGCCACACCGCCCTGAGCCGGATACGCGCTACAAGGATAGTGGATAACCCGTTACTGGCTCGGATGTTAATGGTCTGAGCCGTTGCAGGGCTACATGATGCACAACAAATATTATCAAGACACGCCAGTGTTTTATCGGGTAACAAGTAATGTGTTCCAGCACCCGGATATTGCTCGACAACCTGTATGATTTCCTAGCAAGCCATTATCTAAACACGTCAATGCTTAGCATCCCGCACGAGTACATGAGGCTTATTGGCCGCGACCCCTTCGAGATAGGCGCGGTAGCGTTTCTCTCGGCACTATATGATTTCCAGATGCGGATTAGCCTGATAAGATCAAGGTTTCTGGAGATCATATATTATCTCAGCGAGAAAGGGATCGGGATATTTGATCTCCTCGACGATAAATACTTCAAGGATATGCTCGGCAAACTGCTAGAAAAGACATCGTTCTTCCACAGGTTTGATCGTAGTGCAGGCCTCTTCAAGATCCTTTTGAGAGTATACTATGAAACAGACTGGGGATCCCTCATATCCAGTATGGAGGGAGACATAGATGTTGGGATAGCCGAGTACATCTACTATAGATCAGTCTTTTCGGCGCCGTCCAAGGAACTAGCCGGGCTATTAAACAGGTTTCTTTCAAGAAAAAGGAGTTCTCCGCATAAGAGGATCAACTTATTCATTAGATGGATGGCTAGGGACGAGTACCCCGATCTCGGGCTATGGTCCAGCATCATTGATAAGAAATGCCTCCTAGTCCCCCTAGGTACAGAGATAGCGAGAACAGCCGCTAGGGTCTTCCTGGGAAGAACCAGGGAGTTGCCGAGGAGCAGGAGGAGCGTCTATCTCGTCACAAACATTCTCAGCGGCATCAACCCTGAGGATCCCATAAAATATGATTTTGTCCTATCCAGGCCCATGATCCTCGGCCTATGTAATAAGGATATGGAGTATTCATACTGTTGGGTATGTCCACTAAAGAATATATGTAAGGCCGCATCGAGGATCGATCCTGAGCACCAGAGACGCGTGTTCGAGGAAAAGCTCAGAATAATGGATGAGGAGAAAAGGTATGATCGCATCCATAACATCGTCTTGAATAAGGGGGTCAAGTACATCTCCGAGAAATATGTTGATCGTCTCGGCCTCATCTGCTCCTCGGATAGAAGCGTCGATCACGGGTTAAGACCCGATTTCTTCTGCAACCATAGCTCCCCCATAACCCTGGTCGCGGAGGCTAAGACAAGCACAAGGGCTAAGGAGGCGCCAGTACAGCTGAAGACGTATATTGATGAACTGAAGGTAAGGGAAACTACTGATAAAAAGTATTTTGCCTTCCTAATATTCGGAAAACATGATCCCGTAGAGCTTAACCATATCATCGAGTCACTATATCTAACCAATACCACGCACACGGCAGATCATATTGAAATTATAATCGTAGAAAAAGAACCGCCCATAACTATCAACATAAAAACGAAGTTAACACATGGTTCTAACCAAGATGCCGTAGAGCAAATCCGCAGGTTAGCCTAGCGGAGGAAAACAGCGATCTCCTATAAACACTTGCTGGTCGCGCTATATCCCATTGTATTCGCCCGAAAGAAGCCTGGATTTCTAAACACGATGAAAGAACAAGGTATTTCACGGAGTAAGAAAAATGAGTAATTATTGTTCCGCAATAGCTAATTAAAACGATAAGTAGGTTTAAATATCCGTATACAATATCCATGGAATCGGTGTAAACGGTTGAGTGCGGTCCTAAGTATACGCATACCCCGCAGGCTCAAAGAGGAAATGGATAGGCTAAAGGGGGAAATAGATTGGAAAAAAGAAATAATAGATTTCATAGAGCAGCGGATCAAGTACTATAAGAAGCGCCTTGTCCTGGAGCAAATCCAGGGAGAACTCGAAAAACACCCTGAACTGCCCAGGGGTTCCGGCGCTAGGAGTGTGAGGGAAGACCGTGATCGTGATTGATGCCTCGTCTGTTGCTAAATATGTTCTTAAAGAAGAAAACTGGCGTGAAATAAGAGGATTCCTCTTGTACAGCGAGGTGTTCAGCCTAGATTTGATGCTCAAAGAAGTATTAAACGCTGTGTGGAAGCACTGCTCCTTATTTGGGTCTATACCCGTCGAAATAGCTTATGCAAAGAAGAGCATCCTGTTCAAACTAGCCGATCAAGAAATTATAAGGATCGAGCCCCAATACAAGTATTTAGATAACGCATTCGAGTTCGCTCTGAAAAATAAGGCAACAATATATGATTCCCTCTACATAGTTCAAGCCCTTGAAAAACGAGCAGAACTACTGACAAGCGATAAGAAACAGGCAGAAATAGCGGAAAAACATGGTGTAAGTACAATCTTTATACCATAGAATACTTTGCTTATTTCCAATCCGTCGATCCCAATTATTCGGTCACATATATGATTTCTTCGGGGCTCTCTACTGTGTGATCACGGGCATACCCTGTTTAGGCCCAGCTATGACTGCTTCTTCACAATATGTGTTATAATGCACGGTTAAGATCTAGATCCTTTTTGAAGCCTTAGCATACTTATCCCTGTTAAGCCCGGATTGTTTTGATTAGAACTAAAACAGGACATGTTGTTTTCGGAGAAGCTAATCCTTGGATTTTATAATGAAAAACAATATAAATATTTGATAATTACACGGTTTTTGATCCCTTTATGCGATAGTAGCATATATTGATATGCTTTTTCGAGTACTACTTATGAGAGTAGAAATTAAATATGGGAAATATTATACGAGATAGAGATGTCGTAAAGTTCATTGGATGAAAGATTAGGTTGATAATGTCGAGGCAGTATCTTAAGAAATATGATGAGAATCTACATATGTATTAGATTGGTGGTGAAGGAGTAGTATGACCGTGGTCGAAGCTATTGGACTGTATAAGAGCTTCGGACCTGTTGAGGCTGTCCGTGGTGTTTCTTTTAGTGTACCTCGCGGCGAGATTTTTGGTCTTTTGGGTCCTAATGGGGCGGGTAAGACTACGACTATAAGGATGATCACTGGTTTATTAAGGCCCGATAGAGGACGAGCGTTTATAATGGGTATTGATGTGCATAGAGACCCTGTAAGGGCTCGGAGCCATATAGGCGTTGTTCCAGAGGTTTCGAATCCATATGTGGATCTGAGTGTCTGGGACAATCTTCTACTTATAGGCAAGCTCTATTGCATCCCTAAAGAAACCATTATTGAGAGGGGAAAATTCCTCCTAGAGGAGCTCGGTCTATATGATAGAAGAAGCTCCAAGGCAAAAACACTATCTAAGGGGATGAGGAGGAGGCTCTTACTGGCTATGGCTCTAATCAGTGATCCGGAAATATTGTTTCTCGACGAGCCAACATCAGGACTAGATGTTTTTAGTGCTCGGAGAATCAGGTCGATGATTACGGAGCTTCGCAGGAATGGTAAGACTATAGTGTTAACTACCCACAATATTGATGAAGCTGGCATGCTTTGTGATCGTGTGGCGATCATTAATAAAGGAAAAATCATAGCTGAGGGCACGCCTGATGATCTAAGGATAAGATATGGGAAATATATAGAGATAAAGGTTTCATTTGATAATAGTATTGATTCTAGCGTTCTCAACGAGTTCAGAGATCATTACAATGTAACATGTGATGAGAGATGGGTAACCATAATATGTGAGAAGAACGAATTAGATGAAGTATTAGATAAGATCATGAATATTAAACACAGGTTAGGTCTAAGAATAAAGGATCTACATATTGAATCCCAGTCATTCGAGGACATATTCGTCAGAATAGTTAGGGGTGAGTAATATGGTCGCAGGTATAAGTGATTATTTGAAGAAGATATGGGCCTTGAGCATTAAGGATATGAGGCTTTATTATTTCAAGGGACCAACGATCGTAATGGGTATCATTATGCCTATGTTTTTATGGCTTGCATTTATGATCGGTTCGTCTCCAAGTATGGGTAGTGCGGTTGCCATGTTATTATCCATATCCTCCTTTTTTGCAGCCTCTTCCATCACACCTGTGATACTCCCGTGGGAAACTAGGCAAAAGACACTTGAAATGATACTAGCAAGACCAATAACTATTGAACTAATATTATTAGGAACCTGCCTCGCATCAATGCTCTACGGCGTCTTTGTATCGTTAGTTATAATTGTTATAGGGATATTTCTTGGTGTATGCCCGGCAAACATACCTGTTCTTATCGTGTCCATACTATTATCATCAATATGCTATTCGTTTATGGGTCTTCTTTTCTCTGCTATACCCTCCGATGTACCGGCAGACGCTGTTCTATTATCAAGCGTTATCAGGATGCCACTTATATTCATAAGCGGAGTATTTGTTCCAATAAATAGACTACCAGCGTTTATTAGACCCTTATCGTATATATCGCCGCTAACATATTATGCCGATGTAATTAACAAATTATACATTGGAAATTCAGCGTTTAACATGGGGATAGACTTCTCAGTCTTACTATTATTGACAATAATTCTAGGAATATTCACTATCGAAACGAACAGGCGTACTATCATCAAGAGACTATAATATTTTAGATCCAATAATGGCAAGCAACAATAGGGCCCGCCCTCGATTAAAAATAATAAATCAATAGCATATCGAATTATCCATTGCCCTAAGCTAGGGACTCCTCCAGGCTATGTATCTAAAGTAATAAATACAGTGTTCAGGGTATTCAATGTGATTCTATACTATTCTATACTATAGAGAAGATATCATCAAGGTATCATACGAGCTACATAGCCTTATCAGCGATTACATCGACTGCGTCATCGTGGCGACAGCAATATCTCAACAAGAGCCACTAGTAACAGAGGATAAGATAATTATTGGAGTGGAGAATATAGTAAAGAAACGCTACGATATCAATGTATTTACTTATTATGACTTAGTATATTAGATTAGCCGCATCCTTTTGGAAAGTTTATAATGAAAGATTCGAAGAAGCAAGCTTTGATCCAACTATAATAGATGAGCAATATAGTGGCCGTAAATGCTCGAGAGAAAAACATATATTATGTAGGATATTGTGATTTAGCATAATTATATAGAGTTCTTTTTAGTCCTTTTTCCTCAATAATTGTATTGAGGAGCCCTTGTTTTATTGGGAAGGGAGAACACTGTTCCTCTCGTAGTCTTTTCACATTTGTCCTGGCTCTATTATTATATGGCCGAATCCTGTTGCTCTTCCTACTCCAACGCCTAGTGCTGCCATGTATGTCATTATTTCTCCCAGGTATTTCTCCATGTCTATGTATCTCCCATAGTACTTTAGGTAGTCCTGGTTGATGTAGAGGTTCATGTACCCGGTTATTGTTGGCTCCGGCCTGTGCTTATAGATGATCCATTTTAGCTTGACGGTTTTAAGGGTGGTGTACGGCTCGTTGAAGATCTTATGGAGTATCAGCAGTTGTCTCCTGTATTTCCTGAGGCTGTACGAGCCCGTGTTGTGCAGCATCAGGTAGATCGGTGTCGAGAATATGTTGAATACCGTTGGTATAAGTGATTTGTGCTTTGTCCGCTTAAACGGGTCTCTGAGCATTGTGGGGGAGGAGAACACTATCTTGAGCTTACCGCTCCTCAGAGCCCTCCTCGCAATATCTAATGATGCCTCCCTCATATTTATGTATTCGAGCTCGTTAAGTACAACACATACCCTCTGATCCATGAAGACGAAACAGTCATCGAGACCCATCACCGCCTCCAAGAATTTTTCATGACTCAACAGCTTCTCGGGGAAACCAATATAGAACCAGTAATCCCCATTCAAAACCACTCTGGAGGGCCTATCATCGCACCTGGCCGTATCACCCCTGCAATCAATACTGCTGTACACGCACCTAATCCTCCCACCGACACGGGTATAGAGGGGAGAAACATGAATAAGCTTGGGATAACCAGACTTAGAAGGCTGGAAGAAACCACTGAGCTCCGGCAATACCCTAATAATAATGGTCTTGACAAGCTTACCAGTGAACAAAACACCCCTAAAACCCTCAATGTACAAACCTATACGGAAGAAATGAATATTATTGCTCATCACACACAGCCCCATATAGACAAGGTATTATCTACACTCGACCGGTATAATAGCCGTAATCTCCTCTATTTCGCTTCTGGAGTAAAATTTTGAAGCATATCCTCCTAATTTATCGCTTCTCTCTATTGATGCCGCCGTGTAATCAGCTAATGAGATTAATCCTGTCAATACGGCGTTGTATATAAAGGCTTCATTAACATTCTTGCTACGCAGGTAATCCTCTATTTTCTTGATTTTTTGCTCCAACGTTCTAGCTGTATAGAGGCTAAAAAGGGTATCACGCATGTTTGGTAGAGCTTTTTCAATAATATTATCTAGTATGTTATTTAGTTGGTGGGACACTATCTCAGAATACCTTTCTAAGCATGTTTTTATGCCTAGAATATATTTTTCTAGATCACTTCTTTTCACAACATTATATACGCCGTTCACGTATTTTATGAGTCCTCTGTTCATGGCTTCAATTAACTCGTTTAATCCACGGTTCATTGAATAATGATGTCTCTTAACGGATTCCACTAAGAGATACCTCAGCATTTGATAATCTATTCCAGCTACATCATCCTCGAGGATTTCCTCGCTGATCCTATACATTAGTATGCCGCCAACAATTTCGTGGAACGCATATCCATAATTCCATTTGGCGGGTCTCTCTTGGTACATGGTCATTATTTTCCCTATATCATGTAGTAGAAACGGTAGGAGAAGGTAGGAGTGAATCACCTTTCTATGGTTATCTCCTTCTATTATCCTGCAAGTGACAGTATATAGTCTCTTGTTGATATTTGTCTTTAAAGCGACGAGAAGAGTGTCTATGGAGTGCCCAATTAAACTATATTTCCTGCCATCCTTAGCAATATATGCATGAAAATACATTGTTTCTACCTCCAATGGCTAACAATCCTAGTCCACCAACAATCCTTTCCAAGGCTTGTAGAGCCTAGGTTCGACTACTATGCCGGAAAAGAAGCCATTGCCGCGGTATGAGTTCCTATGAACCCTGTATCCACAGAGACTCCTACATATTATCTTCTTTAGTTCCGCAGGATCTCTTGGAGCTGTTTCAAAGCATGGATAAGGCTCACCGTTATCGTCAAAAACAATATATAGTATGAATGATTTCCTTGAGAGGAGAGTGTTCGCCCTAATTATAAGCCAAGCTAAGCTTACTGGTACCGCTTCAATAAATAGTTCTTCAATAGTAATATCATTTACCAAGTGTTGATCTGTGATATCCACTGGAAAAACAGGTATCAAAACACTATTCCTAATAATACCGGTGTTTTTCATACATGATTTATACATTAGCTCCCTCGTTTTACTCCAGCCTATTCTTGTTGAGAGAATTATTTCTTTGAGTGCAAGTAGAAGTCCGCTATCTGTACCTGGTGTTAATCCTTGGTAGATTTTCTCGATTAACTCGTAATAGCCTATGATGTTGCTTGAGCCTCTCCCCCTGGGCAATCTCCAGTTTATATTATCCCCGTACTCCTTGATCAGCTCGAGCGTATTCAGCACTATTTCGGGATCATATATGTTTTTATAGCTGTCCTCATTATCATTGATGATAAATACTTGGCCGGTTATGTCTTCCCGTAGTTCCCTGTTTATTCTCCCGATTCTTTGGACAAGGGTTGTCGGAGGAGCTGGATCAGTGTAGATAGCGTCGAAGCTTACGTCTATTCCGGCCTCAACTACCTGGGTAGCAACGACTACATCCGCCTCACGTATTCTTTTCTCCATAGCTTCTCTTTCCGAGTGCTTAAGTCTTCCATGAACCAGAACAGGATCCAGATCCATTGATAGCAAATGGTCGTAAATATTCACAGCTCTAACGGGCCTATTGGTTATAATTAGTATTTTCTTCCCTGTCTCGGCTTTGTCCTTTATTTCTTTCGCAAGCTTGTTGAACTTTATTGATAGGATCTCTGTTTTCCATCGAGTAGATTCTACTCTTTGATCGAATTCCCTATCTACTGCTTCGCCAACGACTTTCCCGTTTACTCTGATCTTATCCCCATACTTTATCCACAGCGCCACGCCGTTTTTCGACCTAGTATAAGCCAGTATTCTCCTATAGATGGTGTTTCCCAAGATTACGGGGATCGTCGCGGAGATTATCGATATTGGCGTGTTTAGGTAAGGGAGGACACTGACTAAGGATGTGAAACTAGTATATAGTTTCTCCTCCGGTGCTCCTGGATCGCCACCGTATAGATGGGCTTCATCAAGTGTTATCATTGAGGTAAATATCATTGATCTGCTCGCTTCGTAGTGCTTGTAGTACGTGTTGGGTTCGCCGATAGATAGCTTTAACATGTTTAGCATGAAGCTATCGATCGTCGTTATATTATATAGTTTAGTGTAGAACGGGTCTTTTCCTGATAGAGTCATGCCGCTTGCTTGATACCCCACATTGTTCTTCACGTCTTTAATCATGTTAAATGGATATTTATCTCCTTCCAAAAGATCTGTATATAGACTCCTAATTATGCTCCTCATGGGTAGTACGTGTATGTACCCGTAGAATACTCCTGATCTGCGTGTCTTATAGGCTATAAACGGAAATACTGATGATTTACCATAACCAGTTGGTGCTTCATATATTGTTATAAGTGGCTTATTCGTCCTGCTATAGTGTTTCTCATAGGTTTCAATGAGAAAATCGTTAAGTATCCTCAAGACTGGTATATATCCCTCCATTCCTCCAGCTTAATTATATTCGATAGATCTCTAATGAGAATATTGAGCGCTCCCAGCGGATGATCCACTTTATCCTTCAGCATGAAGTATAGTCTTCTCCAAGGAGTATTCTTACCGCCTTTCTCTAATGAGCTAATAATACTGTCCCTGACAAGGGCTATGGTCCTTATACAATCATATAGTGCTTCCCCAGATCCTCTTGACGCCCTATAAATATCCGACACTATAGTTATGAGTGGGGCTATAAATTCTGCAACTGTTTGGAACCTAGCTGATTTCCTCGCTCTAGGCAACTCATCATAATATATTCTCAGCAGATCAAGTATTGCATTAATAATTTCTCTCGAAGTTTCAGATAGGTCTGATATGATGTCCTCCAATCCTTCACTAGCCAATAGTTCGCTGCGAACGAGTGTAGGTCTCTTTCCCGACTTATCTATTGTAATTAGGAAACCTAGCGGTGATCCGCTGATTATTCCGAGCTCTGCTATATAGTTTGCCACTATGTAGGCGAGAATATTAGGTGGGGAACTATAGTATTCCGCTATTTTCTCCTTGATTTCCTTTAACAATACTGATTCAATGTATTGTAGTGGGGTAAGATAGACCATGAATCCCTTTCCACTTTGAGTAACGTAGCCAATGTATCCTCCTAAGACTGCTAGAGCAAGTGATATGACACTCATATGCTTGTAGGGATGCTCCTTGTGTTTATCGGAAATCCTAGCTATATATCCCGGTTTTGAATACTCGAAAAACTCTATCCTGGCTAGGGCTGGTGCTGTTAATTTCTTGGCTAGATTATTATACCCGCCGTTTTTGAGCGATTCTATGACAAATCTTATAATTGTTGTCGGGTCATCTTTACTATAGAATGATCCCAGAACCTTTCCTATGCTTGTATTATCATTGCCTGTGAAGTAGAAGCATTTTACTCTTCTAACATAAAACTGCTGAAGTGTTCCCTCTATTTCCTGAGCAAACAAGACTGGATCATTTATACATATAGTATTGTCTCTTAGTTCGTAAAGGGATTTATCCATATAGTTGAGTGACAGGTCTATGAAGATCCTGCCGAGCGTGCCAGGCGGATATAGTTCTATGCATAGATGATCACTCATACACACTATCACCTTATATCTAGTTTTTCCTTGGGAAGTATGAGTGGAGAATATGGTGTCTCAACGACAGCAGCGTCTTCTAGCGGCTTTACCTTCATAGTGCCACCATATACTCTGCTTGTAAATTCTGGGACGACGTATTTGTCGAGATATTCTTCGTATTTTTTAGGCATGTACGAAGTATATGCTTCCCTCATAATTTTCCAGAAGTAGATGATCCTGTAGTTTTCCCTAGGCTCTACTATGTTTAAAGGTGTTGGGAAAATTGTACTGATGGTCTTTTGTTCTTCGGTTACTGTTAGTTGTTTTACTAGTTTTACACTTCTTACTGATACCAGTCCTTCCTTGCTACCGATCCTCGTGATCCCCCATGCCGCCTTGGCTAGTTCTTCACCGTATTCCTGCTCGACTATGTAGGCGATTACAGCGTTTGATGGTGAGTATATTTTACCCGTGCCTATGGCGGCTGACCAGAATCTTTCATCCATTTTATATCGGGTCCTAAGATAAGCGTAGGAGTAGTATTTGTTAATATCAATTATCTCGGTAACGCATGGTCGGGGATAGCCCATAGCGGCGTAGCTCACAATATCTAGTAACTTAACGGCTGGACTGTACGCTTTCTTAACATGATAAATAGTCTCCACAGGCTCTCTCAGTCTTAGATATGGGGCAGCTAACGCTCCTATCAAGGTTGTTGGGGGAGGGTAGGGCAGGGCTTGTCCTCCCCCGCTTTGATATGGTGGCCTGATCATGTGGCCCCATGAAAAAACTATATCTACTAATAAGATGCTCTTCAACCTTACTTCATCCCCAATAGTTCTTGTATGTACTCATAGGATATGTTGAATGCTTCGTCGGGTGTCTTGGCCTCGTATATGCTTACACGGGACTCCCCGGCTACCGGTTTTCCTTCCGCCGAATAGTATGCTAGGAGCGCTTTCTCATCTATCTTTGATGCCCCCTTACCTAGTAGTTCTACAGCATGGTTCACTGATTCTATTGTCTCCTCAATGTACTTGCTCGTATGTGCTGGCCGGACATTCAGGGTTAGCGGATGCGTAGTGAGTATTGCTAGGCTCATTATCTTCCAGTTAGGCGTGAACCTCGTCCTTTTTGCTCCGAAGAGCATTTGTGTTACTAGTAGATGCATTGCTTTGAATGCTGCCTCAATCCTCTTAGATCTCTCCTCAGGGGATACCAGGAGCTTCGGCTTACTGTTTTCTAAAGCTATGCTTGAAACGCCTATTCCGTCTATGTCTAGCCCGAGCGTTAACACATATAGAGCGCTTCCAGCTTCTATATTATATATTGCTTGTGTCTGGATCGACAGGGGATCGTATCTGACATGGAATTGTGCCTCCGCAGCACTTGTCTTGATAGAGTCTAGTGCTGGGATCATGTATCCTGCGTAGAATCTGCTCGTCCTTTTTAGAGCTGCGTCAGTGTTTAAGAAGCCGCCTATGTCTTCGACCACGCAGTGCTTAACGATCGTCTCCTCGACGCTCTCCGGTTTCTTGAAGTCGGGTGCTGGGATACCTGTTCTTTTGAACACATTTTTATCCGTGTGTTTGAGGAATATGCCTTGCCTACATAGATTACACACTGGTAGACCTGTTTCCTCAGCTATCTTTGCGAGTATTTCCTGGTAAGCATGAGCTATGCTCTCACCACTGATCACCGGAACGTATCTGAGAATATACCCGTTACTTGTTGGAATGACTACTGGTGCTCTTCGATGCTTCACATAGTTGCCGGCGCTTTCAGTCATATTTAGCGCTTCAATATTTAATAGGATCCGGGCCGAGATGCTCGTATAAACCATGCTTTATTCACCCTCTCCCTTCTCGTGGATTGAAAAAGCCTCTAATACAAGTCTTCTCGCATATGACGGATCTTCTCTCACCTTTGCAAGGAAACCCTTTATCTCGTCTTCTCTCGGGAGACGCGGGCACGGCATACACTGGATCTTACCTTTTAGATCGTCTAGTCCCTCTAGTACCTCGACTACATCGCCATAAATACCGTATCCGAGCCTCTTATCCTCATCATATTCGCAGCACCTCACTGTAAACTCTCTACCATCTTTCTCCGACCTCATCCTAACAACAATGCTCCTACCATATAAGCTACTTATAGTTCGGAGCATGTCATAAAGCGCTATCTCTATTGCTTCAGAACCCATGGCCATAGCCATTCTGTCCACAGGCCCATACCGTTTCGTGTCAATGAAGTACTTGATGATTTTCACAATACTTTCATACCCATCGCCAGGCATTTTCAACTCCCTCTGATTATCTTCATTAGATATCAAGGTATATAAATCTTATGCGTTTCTTAGGTTTCAGAATTATTCCCAAATATAGAAACAACCATAAAAAGTGTTCTCACAAAGAGAAACAATTAATAAACTAAACACCTAACTACAAGATATAGGGGTGACTTATAAAATGACCACCATCCTCCTGGCAACACTGGGATTTGACGAAAGACACGTCATACGTAGCCTACTAGCCATGGGGATGGGCGGCGTCTCAAAAATAGTATTACTTATACCGTCATGGAATATCGATGAGAGGACAAGGAAAGCCGTCCAGGAAATAAAAAATATAGCAGGACTCGCAGGGATCAAGGAGGAAAACATACTATTGCACAGAGTAGATATAGAAGACTTCTGGACCGCTGTTTCCCAGATCATGGACATCTTTAAAAAAGAAATACTGAGAGGAAACAGCAAGTTCAAGATAAGCCTTGGGGGAGGCTTGAGAGCATTAGTTATTGAGGCATATACTGCTGCATTACTCGTCAAGCAGGAGAACATAGATATCGATATCAGAATAGACATCGAGGCACGAGACAAATCAATAGAAATAAATCCGAAAAACATACCCATATGCGAAACACCGACAACACTAGAGCTAGAAATACTTGAAAAACTCCAAGAAAACCCGAGCATAACCCTTACAAGGCTGTCGAAGATACTGGAAAAGCCAAAAACAACAATATGGAAAACCGTGAAAAAGCTTGAAGAAAAACACCTGCTAGAAAAAAAGGACAATAAATACATGCTTACAACCAAGGCGAAAACATTACTAAAAATCTACCGGGCCCATTAATACTATTCAAAACCACCTGTTAATTTGTTCTTCAGGAATCCCGATGCAACTACACTAACTGGCCGCCGACTACGCCCGGATTTCCCGAGAACCAGTCAAATACGTCTTGTATACATATCCTAGTTGACTCAAGAAAATAATTATTTTCTCAACAGATCTAGTCTAGGCCGCAGTAATATTAGAGACAGATAGGGCACCACTACTAAATCATCACCTTATAGTTATATGTTTATATTGAGATATCCTCGTGTAAGGGCGTCGTGAGTGCAAGCTATTATCCGGTGTAACGGGGATAACGTATTAGTAAAAGGTAAAAGCCGAACAACTAACTATGTTATCGCCGAATAATCATATTTCTTTTAAGTATTTTTCGATCTCCGGGATAGTAGGTGGGGCCCCAGACAACACCAAGACATACCGAAAATTATAACAGAGAACCAGTTGCGAGATAGTGGAAATACTGCGCTCCATTATAGCTATTATATGGAGGTAGTTGTTCATTAAGTACATCGACTCCGGTAGAAAAGCATACATATAATGGATCCTCATAGGGGCTTTCAATCCTATTTAATCCCTATAGGTGATACTATGAGGATCGAGTTTGTTCCAAGCAGAATACTACGCTCACCTTATAAGATGCGAGATATTTAAGAGAATAAGTGCATGTTTCAGATTTTTGCTATGTTTCTCTATATAAAGTATCTAACATACAATAATGGTGCTTCCATAGTAATCCTTATGTACTGGTGGGGGTACTAGTTACTAGTAGGGGTACTAGTATATGCTGTTTGACATAAGGCCCAAGACACAGCTCAAAGATTTGTTTGACCGGGAGAAAGAGATTGATGAGCTGAGACAAAGCCTTGAGCTCGGGGAACCACTCGTCATCATTTACGGTGTGCGGAGAGTTGGTAAGACAAGCTTGTTAAGAGCATGCCTTAACGAGTTTGGTTACCCCTACGTACTAATTGATGTCCGTGAGATCTTTGAAGAACACGGTTATGTAACTAGGAGCCACCTTTATGAGAAAATGGCCAGGTTCTTCACCAGCAATCTAGAGTTCTTTGAGAAACTAGGGTTCCGGATAAAGGATCTACTGAAACGAGCTAAGGCATTCCAGGTAAGCGGTATAGGTATCGAGTTGAATCCATCTGTAAATGTGGATTTAACGGGTACTCTCAGGATATTTAATGACTGGGCTAGGAGACATGACACAAGGTTCGTTGTAGCATTTGATGAAGCACAATACCTAAGGTTTTCAGGTGCAATCAGGTACGATGGGGTTTTTGCATGGAGCTATGATAACCTAGAGGATCTGACAATAATAGTAACTGGTAGTGAAGTAGGTGTTCTTAGAGACTTCCTAAAACTAGATAACCCGAAAGCCCCTCTCTATGGGAGATATGTACGGGAGATCATGCTTGGGAAATTCACTCCTGAACAAAGTAGGGAGTTCCTTAAGGAGGGATTCAATGAATTAGGCATGGATGTACCTGATCATGAGGTAGATGAAGCCGTCAACAAGCTGGATGGAATCCCGGGATGGCTTACACTCTACGGCTACTATCGTGGAGTACAAAAACTAGATCATAGAAGAGCACTAGAAAAAGTATTTAATACAAGCTCTAAGCTGATAATGGAGGAGCTTGAAAAGATCATAGCTCCTTCGAGGCAGAGGTACCTAGCAATACTAGAGGCAATAACACATGGAGCGACCCGGTGGACCCAAATAAAAACCTATGTAGAATACAGAACAAGAACACATATAGCAGACAAGAACTTTACAAACCTACTAAAGAAGCTGGTAAAGTACGGAGTAATAGAGAAGCAGAAAGACCAATACAAGATAACAGACCCACTAATAGAACACGCAATTAAAACAATTGTTTCCCAACCTACATAAACAAAAAATCTATTGAGAACCATGTCCAAAAATTCTAATTTTTGTTTATTGTTTCTTGATTGATGATAAACAGGCGATTGAGTGGTTAACAGAGCTCTTTCAATTTTTGTTTATTGTTTCTTATGCAAGAATGGATAAGATAGAGAACTATCTACGTGAAAAGCTTTCAATTTTTGTTTATTGTTTCGGTGTGAGGTAGTATATCTGTCCCGAGCCGTTGATCATCAACTTTCAATTTTTGTCTATTGTTTCTTTTGACGATAAAGCCGAGAGGATAAGAAGAGGGCTTCTAACTTTCAATTTTTGTCTATTGTTTCGGATTGAAAACTCATTTTACGAGGTGAGCTTAGTAAAAATTCTTTCAATTTTTGTCTATTGTTTCTTATCCTGGTGTGTTCAGGGATGTCAAGGAGTTCTTTACTTTCAATTTTTGTCTATTGTTTCTTGATATTACAAGCATACCGTACCCGCCAACCAGTACCGCCTTTCAATTTTTGTCTATTGTTTCATGAATCGTAAGTTCCAACTACATGCGTCCACTTGTTTAGCTTTCAATTTTTGTCTATTGTTTCTTTAGGAGTGTGCGGGTCTGGTGCCCAGAGGGGAGAGCCCTTTCAATTTTTGTCTATTGTTTCAGAAGGCGATAGACCAAGGCCTATCCTTTAACAAGTTCTATCTTTCAATTTTTGTCTATTGTTTCATAATGCTATGAAGCAATATCTTGTGATTGCACGTGTCACTTTCAATTTTTGTCTATTGTTTCAAGA
>WAPN01000030.1 GCA_015520735.1 Desulfurococcales archaeon
GCTTTGCGGAGTGTTTCCTCGTCGGCTAGTTCTCCCACCATATAGTCTATCCCGGGGTCTTTCTTGGGCTGTGATGCCGTGATCCATCCTGTCTCCTTGTCTAACTCGTTTAGACGTAGCTCGTCTATTATCTCGTAGCAGGCCTCGTCATCACCTATAACTAGTATTTTCTTTTTCTTCAAGGGTGCCAGCCCCAGTAGTTTCTTCATGCTTGCTTGTAGGAATGCATCGGCTATAACTGATACTGTGAGGGTGTAGGCCAGGATACCCATTACCGCGGTGAATCCCGCGACGAGCCATCCCGCCCCTCTCGTCGGGACTATGTCGCCGTAACCTATTGTTGCCATAGTTATAATACTCCAGTAGAGGCTAGCCCAGATATCGATGTCTCTCCTCCCGGCGACGATGTGCTCGGAGTAGTAGAATAGTAGCGCGCATACTATCCACATGGTGAGGAAGAAGCCAGCGACGAACATCAGCCTGGATCTCGTGATCTTCTTTGCCCGTCTACGCCTCAGCCTCCTCAACAACCTATGGATAATGCTTATCGCCAAGAACCATCACCGCTCCTGGTTCATTGCCCGGTAGAAGAAGGCAGGCTACTTTTCTATTCATGGTAAGGGTGTGGGGTGACGTATTTCAACTTGTCGGATCAAATTTAATAACCCATAACGGATCATCATATTACTAGGATCAGAGTAGTTGGGTCGGTGGATAAGTATGAGCAGTAGGAAGACAGCCAAGGAGATAATCCTCGATGTGCTCAAGAAGGAGAAAAGACCCCTTACACCCAAGGAGATACAGAAGCTTACCGGGCTAAACTACAACACTATACGCGGTAGACTACAGGACCTCAAGAACGCAGGCCTAGTGGTGCGAACGGAGCAGGGCTGGATCTACAAGGAGTACGCCAAGTAAACACTCGCTGTTCGTTTTTCCAAGCAAGGCCCGTAGAGGTATCGGAGCAAAATCATATATCTTTTTCACTCAAAACAATGCTTCAAGCTATCCTAGTATAAGAGAAGATAATGCAATAATGGCTACAGTGTAAGCCATGCTCACAGCTGTATCTATAATCAATGTCTTCTTACTTGGAGGCTTAACGCTGAAATGCATCATGATCATCCCGAGGACATTTGTGGCGAGATATGCTCCTCCGAAAAGCCATGGAAAACTAGCTGTTGGGAATAAGCGTGAGACAAGCCATGCGATCAAGTATGCGAGGGGAATATTGACGAAAGCATCATTCCACCAAGAAGCTGGGCTCAAGATATAGCCTATCACGAAGACAATAGAGCGGGCCACTCCACGGGGGGTTGTCAGTTCTGACACTATCCTTGATAACCTGGTAGAACTGCGTAGAGCCAAGAAGCACTACACCGGCTAACCGTATTAACATGGTATTACCTTAAAAAGTGTAGGGCCCAGCAAATCCTCTAAGAAAGAGCACAGCCAATATATTATCTGGTGGATGAGGGAGGACGGGTTCGCCTCTTTATATGTTTGGTCATCGGTTCATCCCCTTGGCCCACCCTTCAGTCAGGGTTTCATCCGTCATTGAGCGGGTGCCCCACGACCCCTGGCGTGGGGCTTTTCTCTCTTCTACTTGTTCTCTGGTCTCGGGGAACCACCCTGCTTTAAGGGTGGTGCACCCCCTCACAGACCAAGAAAAATACTACCCCAAACATACGTATAAACCCAGCCCACTACGAAAAATCTATGAAACATATAAAACCTGCTACGGCAGTCTTACTGAAGAACGTGATGACTTGGCCTCTCCCTGACACCGCCCTTTTGATCGATAACGGTTCTGTTTAAATAGTAATACTAATAAGGGAGGAGGGGATCAACTTTTATATAGCCGTTTAAAAGGTGTATTGGAATGACAGAAGCAGTAGAGACGGCGATGCGGTACAGGAACAAGTTCACATGGAAAGAAATAAGTGACCCTATCTATGGCTACGCCTACTTCAACAAGGAGATAGAGGAAGAGGTAATCAACAGCCTCCTTATACAGAGGCTACGTTATATCCTTCAGCTCCAAACAGCTCATCTAGTCTATCCAGGAGCAGTGCATACCAGGTTCCAGCACAGCATAGGCACGATGCACCTAGCAGGCCTAATGGCTGAGGACATTATACTTAAGCTAAAGAGCTTCTATGACGACAACGTGTTTCAAGGCTACAAGCCGGAGACTCTGATACAGGCGGTTAGGCTAGCAGGCCTACTACACGATGCTGGCCACGCCGCGTTCGGCCATGCGTTCGAGGAATCCCTCCTGTGGACTAGGAACGATATACCCGATCCTGTCGCTAACCATGAGAAGATAGGCTCTCTGCTTGTCGAGATACTGCTGGAGGATAAGATAAGGAGCCACGAGACACACTATGGTCTGGACGGCCTATATGATGTGCTAAAAGCAATACTTGGGCCCGAAACCCCTAAGGAGCCGATCCTACAGATCATGAGGTGGCTCGTCAAGGACAGCCTCTACCCTAGCGACATACTGGACTTCCTCAGACGGGACAGCTACTACACGGGGACAAGCGAGTACGGCTACATCAACCACGAGCGGCTCGTGAGGAACACTTATCCCTACTTCGAGGACGGAAAAGCATTACTGCTCCTAGACAGGAATAGCTGGGGAGAATTCAGGCGATACCTCTACGCAAAAGCAAGCATGTTCGAACATGTATACTACCATAGCGTAAACCGGGCGTTCGATCGGCTCCTGAAAGAAATACTCGAGCTACTCGACGAAGAACTAGGCCTAGTAGAGGCTGTGAAGAAGGTCGCGGAGCTAGACCCCTACCCATACCTCATGATAACCGATGTGAAACTATATAACGCAATGCTAGAACATGCAGTCGCCAAGAAAGACAGGCTGGGAAGGCTATGCCACAAACTCCTAGTTGAGCGTAAACCCGAGTGGAAGCGTGTTGGACGCGAATACATACTGACAAGCTACAAGGGACCACAGGTACTCAAGCCTATGCTTCGCCTAATCTTCGACCAGGAAGAGAGGAAGAGAATTGTGTCAATTCTCGAGGAAAGCCTGTACGAGAGACTATCACCAAAAGGCGTGTCGAGAAACGATGTATGGGTGGATGTCCTAACCATAAGCCCCATACCCAAGAGCACACTCATACCTGGCAAGGAGACAAGGGGGCAGGGACTACTCACGCTCTTCATGGGCAAGAGGACGCGTCACGGAATAGTGAAGGACAGAGATATAAACCTTATCGAAGAAGGAATACCGTTAATGGCTATCTTCAGAGCCTACATCAGGAGAGGACTACACAGACCAGGATACGAAGGCCTAGTCACCGAGATCCTCAAAGAAACAATCGAGGCGGAATTAGACATCAAGGACGAGTTCACAGAGACAGCAAAGAAAATATACGAGACAGTAAAGTCCGAGGAACTCGAAAAACAGAGAATAACAATGTAGGCACCGCTCTTCTATCGTATTCGTAGTCCATGTTCTTTACATGTTCGTTCATAATCAAGACATTGATATGTGGTTCTAGATCAGCATTTATGTTTATCCATATATAGATAACAATATGAGTAGAAAAACTCCCTGCAAACACCGGGCAATTTACACCTTAGGGGATGAAAAATCTTGGAAAATGCCCCCCCGTGGTGGTATAAGCTCTTACACCCTAGGCCCGCCTACATAATTGCTGCCGCACATGAGGATAGGCGATCCATTATGACTGCCTCATGGGTTATGCCGGTCTCCGAGGAGCCGCCGAGGCTGGCGCTAGCCATAGACACGGAGTCCTACACATATCATTTGATTAGGGAGAGCGGGTATTTCAGCATAAACATATTGTTCGCTGACCAGCTCGACAAGATATGGCGAGCAGGAACAATATCAGGACATGATGTCGAGGATAAGCCCAGCGCGGTAGGCCTCGATCTCATTATGAGTGATTATGCTCCCATAGTAAGAGGGGCCGCAGCCGCAATAGTATCGAGGGTCTGGAAGACAATAAGTGTTGGTGACACGGACCTAGTTATAGGAGATGTTCTAAAAGTAGAGCTTTTCAGAGAAGATGCATTCGATAAACGATACGGTTGGAGACCCGGCAAAGCAACTATACCGATGCATTTAGCGGCAAAAGGATTCGTGCTACCCGGAAAACTAGTTATAGCGAAGTAGAGCCCCGGGCCGGGACTACGAGTTCACCCTTAACAACAATCTTGCCCATCAATGATAAAAGACCTAGAGCGGCGTCAACCTCGGGGCTACGTGGATACTTGCCGAGCCATACCCATGAATGACGGGGCAATACACCTTTTTTCTCCAGCTCATAGACCTTTCTATGAAGGCTCCAAATATTTGCCGGTGCATAATCGCTGATAAGCCTCAATATATAAGCAAGCCATTCATCATCAAAAACCTCCACCACATTTCACCACCCCACATATCTATAGAAATAGGGATTTAAGCCGCACCCCCGATCCTGCGGAGGACCATTTATTATTAGTCTCGCCCATACATGAAATGGGCAGTGAAGTAGAGGGTGCAGATGAAATTGAAGATCTTTATAAGCCTGAAGCATAAGCCGGAAGAATACATCGTCAAGCTGAGAATATACGACGATAAAGGCAAACTAGTGGATTCCAAGGAGTATGAAGGCGTGAAACAACTCGTCATAAGGGCCCGGGAGACCAGGATATCAAGACAACTAGCCCCCGAACCATACACTCTGGTCATAGATGTTGAAAAGCCGAGGATAGAGCTAAAGGAAAACACTCTCCTATATATAGAGGGATAAGCTTGCCAGAGATCATAAGCGGACTCAGGATAGAGTCATCGAAGAGCAGGACGGGCAAGCACGTACTCAAAAGCACAATCCTGATTTACAAGAAGGATAAGGGGTTATTAAGCATTAGTAAGCACCGAGAAGCAATCGTGGGCGAGGAACAGGTAAAACCAACATATAGGAGGGGCTGGGCAAAGAAAATAGACGTAAGACTAGACCATGGCGACTATTTAATCCATATCTGGTTCGTCAAGAACTTATGGGGAAAGGTCAAGGGATACATATCAATATACAACCACAGAGGAGAACTTGTGTACCGTGCAAAATACGTTGATGGCGACTTAAGGAGGAGTACTGGAGACCCTATATATGCATGGCTAGTAAGACTCGTCACCCAACAGCTTAAAATCCCAGTTAAAAGGACGAGGCTAGGAGATGAGAAGAATGAGTGAGGAGGAAAAGATCACTGAATACATAGAGAGAATGATAAATGCCCTTAAACACTTCGATTGTTACGTTTTCGAAAAAGAAGACCTTGAAATAGTGAGCAAGATAGCGGAGCTCGCCGGGATAAGGAAGATGGTCACTATCAGGAGGGCTGACCCGAGATACGAGTACATATATGTCCTTGCTCCGCGGAGCATAGACCTAGAGGATGAATGCAGATTAAAGGCGCGGCAATTGCTGGCTGAAGGCAAGATAGATAGGCTCCAGTACAAGAAGTACTTCGACTACTTCGTAGTACAGTGCATAAGACATAAAGAGAGGGAACGTGTAAAGGAAATAATATCAAGACTGGAGCATTACATACGTGGTGTAAAGGGTGGAGCACCGTCCAGAATTAAAAGAATTTCCTTCGGCTTTACGTAAGGTATTCATGCTCGGATACATCATCAGAATAATACCTCTCGTACAGTTTATCGGCGCCTTCCTGACAGGAATGTCATGGTATCTCCTAGGAAAGAAATGGGGAAAGAACAAGGCGTACATTGTAGCAGCAGTGGGTAGCTTCATAGTTTTCATAGGTTTCATACTCTCGATAATCCAGGGCTTGATCTCCCCCAAAGTAGCGGCTCCCTGGCAAGAGCTCTTAGCAAACACTACCAGTCCAAGTATGAATGCGACGCTCAGTGGATCCGCCCTAGCCTCCTATCTCGAGAAAATAGCCGAGCAGGCCGGCTCTCCCCTCAATTATCTCTCGCCACTACTTATAGCCGTGGGGTTATTCATAGAATCAATAGGGTTCAAGAGGCTCAGCATAGACACTGATCAGGCTATGCCAAGATACCTCTACATGCTGTTCATAGTGCTGGGGATTTTCAGCATACTCCAGCTACCCGCGATATGGTTCACTGTTGCCAACTTGAAACATTACGCGGCTGTGTTTAGTGCAAAGGCTTCTATTACATTGAAGGAAATATTCACTACGTTCATGACCATATCAGCGCCTCTAACGATCGTCGGATTACTAGTATTTGTGATGGGGATAGTTATATACATTATAGCGGTCTATAAGTTCTATAAGCTCGGCAAGATAATCGAGGAGGAGATAATCCTGGAAGAAGCACGTGAGGTTAAAGGAACAGGTACTGAAGGAGAAGAAAAGGAGCTAGATATAGAGTTCGAGGAGGAAAACGGGGAAGAAAAAATATAGCCTGTATTAAAGCCGCAAGCATATGAGAACAAAATATGATATCTACGTCCATTGACAGCTACGGATATATAACCGATGCCGGGATCACAGGTCTTGTTTAAGGGTACATAAATAACCATAGAGTCTCCGGGAAGGAGGGTCTTATCCACATACACCTCATTTTCCCTGGTCTTGACAAACTCGATCAAGATTGTTCTATTCATAAGATTAGTTATGTTTAAGACAAGACCATGGCCGTTATGATTTGCCAAGACATACACATCAGGAAATACTACAGGAGTAATTCCACCAACTGGCACAGGATGGAAGATCCTCGGGAGATTAACGGCTAGAAAGAAGAATAATGCCATTATGGAGAGGACAACATAAGGTTTAGCCAATACATCTTTGTCAACCAATCCATGACCCCATAACTATGTAGGAGGTTTAAAACATGTGGAATGCCGCAACATAGAGGATTATACCCGCAGCCACTATCATTATTACCCAGATAAATGGTTTCCACGTTATTATTTTGCTGCCGTCGAGAGGCGGTATTGGGAGCAAATTGAACACTGCTACCCAGCCATTGATCTGGGTATTAATTATTAAGAACCATGCAAGCACGACTATCGAGTAGGATAGACCATATACATGGATAAGCCATGGTAGTAGGAAATGGTAAGCCAAAATACTGATAGCACCAAGAACGATATTGACTAGAGGACCCGCATAGCTCACTATACCATTAACCCTCTTATTTATGATCGGGTCGTAGTACGGGCTCGAGACAACAACGTAGCCTGGCATGAGAAATCTTATAGGTAGGTATGGTATGGCTGAAACAAGCGTTATTAATAGACCAACGGGTGACAAGATATATCTTGCATAGCATCCCAGCCGTACAGCGCTATACTTATGTGCCAGCTCATGGGGGATACTGGCCAGGAAAGCGGCAATCCCAACTATAGCGAATACCTCAAGCTCACCTCGTATGAGATAAGATGATCCAAATGCAAGCATAATCGCCGCCCCGCCTATAAGGAGGCTTACCGGCTCACTGATCTTGAATACATCCAATGCCCACACCTTTCCCAAACAACGTTATATTCTCTATAAAACATAGATTCAAGACAAGAATAGGGCTTCAAGCCCTAAATTAATTGTTGGGTGCAGGGATTGCTAGGCCCTGACGACCGATGTATGATGATCGCGAGGTTCCAGCCGCTACACTATGGTCACTTCAACGCGATCAAGTACTGCTACAAGCGCTTCGAAGAAGTAATAATAGTCATAGGTATGGCGAGCCAGAGCCATACACCGGAAAACCCATTCACAGCTGGCGAGAGATTATTGATGATCAGGGAGACACTAAGATGGGCTGGTCTACCACTAGACAAGCTTGTCACAGTAACACTGCCTACCATGGAAGTCAGCAAAGTGGCAGTCCACTACGTCAAACTGTATTCTCCACCATTCACTCATGTCATAACACTGAACCCGATAATCCAGAGAATATTCATGGAGGAAGGATATAAGGTAGTAACACCTGAGGTGCTTCAGAGAGATAACTACAGGGGCTCCGTTGTTAGGAGGCTCATGGCTGAAGGAAACGATGATTGGAGGAAACTGGTTCCTCCACCTGTCGAGAAGATTATTGACGAGATAGACGGTGTACGGAGAGTACAGATGCTGTATCGCGAGAAGATACCGGGATACTATGTGACGACCTAAACATTGATCCGGTAGGCGGTAGTGTGTTGAAGACATTCAGGTGCACGCTATGTGGTCTGTGCTGTAGGTCATCTCCTATATCGATCCTCCCACATGAAGACTATATTCTTCGTATCCTTGCCAATCGCCTAGGCGTAAAGTATAGGTCAAGACCTGGATACAGGGTCTTCGACAAGAGGACAGGCAGAGATATAGCGTTATCTTATGTGATGGAGCTTGTAGACGGGAGATGCCCCTTCCTCAGGCAAGACGATCTCTGCATGATCCAAGATGTTTACAAGCCGCTGATCTGCCGGAGCTTCCCCTACGTACCAAAACAAGTAAGATATATCATTAGCAACGAGCTAAAACTGGTGTTCGCAAAGGTAGATTATGGTATCAGTAGTGCCTGCCCCGTTATCAGGCAGGACAAGGAAATAATAATGGGGCTCATGGCCTCAACACCATTATGGCATAGACTATATTTTCCACAAGAATACGCGGCAGCTATGGAGATGGAGGAGAAGAGAACATTAATGCTTCGATTGTTGTCGAAACTATGGATATCAGGAATAGTTAGTATTGACTCTGACCGTGGAGGAGTACATAACATTATTAATTTATATGAGCTCCTCAGAACATATTTCCCGAACCTACCATATATTATGGGGTTGGGTGAAACCTTAGATAGGATCAGGGGAAGGTGAATATGGTGTGATCGATCTAAAGACTGCGGTCAAGATTCTAGCCCTATATAAGCTCATCAAGAACAATGACTGGTTGATAAGGGATCTTGCATGGGAAATAGGAGTTAGGGAGAAAATACTTGTCGATGCAGTGGAGGAGCTCTCTAAGAACTACCTGATAACAATCGACGAATCCCATATAATCTGGAACCCGGCAGATATCCCCTCAATGCTTAATCCTTGGGGATGGGAGCTAGTACACGAGCCCGTCCTAGGCTCCACGCAGGAGGCGGCCAGAGGCCTGGGTCCTTGGAGCATAGTAGTTGCTGAGTATATGCTGATGGGTAGGGGCAGGCATGGGAAAACCTGGAAGACAGGGCTTGGGGGCCTATGGGTTACGTTTAAGATAAGCACGAACCCTGAAACCGCGGCACTTATGCCGATTATTATCCCAGTTATCCTGACGAGGATCCTGAGAACGAGCCTGGACATCAACGCTCGGATAAAGTGGCCCAATGACATAGTGGTAAACGGCAGGAAACTAGCTGGAATACTTATCGAGGCAGAAGCATTCAGAAATAAAATGATCATTTACATCGGTATAGGCCTGAACGTCAATAACGAGCCACCGATCGAGAAGGCAGTATCCATCAGACAGATAAGAGGGATGACGCCTAGGAACAAGATCCTATCCATGATGATAGGCTGGATATCAAGAGCTAAGAAACTTGCAGAAGAGCCCGAGAAGCTCAGAGAACAATACTTAGAGTATCTAGATACTCTCAATAAGGTTGTGACCGCGAAGACGAGAGAGGGAATAGTTCAGGGCTTGGCAGTAGATGTTAATGACCTAGGGTATCTGGTGTTGGAAACCGAGGATGGGAGAAAAATACTTGACCCAACAATCACCTACGAGGTACGATACTGACTCTTTATCTTCCCGCAACATCCACATTTCTTACAAGCATGGCTGGAGCGTGTATGTCACCCAGCGGTACCACCTTATCCCCTACACCTACTAGATCCTTTCCCATCCACTCATAGATATTACCTCCTATGACGACACCTTTTATGGGGCCCTTGACCTCACCGTCTTCCACGAGTAAACCATGGGTTACAGTTGCCTGTGTACCCCCGTTCACGAAGTTGCTTGTCCAATAGCCTATGACGCCATATACTATAATACCCTTCTTTATCTCGCCTATCAGTTCCTCCCATTTCATCGTGTTCCTGCCCACCACATACATGTTTGTGAAGCCAGGCGACGGCGGGCTAGACACAGACCTTCTGAAACCGTTGCCCGTGGAGTACTTGTTTTCGCGTCTGGCAGTATAATGGTCGTAGAGATATGTTTCCAGCACTCCATGGCTCACCACGTATTTTCTCGAGGTAGGTATTCCTTCATCATCAAAACTACATGAACCAACACCCCAATCTATGGATGGATCATCGAGGATATCGATGTTCTCGCTCAGCACCTGCTTATCGATCTTTCCTTTTAATGGGCTCCTACCGCGCTGGATATGAAGCGCTGAGAACGCTGGGGCGAGAACGGTCTCCAAGAACTTGGCTGTCACGTGCGGGTGGAGGAGTACTTCGTACTTGCCCGACTCAATGGGTTTTCCTCCCATGAACCGCGTTGACAGCTTTGCGGCCTCGATCGTTTCTCTCAGGATTTCGTCCTCGTTGAGGCGTCTGGAGCCATATTCGAGATAAAATGTTGATTCACCGCCATCTTTTCTACTCTTTATTTCTATCCATGTTGACAACATCGTATTCTCTTCATAAAGATGTTCGCCAAAACTGTTAACGACTAGTTTTCCGCCATCAATTACCTCTAATCCTCCCTGCGTCACTATCGTTTCGTCGGCGCCAGCTCCTCTTCCTGCATCCCCTGCTGTTTCGATCACGTTTTTCAAGAGCCCGGCAATCTCCTCGGGTTCCAGCCCGGCTATTTTTTCATCGTATGTACTGGAAAGTACCCCGCGGGAATAGTTTGTGGCGAAGCCCGGAAAGTCCTTGTCTTCGGGGGTGTTCCGCGCAATCTTGACAAGGGTTTCCGCCAGCTTATCGATATCCGGCGATAGATCGCTCAAACCTATGCTGGCTAATCGTCTACCAACAGCTACTCTGATTCCGTACTTACCAGCATCAGATACGCTTATTCCCTTGATCCTCCCGTCAGATATCTCGGCAGCCCTTACCTTGGCCCATGAGCCGAAGAACTCTGCTTCGCTGGCTCCCTTTTCGAGTAGTTTATCTATGAAGCGTTTAGCCAGATCTAGAAGAACCTCTCTCACCATGATCACCTCCCGCCCCCAATTGTTATCCTAGATACACGGACATGTGGGCCTCCATCTCCTACCCGTACCATCTGGCCTCCTTTGCCACAGCCCCCGAAAACGGATGTCTTGACTTTGAGATCGTTTGCTACCATGTCAACATTCCTGAGTGTCTCAAGAATCATTCCTGAGAGCATTACTCCTCTGACCATGTTCTTGATTTCGCCATTCTCAATGATATAGCTTGGACCAGCTATGAAGGTGAAAGTACCCATGGCCGGGTTGACTTCTCCGCCAAGGGCTCCCCTGCCCCTGATGTATACTCCTTGCTTCACATCCTCGAACAACTCTTCAGGCTTAGCGTCGCCGGGAAGCATGAACGTGTTGGTCTGTCTGACGAGGACCGGGTAGCTGTAGGCCATCGCGCGTGCGTTGCCCGTTGGTTCTCCGCCAATACTCTTGGCCGTCGTGAGGCTGTGGAGGAATCCCTTGAGGACCCCCTTTTCCACGGTTGCTACGCGTCTCTTCGGTGTTCCTTCATCATCATATGGTATCCAGAAGCCTCCCTCGATCATCCCATCATCAACTATTGTTACGAGGGGGTTTGCTACCTGCTGGCCTATCCTCCCCCTCAATATGCTTCCATTAGCTTCTACCTCGTCCGCCTCGCTCGCATGGCCGAATGCCTCGTGCAGCATGAGGCCGACCATCTCGTTGTCGAGGATAGCAGTGTATACGCCAGGCTTTATCGCCGGGGCTTTGCTGGCCTCTGAAGCTAGCTTCCCTACTTCTTCGGCGAAGACTCCCCAGTCTCTCGACTCGATGAATTCCCAGCCAGCCACGGCCGAGTCGGCATCGTAGACTCGCTCCATGACCTCTCCATGTTTCCCTATGGCGAGGATGCCTATACCTATCAGCCTGGTCTCAACTTGGACATCGTCGCCCCAGCTCGAGACATATTGTCTCTTGTCGTGCTCATAGCCATACCTGATCAGAGCAGATACAATTCCTTCAACACTTCTGCACCTCTTATAGGCTTCTACCACGATGTTTATCTTCGTCGACGGGTCGACTTCCTCGGCTGAGACCTTATATGTGCTGGTTCTTGAGTCCTTGCTGGTCTTCCTCTTGTATAGCTCCTGCTTTTTTCCGGTGAGACGCATGGCTTTAGCGGCACATAACGCATCCTCCACGGTCTTCTTGACTGATTCCCAGTCCGGCTTATTTGTTGAGGCGAACCCCATGTATCCGTCAAGATAAATTCTTACACCAACACCGTAGATCTTATCTATACTGTATTCTCTGAGAACACCATTATCCAAGTGTATCGTCTCGTAGAGCCTACGTTGAACCCTTACATCAACGAAGTCTGCGCCTAGTTTCTCCGCGTAGGAGAGTATAGCGTAGGGGTCGAAGGGGTCAGGCATGATTTGTACACCACGTAGTATTATTCACTTGTAGCTTATAGTATTGACCTGGAATAACAGTCTTCTCCAACGATACTGGCCAGTATGAACCATAGTGGTGAACATATTATTGATATAGCCACATAGTATATTCTGGGTGTAGAGGATTGGTCGAGAAAACCTGTAGTGTTGATGGCTGTGGGAAAACGGCCGCTCGAGAACTAAGTTATCCTGACGCTAAGGTGTTAGAGGAGAAGGCTGGACTCAAGCTCAAAGTATATCATGCGAGGCCTCCGCGCAGGCCAGGAGTAGTCTATCTGTGTGAGGAACACTATAAGCTCTGGAAGAGATTAAGCAGAGAAGAACGTAAGATCAGGGACATGGTTCTCAAGTCCTAGTCTCCTCTGGATGCGTGGAGCAATATGTATGAACCGTTGCTGGAAGAACTATCAGTTCTTCTCAGGAGGACATGGGGCCAAGCAGAAGTTGGGATACGCCATGTATACGTGGAAGAGACTGGTGAGCCTGAGCCAGGCCCATGTATAGAGGATATAGGACTACCACAACCAGTCATTAATGCTCTGAAGAGCCGGGGTATAGAGAGACTATACAAGTTCCAGTATGAGGCAGTAAAGAAGATCATGAATGGAGACAATGTTGTTATAGTGGCTGGCACGGGTACAGGTAAGACTGAGGCTTTTTTGATACCTCTGATCAAATTGGGCCTCGAGGAGAAGACGAGGCCAGTCTCACTCCTACTTTATCCGACGAAAGCACTTGCCAGAGATCAGCTTGCAAGGATCCATGGAGTCCTGGGCTTTGGCGGTGTAACCGCCGCAGTATATGATGGTGATACACCAGCCAAGGATAGGAGGAGGATTAGCGCTAGCCCTCCGCATATACTTGTGACGAACCCGGACATGATACATGTAGGCCTAGTATTAAGTCCTGCAATAAGATCATTTGTTCGTTCGGCCAAGATAATGGTTTTCGACGAGCTCCATGTCTACGAAGGAGTCCTCGGCGCTCATGTCAGAGCTATAGTTGAGAGGATGAGGAGGCATAGAAGGGGCAAGAGACCCCAGTTCATAGGGGTCTCGGCAACTATAGGCAATCCAAAGGAACACGCCGAGACGCTATTCGACGCCCCTGTCGAGGTTGTCGAGGGGCCGAGATGGAGGAAGGGAACGGCCTACCATGTACTGGTTTCGGCGGGAAAGCTTAGCAGGTGGACTGTGGCGGCAGGCCTGGCATCTATGCTTATAGACTTGGGCTTAAGAGTTCTAGTCTTCACGGATTCTCAGCAGATGGCAGAGCTCGTATCTAGGATCGCTAAGGGCTATGGCAAACAATTGCTTGTTCATCGTGCAGGCCTGAAGCCTGAAGATAGGAGAATGGTTGAGCAGAAGCTTAGGATGGGCGAAGCGCAGGGTGTTGTTGCAACCCCGACTCTTGAGCTGGGTATAGATATTGGTTATCTGGATGCCGTGATTATGGTTGCGCCTCCTCCTAGCTATGCGAAATACCTGCAGAGAGCAGGCAGGGCTGGAAGGAGGGGTCGCACGGGCTATGTATTCACAATCCTTGGCGATGATCCGATCGACGCTTATTACGAGCGTAACCCAGAGCGGTTCTATGGGCAAGAAATACCTCCTAGCTACTTGGAGCCTGACAATGAGGAAGTACTCAAGATACATGCTCTTGCACTCCTCCTGCAAGAAAAGCGGGTCTTAGCCAAATACCTTCGAGAACCTTGGAGAAGAGCTCTGGATAGCCTCGTCTACGAGAGGCTTGCCGTCAAAATAGTTGATAGGTATGTGGTGAACTGGAGGCCAGCCTTCAAGGTTTTCCGTGAGAACTATATATCGATAAGGGGTGCCGGGCCGCAGGTTAGGATAATAAATAGGGATACTGGTGAAGTGATCGGATACCGTGAGCTCCCACAGGCGATTCTCGACCTCCACAAGGATGCAATATACTTGTGCTCAGGCAGGATCTATGAGAGCCTAGGAATAGATCCTAAGAATAGAGTTGCATATGTCCGGAGACTGCCGGACGACACACCATATTACACGAGGCCCCTCTATAGTGTGGACATCGTGGACTATGACACGATCATGGAGCGGACAACCAGTAGAGGTATACCACTGGCCTATGCCAGGGCTGTATTGAAAATAGTTGTCGAGGGATATGTGCTGAGAAACTACTATGATACCGGGAAGAAAGGCTATAAGAACTGGCTGGACGAACCAGTATCCTACAGATATGTGACAAGAGCTGTTTCTGCCAAGTACCCGGTTAACGGGGAATGGGACTGGATGAGCAATGCTGAGGCCTTTCATGCAATCGAGCATGCAGTGATCAGCGCTGCACGGCCAGTCTGCGGCGCAGGCTTGGGAGATATGGGCGGCATAAGCTATCCCAGCGGCGACATCGTATTCTACGACGCGGCTCCAGGAGGCTCTGGTCTTGCCAGACTATTGTATGAGAGATACGAGAAAGCCGAGGACATAGCATACGAGATCATGGCTCAATGCGACTGCATGGACGGCTGCCCAAGATGCATATACAGCCCCTACTGTGGCAACAACAACCAGGTGCTCTCGAGAACAAAGGCTCTCCACATGCTGGGTCTGGTCAGGAAGAACAGGTATAAGCTTCCAGCCCCACTTGCAGATAAGTATGGTAAGGGGATAGTGTAGATGATCCAGTAGGATTATGTTATATTATCGTGGAGCACAATATTTCTTCCATGCGGGATGACCGGGGCCTCTACTAGCTGAGCAATGATGTATTCACGGACCGGGGGACCGTAAAACAATTCATTTCTCGCCCTGATAGTAGCCATTATAGGTCTTCTTAGTCTCGCCCGTCATCCTGAACACGACGAGCTGGGCTATCTGAGCCCCCTTATCAATGATAATGCCGTGGAGATTATGCACCACTAGGAGCCCAGACCCCCTTCCTCTATATCCTGGATCCCATACCGCGGTATATAGGGTTGCCCCCATTCTTATGAGGCTGGATCTCTGTATCGCCAAGCCCATATAGCCGTTCGGTATCTCGATCCACTCCTTGTACTTGACGTAGTATGGGCCGGGCCCAAGCTTGAATGAACCGTTAGCCGGAGTAATTTCACGGTATTTCGGAAGAACACGTTCTTCTATTCCTAAACGGCCATGTGTTTCTAGGACGTATACTCTGTCTAGATGTAGTTTAAGGCCCGCGCAGTCGGTCTCCTCATAACTAGCTCCAAGAAGTTCAACGAGATCCTCGGGTCTCAAAACCGCCAATCTTTTCTCACCATTCCTATTGATTGGATGGGATTAGGTTTAATAGTATGGAACCAAATAGTGTGCAATAGCACATAAAACAAAGAGAGGTGCATAGCGCATGGCATGGTACGGTTACAGCCAGCCAAGAGGACAGAGAAGAGGAGGCTATGGCTACGGTAGAGGAGGAATGGGCAGAGGAGCCGGCTGGAGGGGCCAGGGAGGAGGTCCACCCACGATAAACTTTCCACCCATAAAGCCTCCGTCACCAGGGGCAATAAGAATAGCCGCAATGGTCAATACTCCCCACGGCCTAGAAGCGACACTGGCGCCCCACTATAGGAGAGCACCGTATATAGTACTTGTCGACATAGCGGGCGGAAAAACTGTCTGGGTAACTAGTATCCCAAACCCAGCCACCACAACTCATGGTAGTGGGGGGATTCTTGCCCAGTGGCTCGCATCCATAGGGGTTAAGTATGTTGTCTCAGGCCATATAGGGCCATCAGCTGCAAGGACACTGGTATCGCTAGGAGTGACAATAAGAGTACTGCCGCCGGGGACGAGGCTAGTTGACGCTCTTAGACAACTAGGATTAATGGCCCAGTAGATCATTGAGTGATAGAATCAGTAATTAATCATAATTTTTTCAAAATATTCTTGGAGGTCAAATAGAGATGAACATGATAGGGCCTAGGAGGTGGAGATGGGGCCGCCGAGGCCCGGGCAGACCACCAAAGCCCAGATGGATATGGGGATTTCCTGGGAGACTGAGCTTTATACCATTCGATGAGACAGGCCAGCCCATCAATGCAGAACCGGTTATTCTTAGGCCAGACGAGGTAGAAGCCCTGAGGCTAGTCTACTATGAGGGCCTCAACCAGGAAGAGGCGGCAAAGAAAATGGGTGTCTCGAGGGGAACCCTCTGGCGTGCACTGGCAAGTGGTAGGAGGAAAGTCGTCCAAGCCCTTATTGAGAGAAGACCCCTTGTTATGGGGTACTGGGAGGACAGAATAGAGCAACGACCCCAATAGCATTATGAGCTAACACACGTGATGTATTATTTTGTCAAAAATGAGATTATAGGTTATTTGGCGTAGGAAAACATAATTACCTCATTGCTTCTTTAGTCCTACGAGGCTGAGTATTTTTGGCAGTAGCAGCCATCCATGCTCTATGATCCCTATCCTGCCCTTAACGCATTTCTTCTCAACCAACTGATCCACGTCGTCGGGCTCCATTCCAGGGGCATAGACCGCCACCGGCACAGGGTCATCAGTGTGTGCTCCAACGCTCGGCGGTGTGGCGTGGTCTGCCGTCACTAGGATTGCCGTGTCGCTGGGCATTCTCTCGAGGAATGGTCTGACGAAATACTCGTCTATGTACTCTATTTTCTTCTTTTTAAGCTCCATGTTCCTGTCGTGTCCTGGCTCGTCGGGGCCCTTGAGGTGGACGTAAACTATGTCATATGTATTCAGTAGCTCAAGTGTTTTCTCGAGCCTTATATTGTAGATTTCCTTGGGATCCCCTGTTGGTGGTTCCAGGGCGACAGTGTCTGCCCCGAAGATTCTCCCTATACCGATCTCAACAGGCATTTCCGCTAAGAACGCGAATTTGAGACCATATTTCTCAGGTAAGGGTGTTGTCCGCGGTATTTTTCCGCCGGCGTCCCTGAGTAGTATAACATTTGCTGGTAGGAGCCCTTTCTTTCTTCTAGCCTCGTTTACCGGGTGTTTGTCGAGTATCTGGATGGCTTTCTCAGTGAATATGTTTGCTAGCTCGGATGTTATCATCGCCTCAACCGTGTCTTCGAGAGGCTCGATCTTCTTTACGTACGGCTCGAACTCCTTCACCGCTACGCTGAGGAGGCCTTTACGAGTGTATGCAGGATCACTATTGCCTACATATGGGCTAAGCCTGTGTGACCTGCTACCTATTATGACCACCGCACGATGACCTATAGTAGCCCTCATTCTTACGTAGCCATCATATTTTCCAAGCTCCATACCATCTAAAGCTTTCGCAAGCTCCTTAGCTTCCTCAGTCTCTAGACTTCTACCTACACGCCTATCGATCAATCTCTTGGTGCTCGGATCTATTGTTGCGAAATTAGCTCTGAAGGCTACCTCATAACCTTCCTTAATGGACATTCCCGCACCAACAGCCTCGATCGGGCCTCTTCCAGTGTAGACTTCATGCGGATTGTATCCTATTATCGATATAACCGCCTCATCGCTTTCCGGTGCAACCCCCTTCTCTATAGTATACATGGCTCCACAGACACCGTCCTTAGCGATCTTGTCAAGACCCGGCTTATAGGCTTTCTCCAGAGTTGTTACTGGGTCAGATAATCTATCAGCCATACCATCAAGAACCAGGTACAGAAGTCTCCTGATGGCCATACCTGTAACACCACATGATCATGCCTCTGGTCAAAGCTATATTGAATTAAAAATTAATAACATTAACCTGATCCACTCGAGGTTATAGACAATAAATTTCAACCATGCATGTGGAACCTATATGATATAATCCTATAAACGCATGTACGGCTAGAGAATAGGAGAAAATGATTGACAATCTTAATTTTATGTTAATTTTATGTAATTGTAATCTAGGATATAGGATTATTTAATCAGTACTTGATATGGGAAGAAACATAAATGCCTTAAATATCCTATTATTATAGCTTGCTGGTAATTCGATGACGGGATTTTTGTTGACAACGATTTAATTCTTATCCGGTTAGCGTCTTTGAGATAATTTTGTGCGTTTGCGCAAAATTTAATAGTGTGCTATAGCTCAAAATACTTATAGGTGATAGAAATGGCCTGGTTCCCTGGTTATGGTTGGAGAGGAGGCTGGGGCTGGAGAAGAGGCTGGAGAGGCCCATGGCCTGGTAATGGGCCATTCAGCTATCTACCGCCATGGCAGAGGCCTGGATGGCTGTTTGGAAGAGGATCGTGCTGGTGGCTATTCGGCAGCCCATGGGGATACTGGGCTAGGACTTGGTACCCCTACCCAGTACCCTACCCCTATGTACCTCCAGCTTACTACCCGTATTATCCATGGAGATGATGACCGGCACCAGGAGGGAGACCAGTTTTGTCTTGGTGGTATAGGTTTATGAGGAGAATGTATTATTGGATGCCGCCACCCTACCCTGTACATCCTGCGCCATCACCGACCCCTTACCAGCCATACACAGGCCAGACTGGCCAGCCGGGCGGACAGGCACAGATGCAACAACCAGTAGCCCCACCATATATGCCACCCTATTTCTTCCCGCCACCGTATCCGCTACGTCCGGAAGACGAGCTAGCAATGCTCGAGGACTATAAAAGGATTCTCGAGGAGGATCTCAGGGAAATACAGGAAGAGCTCAAGAGTGTAGAGGAAAGAATCAAAGAGCTTAAGAAAATGCTTGGCCAGGAATAAAGTTATTAAATTGAAATATTTTTCATGCTCATCAATCCTTTTTGATCGAATAAATAGGGAGAACATAATTTCCTCCAATATTTTTCCTATACACCGGTGCAGGGAGGATGGATGTCATCTATGAAAAATTATACAAGTATATTGAGCCCTTTGAAGCTGTATCGATATTAATAGACGGGTTCAAGAGAAGAGCTATAAGATTGAGGCCGGAGAAGAGCGTGGGCTATATTCTTGCAGAGCCTGTTTATGCAGAGATAGATAGGCCTTATGCTGATCTATCTCATGTTGACGGATGGGCTGTTAGATCAATAGATACATTGAGCGCTTCTTCAAGGAGCCCTGCTAAGCTCAAAGTGAGAGATAATGTTGATTCCCGAAGAGCAGATCAGGTTGAGCTCCGGTCCGGCGAGACGGTTTTCGTGGAGACAGGATTTCCCATACCTATTAATGCGGATGCAGTCGTACCGGTCGAGTCAGCCCGTAAAATCGGAAACAATGTCTACATCTACGCACCGGTAACCCGAGGATACAACGTCTTTCCTAGATCCAGCGATTTCAGGAAAGGAGAAAAACTACTGGATAAAGGTACGAGGATCACCTATTATGCAGTAAAATTATTAATGGATGCAGGAGTTTGGAGGATAAAGGTCTACGATAAACCTAAAATAGCAGTTTATAGCACGGGCGTCGAGCTCAAAGAAGAGCCGGCCATGCCCGGCGAATCCTACATACCTGATTCCTCAAGGCTATTCATAAACCATGTGATCGAAGAACTTGGAGGAAAAATAATAGATACAGCCAATATACCTGACTCTTACGAATCAATAGCCGAAGTAATAAAGGAGATCATAGATGAGGCTGACCTCATAATAACGATAGGAGGGGTATCCATGGGCCCACGTGATATGACGTGGACAGGGATAAGGAATAGGATAAGGTACAGCAGGGTCTTTAGAGGAGTAAAAATGCATCCGGGAAGGTCAACAAGCGGTTTCAGGACAAACAAGGCATCGATCCTCAACCTTCCAGGACTACCACAGTCAACCATAGCTGCGGCATTACTAGTACTAGCCCCAGTCATAAGATACATGTCCGGAGCCGAGCCAATTATTGATAAGCCAAAACTGTACGCGAGGCTCGCCAAAGACTATCGGAGCGATAAATATCTAGGTTTCTACAGGATAAGATATGTTGAGATCATTGATGGAGAAGCAATCATATTGGAAGATAATCCTTCCTATAACGTCTTCACGCCACTGAAAAGCAGTGGCATAACAATAATACCTCCGGGCAAAAAACCGTTAAAAAGTGAATTGATACCGATCTACAGACCTAGCTCCATTTATCCGGGGGAGACTTAGACCTCAAAGTTAATTAAGTCCCTAAGCACAATTGTATATCAAAGTAAATTATCCTTGATAGATTATGGAGGAAAGTAGCTTGAAGCTCGGTTTTTTCACAGAACGGCAGATAAAGATCCTATATCTTAGGAATAAGGGGCTCTTACTAAGAGATGTTGCGGAGATCATGAAGACGAGCTACCAGAACATATCGTTGATCGAGAAACGTGTCTACAGGAACGTTAAATTGGCCAAGGACACGCTCCTCATATACAGGATCATAACATCACCTGTAAAGATATTGCTTCCGGCAGGCTCACATTTAGCGGAGATCCCTAGAAAGGTCATACTAGAATGCGATAAGAAAGGAGTGAAGCTCAAAGCAGACTTCACACTCATCTACAAACTTATAAGGTTTAGGACGTCCGAGAACATAAGGGGCCAATATATAATCAAGCCCATATTCCTTCTAGTAGATCTCCAGGGCCAACCATACGTCTATGACTATGAAAGTGTAGAACCCTACATTAAGGAGATAGAGAGGATCATAGGAGAAAAGATAATAGAGCAGTAAAGACTGTCGGCCTCCGGCTTCTCCACACCCCCAGAACGGCTTCGGAGACTCCCTTGTTCCCCATTCACAATGAATAATCTATCCTATAGAAAATAATGTTAACAGGAGAAATAAGGGCTATCCATTACGCCTGGTACTATGGGTCTTCATGGCCTCGATTACTGCTTTGTAGGGCTGGGGAGCTGCACCTGTACACTCCCCAGTTGACAGGCTCGAGTCTCTGCAGACCCTTATAAGACCCTTCTCAATCAGCATTGAAATTATATCCTCGATCTCTGGACAATACATCCCCATATAGGTGAGCCTCCAATCACAATCCTTGAAACAAGGGGTTAAACCATACTTAAAGGTATACAAGTAGATCAGATTATGGAGAGTTATCCTCGATGGTTTATAGATCTCTATAAGCTCCAATATTATCTTCGTCTTCAACATCTATTCCCTCTCAACATATAGGAGGGCCTAGTCTTAAAAAGAGGAGCTGGTAAAAATACCTTTCAAATCCCGGAAGTAAGAAAAGTGAGAATTGAACAACAATGCTAGTAATGACTATACATGACCGTATACGTAGGGTGCATTATGATTTCCTGAAAAATTTATTTATATCTCAATTGTAGAGTTATACATATAATATATAGAATAATGCTATATTACTCATCGAGTCTACATGGTAATAGCATGTCTCCATAGTTGTGGGTGCAGTTTAATGTGTTACCGACTATTATTTGATCTCTGTCTTGCTGGTTTCTCCCTTAGCGCAATAGCTATCCTATTACACCTTCTCGTATCCTTTCCAGCGACTCTTGCTCGCCTATTTTTCTATCTAGTCTTAATGTTTGTTCTTGCCCTGATAGCATATGATCTATTTATGGATGCTTTTAGAATAGGGAGACGAATGTATAGGATGTATAGGAAGAATTACTGGGAATGCTTGCTGGTCGCGATACTAGTCGTATTTGCTTTACTAATTATGCCTAGTGTTTATATGTACTTGTTGATCCCGGAGGTTCTTTCAGGCTGGAGGCAGTGGGAAGATTTTTATCCAACAGATATTTACGCCTTATACTTGATGAGCCTCACGGCAGCTATATACATTATATATTATTATCTCGACAGACTAGTATTGTCAAGAAGTAGTGATATCGTGAAGAGAATAGATGAACAGTAAATGTTTTCCGTAATTAGCTTGTCTCGGGTGGTTTCTCCTCAGCGCTCCTACCTATGGCTTCATCAATGATCTCCTTGGCTAGCCCTGTTGCGGCAGCTATTTCGTTGCTGGAGAGCTCCTTGTATTTCTCCCTATTGATATAGATGAGGAATATTGCTTCAGAGATTATTCCGTGTTCCTTAGCAAACTTGTCGAGCGGTATCTCGTAGCGATCCACTATCCTTCCCGCCGCGGTCTTCGCTACTAGGACGTAACTAAATAGATCTTCGGCGGCCGAGGGAAACACGTCTATCGATATGATGGTAACCTTTATGTCTTCGAGACGGAACCCTTTCTCACCGAGAAGAGCCGAGAGTTCCGTGCTTATCTGCTTGTTTATTGCTGCTTGTATGACTTCCTTGAAACGCCTGGAGAATATATGGCGCGCATCATTCTTGTTTATAGTGTATTTCGCAAGAAGCTTCCATGCTGGCTTTCTTATGTAGAGCAGGTTTTTGAGGGCTTGGCGTCCAAGCTCCCTGTAGCTTTCACCACAGACAGCGCCTATGTCTCCTCTTGCCATGATGTTTTGTAGTAGCCCATATATGCTGTAATCTGTTAGAGCCATGTAGGCTTCTAGGTCGCCCTCAACAACCCTGTCTATTATTCCCGCGATATAGTGTTTGAGGCATCCCAGGAGTATACCTATGGTCTCGATGAAGGCGAGATTGACATGATGTAGATAGACGTTCTTATACATGAATTTCCTTGCATTTAGGAGCCTAACAAGATCATCAACAGCCTTTGCCTCAATCCCGGGTATCAGGAGATTCTCGTAGGGAATTAGGTAGGTATTGAGTATAAGCCAATCAATATTGATCTCGCCGAGAGGAAGTCCCGTGTAGTAGCTATCCCGCTTAAGATAATCTAGTATGTCAGCAGGGTAGAAGAAGTCTCTGACGGCTAGTCTGACAACCATGTGGGGGGCGAGATCGGGGCTTGGCTGGAAATAGTCTTCACGGTTTAGGAGACCCTTCTTGCCGAGATCAGTATATTTAGCCATGCTGTATGGAGGCTTCATAGCTACATCCAATAACTCTATAACAGTGTCGGCGTCGATACCCTTGTTACTATCCTTCACAACGCGATGGATAATGCGGCGGAGATAATCCCTATAGATCAGGTACCCCATGACCTCATGATTCCCGAACCTATAGCCAAGGAACTCGGGATTGCCGAGAACGTACTTGTCAAAAGCATGACTGAAGGGCCCGTGCCCCACATCATGTAGGAGCCCAGTGATACGTGCTGCAAGCATTAGCTCACGAGCGTGGCGGAGCATGTACTTGCCGGTATCGCCTAGATGAGCATCCAGTAGCTCGAGGCTCCTGAGGAGTTGATCCATGAACCTATAGGCGATATGCATCACGCCAAGGCTGTGGTTGAAACGCGTATGGGTTGCCGATGGATAAACGAAATGTGCAGCCTGTAGCTGGAGAATATATCGTAATCTCTGCAAAGGCCAGGTATCAATAATCCTATCCTCCAAACCCTTGACATATCTTATATAGTTATAAATCACATCCCTTATTTGCGCGTCGAAAGGCATTAACCAGAGCAGGCTAACCTCTCTGCCAGCAATCTCTTCTTGCTTTGTAGCTCTAGCATGTCGCTGTGCAGTCACAGTATTACCACCGATCAATTATTGGTTTGAGATCATTATAAAGTTTTCATAGATATAACTAGGAGTCTATATATTCACTAATTCTACAAGCTTTATCATATCATTATTTCGCCACCATGCTACGTACGTTCATCGGAGACATGGGTTATGAGAACATTTTGTATTTTGTGATCTCTATGCAGTACCTTGTGCAAGGCACACTATAATGTTGTTGGAATAGGGCCGATGTATGTATCTTTTTGTTTCTAGCAACATGCTATGCCAATAGTGATCATCTTCGATGAATGATCTCACTATAATTGTGAATGGTATGAAGATGCATGGGTTTTTCGGAGGAATTTATGCAAGTGTATAAGACGTGGAGTGCCTCATGGATGATTCTACCTATGGATTGCGGGACTTATTTGACATAATATCCAATATAAGGTGTAGAATAACATTATTAATCCGTGTCGGTTTTCTGAGATAATTCTTTTAGGACTATATTGGCTATTTATTGCATACATAATACGTGATGTTTGCATGGGTGTGGTTCATGGCAAATAAGCACTGGATTGATGAACTTGCCGACATCCTCGAGGAAAGGTTAAGGAGCAGGGGTAAAGATGCCCTAGTGTTTAATGGGGGTCTTAGTGTTTCGGGTCTACAGCATGTTGGCCGTTTGCGCGGCGAGATCATTATCCCTGAGACTTTGAGGAGGATTCTATCGCGTAGGGGTCTCAAGATTAAACAGTACTTGACACTATATACGCAGGACGCATGGAAGGGCAAGGAGAGCCAACGTAGGGCCTTCAAGGATCCCGGGGAGGCCAAGAAGTATACGGGATGGCCATTGATAAGAGTACCTGATCCTGAGGGGTGCCATGCTAACTGGGTGGAACATTTCTGGGAGGATTTTGGCCCCTATATCAAGGAATTCACGGATGGAAATATAGAGGTCGTGACTACGACCGACCTCTATATAGGGAAACTCAGAGAATTCACTAAGAAAACGTTCGAGCTGAGGAACAAGGTCAGAGAGATAATCAACAAGTATAGGGGAAGAAAGAGGTATCCCGAGACATGGATACCATTCGAGCCGATATGTGAGGGGTGCGGGAGGATCGATAAGACAGAGACGACCAAGATAATTGATGATGGGAGAGTAGAGTATAGGTGCAAGTACTGTGGCCACCATGGAGAGACCAGTATTGTAAATGGGAAATTAAACTGGAGAATAGAGTGGGTTGGTGTTTGGTGGGCTCTGGGCGTCGATTTTGAGCCGTACGGAAAAGACCACGCGACCCCTGGAGGGAGCAGGGACAGCTGTGTTGACCTAGCCATTAATGCTTATGGAATAATGCCTCCCGAGGGAATACCCTATGAATGGGTAGCAATGAGGACAAGAGACAAGAGAGTAGTGGACATGTCGAGCAGTGACTTCACAGGGTTCACGCCAAGGGAGTGGTATGAGGTTGCTCATCCACATATATACAGATTCCTAGTCCTAAAGACGCCTCCCATGAAGAAGCTTGTCGTAAGCCTTTATGAGATACCACAGTATTATAGCCAGTACTATCAGGCGGAACGGATATACTATGGTGCGGAGGATCCCGGCGACGAGGAAAAAAGGATCTTATTGTCGAGGAGCTATGAGCTAAGCTACCCCAATGGCGAACCACCCGATAAAATGCCGGAGCAAGTACCTTATACTCATTTAGCCGTGCTCGTCCAGCTAGTTCCCCGTGCGCTATGGAGTACAGAGGGGCTGAGGAGGCTCAGGAACAGCGGCCACTTACCAGAAAAGCCCACCGAGTATGGCGTCAAAAGAATACTCGAGACCATGGAGAGGGCAAGCAGATGGGTTGAAAAATACGCCCCTGACCATCTGAAGATAAGGCTTCTCGAAGAGCCTGATCCAGGGATAATCGAGGAGATACCGTGGGAGCACCGTGAGATACTGTATAGAATGGGTAAAATGCTCGAAGAGCTTGAGGAGTGGAGTGAAGACTCAATAAAGAACGTTATGATCGTGGCAACCAAGAACCTTAGTCCGAAGGAGAGGCGCGCCCTATATCATAGCTTCTACAAGTTATTCCTAGGACAGCCGAGCGGGCCACGCGCGGCTCCACTAATAGCGCTGATAGGTAGGGATACAAGCGTGAAGTTCTTGAAGGCAGTTAAAAAATAGCTTGTTTTTGTCGGTCTTAACCTTCTATTCTGTCGTGCTATTTCTTCTTGATAAGGCCTAAGACTATTACTGCCGCTAGGACTATGGCTGACACCACCATTCCCGCCTCACTGTAGATAGTCGTTGTTGATAGCTTATCTTGTAGGCTTGTGATGTTCTGGCTTAGCGAGGTAATACCGTTCATTATGGCTTGTTTAGCACTTCCTATGTCGCTCATTATCTTGCCTGTATTGGACTTTATTGTCTCCACTGTTGGTAAGAGTTTGTCGAGTGTTGCGTTCACCTGTCCTAGCCCCAACTTGAGGTCTGCGAGAACAGATTCGATACTGGCAAGCCTTGACCTGGCCTCCTTGATCTCCTCGCCGTTAGTCTTTATCGCGTCTAAGACGCTGGTCTTTATCATGGTCGATAGGCTCGTGAAGTTCTCGCCGACACTATATGCAAGGCTATGTAGCTCGCCGTAAATGTTTTGGAATCCATTGTATAGCGATGTAACTGCTACCACGGAGAAGCTCGTGTAACCCCTCAGGAATAAGAAGCTGTTGTTTCTAATAGCCTCCACATATATCGTGTAGCGCCCCGGCTTCGTAGCATTAAATGATATAATATAGACCCCACTGCCTATGCTCTTTATTTCCGGTTTTATTGTCCCCCTAGGCCCTGTCACATCGATTTTTAACATGGCCTCAACTGGCTCGCCCCTATAGTAGGTGCGGAGAAATATGCTAACCTTTCTCCCGGTCTCCACGACTGGCGGCGCGTTACTTGTTATCATGAGACTGTTTCTACTAATGATGCTTATCCGGGCCTTCATGAAGGGCTCTACCGCTGTTAATACATCGGGCGAAACATAGCTTGTTGGGAGTACGGTAACATTATATGCTCCCGGCGCCAAGTAGGGTAGCGCCAGCCTCCATGATGTTGAACCATAGGTTAACTGCAGGTTTTGCACCAGTAGTCTGCCGGCAACATAGATGTTCACAGTCCTTGTCCCCACCAGATCCATGCCATACGCCTTAATTATGATGGGTTCTCCGGGGCCCGTGGCAGATGGCCGTACAAGCACCCCGATAGCGCCGAGAAATATCCTTACTTCGCCCCAGCCGTACAAGCTGAACTTAACGAGTACTAGGCCGTTAACCCTGTCGTTGAACCTCAACGTGTAGTTGTATTCTCCCGTGGCTGGCAGAGCTATGTTTGTCTTATTAACGACATATAGTCCATATAGGAAGCCGTAGCTATTGACAAGCTTGACATTGGTGACCGTGACAGTGTTCTGGCCTCCAACCACATATATCCAAGCCTTCTGGGATACACCGTAAAGTGGGAGGTATCCCCGCGCAAAATATGATGTTATCTCGGCAGGTAGTTTGGCAACATAGTTTCCGAGCTTAGTAACGCTGATTCCCGTTTTCTCGGTCGGGCTACTCCAGACAGGTAGTATGAGGTTAGAATCTCCGAGCAGCGATAGCTTGAATACTTCGCCGAGAACATAGGGGTTAGTGCCCGGAACGCTTGCAAGATAATCAGTTATTCCCTGCGCCACTACGTAGCCGAGGCTTGTCTCGTTCGTTCTGCCCATTAGCGAGCTATATGCTGCCAGTATATTATAGTGGAGATAAGTTGCCCCGTAATAGAATGTGTACTCAATACCGTCCATTAGATAGAACATTATGCCTAGCTCTGCGGCTACTCTTGCACTACCAATATACGCTATTCCCCCAGCAGGCGACATCAGTATTGCTTCTCCAAAGCTTGGTGGACGGAACCATGGTGATGGTACATTATCGTCCCATGCAGCGTTCATACAGGCTACGCTCGAGACTATCGGTACGCTCGGATTGTTTTTCATAGCCATCAGATCCGATACTGACGCTAGTATTTCAAACGCCATAACTGTCTGGCCGTTTTCCTGGAGCAATAGTCGATCAGCCAAAGCATTGCCTGAGCCATGGCATAGTGCGAAATACCATAGTGCGCCGCTGTCACCACTCAGTATCTTTAGCACCGAGCTTCTATCATAGTTCATACTCGTCCTTGTAAGCATATGTACTCTGAGCATCGATAGTTGCCCCTTCATGTTCATCATCGATAGTGCTGACTCGCCGAACATCAATGTCTGGCCGAACGGGTAGCCGCCGGTCATGTAGAGATCTCTACTACTCCTAGCCCCTGAGCTGTACCATGCTATGATCTTGTTTATTACGTACTCTACAATTGATGGGTTACTAAACGGTATTCTTCCGACATATATGTTGGGGGCTAGGTCAAGGTCTGGGCTGGCGTAGAAGAAGTCTGTTGGAACCCAATTATTGTAGGAATCATAGATCTTGTAGTGGTAGTAGAAGCTTGGAGGTATGTCGCTGGCATTCCCTATGATCAGGAGACTACCGTATTCTCCGAGAGTCTTGTTGAGATAATCTATTATTTTGAGGGCTAGCGTCCAATTATAGGTCTTCGCGATGATCCCGTAGTAGGTGTCATTGAATAACGGGTTGTAGAATCCTGGGTACTGGGTAATATTGTTTATAGGCTTATAGTTCTTCCATATATAGCTCGTCGTGACAATAGTGACATTATAGCCTTTATTCTTGTAGAAGTCGGCAAGCCTCGTGACGTTTCCCACTAACTTATCTGTTGTGAGAATAAGGAGTGATTTATCAGCATATATTATGGGGATAGGGCTTGGGTAATCAACATATATCGATGCCTTGTCGATATAGAATAGCGTATTAGTTACGGGATCATATTGTGCTGGATAGTATCTTACGATGATTATTGTTTTTCCATGCATGCCATGCCATACATTGACGTCTAGGAGTTTTCCGGGATAGTATTTATCTGTCGAATATATTTCTTTGTCCACAACATAACGCAGTGTCTGATTACCTAGCCCATATAGGAGCGGCTGAGGTGCTGGGACCACGGGGTTAACAAGATATTTTTCACCTACTTGCTCGATGTAGATATATGCGTGAACATTATCGGCTGGAACGTAGCCGTTAACCTCGATCTTATAGGTGTATACGGGCAACATTGGGTGTCCAGGCGTCACTATGTATGAGCGTGCGCCATCGGCTACGATGAATGTGTAGTTTCTCAGCACAGTCGTGAAGCTGTATTTATAGTCAGCGGTGAATCCTAGGGGAGTATTTAACGGGTGATCAATATATGGTCCAACGATTCCATGTCGGCTCAGCACATGGTATGGTTGTAGAGGAGCGTATCCTACTGCCTGTAGAGGTGCTACAATCACTGTTATAGCTAGAAGTGATATGAGTACATATTTGAACAATATATTCATATGTTACACCCTATCTCAATTGTTTGGAGATATTAATGAACCCTAGAACATTTAAATTTTCCCATAAAATCAACGCATCAACAATTACATATTACATTGATATAATACTATGTATGTATACAGTTTATAGGAGGGACAGGTAAAATGCTCGAGAAATTCACCGTTTATAACGGTGGAGTCAAACTATACTTCGGCCCGCAAGTCATAGGGGATCTCAAGAAGCATCTGAAAAACCACAAAAAGCTTCTCATAGTCTCTGGGAAAAGATCAGCCGATATATCAGGGGCTTTCCCCGAGCTCAAAAAGATCCTCGATGAACAGGGAATAGAGTATGTTAGATATACAGATGTGAAGCCTAATCCTACCGATAATATCGTAGAGACTATTAGGCAGGCCTACCTCGATGAGAACTGTGACGGCATAGTGGCCATTGGCGGTGGAAGCCCAATAGACTCGGCTAAAGCCGCCCGCGTGCTGATCGCTGGAGGTGGAAGTATAAAGGAGTATCTATACGGCTTAAGAAAACCACCGGCACAGCAGCCTCCACTATACGCTATAAACCTTACACATGGAACGGGAACGGAGATCGATAGGTACTCCGTCGTCACAATCGTTGAGACACGCGAGAAAATAGGTTTCGGGCCCGGATACCCGACAGCCTCAGTAGATGATCCCAGGTACCTAGTAACTCTACCCACGAACCAAACAAAATACACAGCTCTGGACGCATTCGCGCACGCGGTTGAGTCCAGTACCTCGTCGCTAAGTAGCCCGTACTCCAGATTATTATCGAGGGAGGCGGTAGCCCTGATAGTCAAATACCTCCCAGTAGCGGTAGAGAAGCCCGATGATCTCGAGGCAAGGTACTGGCTACTATACGCTTCAATGCTCGCAGGCATAGCAATAGACCATGGCGTAACACAGCTTGGCCATGGACTAGAACACGTGTTATCAGGCCTGAAACCGGAGCTACCGCACGGCGCAGGACTGGCAATACTGTACCGGGAGCTTATAAGGCATTTCTACCGCGAGAGACCATTGGAGATGAAATATGTTCTTGAACCACTTGAGCCAAGCCTGAAACCGGTTCCCGATGATGCCGACAAGGCGCAGGAAGCATTCAATAAGTTCCTAGGGAAAATAGGGTTCACCGAGACACTATCAACCTACGGATTTACGAGGGAAGATGTTGATGAAATAATAAGGCTACTCTACGAGACAAACCTGCGGAAACGCTACGAGCCCCTAACTCCGTATGGGCTGCCGGATAAGGACTACCTGAAACAGCTCATACTTAAACTCCTCTAGCTCGCGCCCTCGAACGTGTTTGAGCATGGCATAAAAGCAATTATTTATTTTTCACATAATTCAAGACCAAAACATCGAGGGTATTGGGCGAGGGAGAAGCTGTTTTGTATCGAGCAGATTTCCTAGAACATCTAAGAATGATTGAGGCTAAATGGCAGAAGAGATGGGTAGAGGACCGTGTATTCGAGCCTCGCCCCGAGGAGGGCAAGGAGAAATACTTCATCACGGTTCCCTACCCATATACTAATGGCCCACTACATATTGGACATGGGAGAACCTATACCATAGGAGATATTGTGGCCAGGTATAAGAGGCTCAGAGGATATAATGTCCTGTTCCCCATGGCTTTCCACATCACGGGCACCCCGATCATAGCTATATCAGAGAGGATAAGCCGGGGCGACGAAAAAGTAATCCAGATGTACAAGCACTATGTAGGTGTGTATGTCAGCGACAAGGAGAAAATAGATGAAATTATCAAGGAGTTCACAGATCCCCTCAAACTCGCCACTTTCTTTGCCGAGAGAATACATAGCGACTTCTCAGCACTAGGATATAGCATTGATTGGAGACGAAAATTCCACACCGGGGAACCAATATATAACGCCTTCGTCACATGGCAATTTCTCAGATTAAGAGATCTAGGCCTGATTACTCAGGGAGACCACATAGTAACATATTGCTTACTCCACAGACAACCCGAGGGAGAAGACGATATCAAGGACGCCGACACTAATCCCGTCGAGATCCTCGAGTTCACGGCAATAAAGTTCGAGCTAGCAGATGAGCCAAAGACTTATCTTGTGGCCGCCACCCTCAGGCCTGAAACAATATTCGGTGCCACGAATCTATGGGTGAACCCTGATGCCATGTATGTGGTTGTGGAGTGGAAGGATGAAAAGATAATATTATCAGATGAGGCTCTCGTCAAACTACGGCACCAGCATCCCGAGGACGAGATCAAGGAGCTGAGAAAGCTCAAGGGAAGAGAGCTGGTAGGTAAGGCTGTCTACTCACCTCTCGGGACAAAGCTCTATGTACTCCCTGCCAGGTTTATTGACCCAGATAACGCGACTGGAGTGGTCTACTCCGAGCCAAGCGATGCCCCATATGACTACGTAGCGCTTATGGAGCTCAAGAAGAACAAGGAGGTCCTGAGAGAATATGGCCTCGACCCAGCGATAATGGATTCAATAGAGCCCATAAAGATCATTGATGTCCCAGGAATAGAGGGTCATCACGCCGCTAAAGTTGTTGAGGAAATGGGTATAAGCAGACAGGATGACGCCAGGCTAGAAGAAGCAACGAAGAAGGTATATAAGGAGCAGTACTATCGTGGCAAGATGATCGTAGAGCATCCCGAGTTCCGTGGAATGCCGGTTAAAGAGGCAAAGGACAAGGTAAGATCATGGCTGATCAGGAACGGCTATGCCTTCATATTCTATGAGCTAAACAGGAAAGCAGTATGTAGAGCTGGCGGGAAGATAATTGTTGCCAAGATAAAGGGGCAGTGGTTCATAGACTATAGTGTGCCCTGGTGGAAAGAGAGGGCGAGAAAATATCTCACAGAGATGATCAAGATACTACCCGAGAAATATAGGAAGGCATTCCTAGACATAGTAGACTGGATAGAGAAGAGGCCATGTGCACGTAGGAGAGGCTTAGGGACAAGACTACCATTTGACCCAGAATGGATTATCGAGAGCCTATCGGACTCAACTATCTATATGGCGTTCTACACGATCGCCCATATTATTAGGCGGGAGAACATAAAGCCCGAACAACTTAAACCGGCGTTCTTCGACTACGTCTTCCTAGGCAAGGGAGATCCAGAGAACGTAGCTGTCGAGACGGGTATATCAAGGGAGACAATAGAGGAGATGAGGAGAGAATTCACCTACTGGTACCCGGTGGATCAGAGGCACACGGGAATAGCGCATATAAGTAATCATCTCACGTTCTTCATATTTCATCACCTCGCATTATTCCCTGAGCACCACTGGCCCCGTATGATATCACTGAACGAGATGGTGATACGTGAAGGAGTAAAGATGAGTAAGAGTAAGGGCAATGTAATACTCCTGAGAGACATAGTGACCAAGTATAGTGCCGACCTCTTCCGTCTCTATATCGCCGGAGCAGCTAATCTCGACTCAATATTGGACTGGCGTGAAGCGGAGGTATCAATGACGATAGACGCGTTGAGGAGATTCTACAATCTCTGCCTTAAAGCTGTGGAGACCGAGCCTTTAGACAAGAGAGATAGGCTTATCGATAGATGGTTCTTCTCAAGATTCAACAAGATAATAGATGAGGCGGCAAAACACCTCGACAAGATGGAGATCAGGGACTACATCCAGACGATCTTCTACAAAGCCATGTCCATCATAGAACACTACAGGGAGAGGACGAGCCAAGAAGAAGCCATTAGAGCGGTTAGAGCAGTGCTCGATAAGTGGCTGATAGCACTCAACCCTGTAATTCCTCATCTCACCGAGGAAATAGGCGAGAAGCTCGGCTACAAACAGTACGTGTCCCTGATGAAATGGCCTGAGCCGAGCAGGGAGAAATTTGACGATGTAGCCGAGCTCATCGAGGACAGTATAGTGTCCTTCATCGACGACGTCAAGAATGTGCTCAACGTGATAAAGGAGAGACCGACAAAGATAACTATAGTTATAGCTGATCACTGGAAGCGCGAACTAGCTAGACTCGTGGAGGAAAACAAGTCTCTAAGAGAGACAATATGGATGCTAAGGGATAAGTATGGGCTACGGGGTAAGGAGAAAGAGATTGTCATGGCCTACAATATGCTTAAGAAGAACAAGATATCGGGCTCATGGCGTGTCAGCCTAGAAGAGGAATTGAAAGGCTACAAAGAAGCTGCTGACTATATAGCGAGGAAGACAGGGCTCGAGGTAGAGATACTGAGCGAGCAAGAGGCTAGGGCCAACGGTGTACCTAAGGCGGATAAAGCTCTTCCATTGAGGCCGGCCTTCTATATAGGGTAACATATTTTGTTAAAGTATTTTATACAGATTAACAATTTATTTATCCCATTTCTTTCCCACATCACAGAATTTAATACCTTCTTAAAAATTATAGATACACGAACAGTAGCTGGGAGGCTGAGCGGAAATGATAAGGATGATCAGGCTCCGCCGGCTACTGGTGAGAAGAACAGACATACTGACCTTTGTCGTAGGATTCGCGATTGGGGCAGGCATACTGGGACTACCAGTAAAATTCGGTACAAGCGGAGCAGGCTTCCTGCCCAGCGTAGCCATGCTTATTCTGGCGCTGATATTCCAGATAATAACAGCCGTATACGTTGTTGAGGGACTAGACGCTCTCGGCCCCTCAGAGTATCCCAAGCTCATGGAGAAAGGGCTCGGGAAATGGGCGGCAATAACGGCCTATATAACTATAGCAATAGACCTCATAGGAGCAATGACTGCATACATAATATTCGGCGGGGAAGCAATCTATACTCTTAGCCACGCTTGGATATCTGTATGGCTCGGCATGATAATCTACTGGATAATAGGTGTAGTAATCACAATAGGTGGAGCGAAAATAATAGCCAGAGCAGAAGAAACAATGGTCGCGATAATAATCCTACTACTATTTATAAACGTGTTTCTATGCCTATCAACACCTTACGTGAACATAAACAATCTGCTCTGGGGAGACTGGAGCAAGATGTTCAGCGTCTTTGGCATAGTGTTATTCGCCTACGCAATACACTCGGCAATACCAACGGCTTACAGGACTTTCGGAATGGACGAACGATACGATAGGCTCCTATCCCTTGGTCTGACGATATCGGCGGTAGTCTATATTATATGGTCGGCGGCATATATGTCAATACTAACACCACAGGACTATACGAGGACATTTGTCGGCGCACTCACAGGGAAAGTACACCATGGCCTCTATGGATTACCAGCACCAATAGCTGTTGCTGAGCTAGGCAAACTCAGGGTAGCGGCACTACTAGGCTATATCTTCGGATTCTTCACAACACTGACAAGCTTTATCGCGGCAGCGCATGCGTTGACGCAGATAAATCTCGAAATAACAAAAGCCGGGTCGAGACGTAATATGAATTTAATATTGTTACTAACTTGTATCATACCATTAATTCTCGCACTTCTCAGGCTGGGAAGCTTCATACAGTGGCTGAATTTTGCAGGAGCGATAGGCGCTGGAATATTCACAGGGATACTACCATGTCTACTGGCGCTGAAATTCAGGATAAAGAAGCCGGAGGGATTCAGGCCGCTTATGCCGGGAGGAATACCAGTCGTGATCATTACTCTGCTGTTCTACGCATACGGTATAGCCTGGTTCCTCTTGTACGGCTAAAGAAGGCTCGCACCGATCATAATGATTATGAGGCTAGTGATAATCTGTATTGAGCGGAGAAGTCTTGCCGGGATTTTTTCTATCAATCCTCTCCTGCCCAGGATACCTAGAATAACATACGTAATGATTAGTGGGATTAAAAATATCGCCACATAAATTGGTAGAAGAAGATATGCTAGCCTAGGCATACTTGTCTTCAGCACAGCTATAAAGGCCACGAGAGGCCCGCTCGTACATGGGAGGAGAACAGACACACTTATTAGCGAGAGTATGAGAGCCATCACGTATGGATTACCCATAGCCTTGCCGAGGCCTGCCAATTTGTCGCATACCCTACACTTGTACTCCTCACCGCCCCTTATAACGTCAAGTATATTGTATGCGCCGAGAATAATTGCGATCAGGCCAAGTATTTTCTGCGGAATATACATTGAAAGATAGAATAGGCCCAGACCGATGACCAGATAGCCGGCATAGACAATAGCAAGGAATAGGAGGCCCGGCCCAACCACTCTCTTCTTCATAGATAGCTCCCCGAGAAGGAACAAGCCATAGATAGTTAATGTACATGGATTGACACTGTCAAGTAGTGCGAGGAAGACCATCAGACCTAGTAGCTCGGGCAAACCTATAGTAGCGGCTCTGCCAGCCGCTCTGCTGGGAGACCATTCTATCGACACGTTACTAGACGAAATAGTTGCTGGGCACACGGTCGGTGCTCCTACTGGATGGTACGGAGCATAGTATGACACAAAGCCGCGCTGGCCCAGCCTCGAAGCATTGATATAACCTATAATTATTCCACCCGTGTATACTGGTATCTTGTTCGATGGATTCATATGTAGGAGGCTATCGAAGAAGGTCTTATTCTCGTATTCGCCGATAACTATGGCGGAAGCCGTGCCATTATAGACGACGATGATGAACGGGACACCTAGGACGAGACCCGTATTAGAGAAGTCCTCGAGTTTCCTGAAGCAAGGATTATTCATTGTTTCTGGTAGGATGTTGCAGAAAACAACGTGTTCCTCGCCATACGTCTTGGACAGGAATTCATGCATAGCTACGCAGTGCGGGCAGGTATTCTCGCCATAAATATAAAAGTAGTAAAGCGGGGTTCTCGATGCTCCAAAGACTAGTGTTATTGGGGGGATCAGAATTACGAGGAGGAGAAGCGTAATAAACAGTCTTATTCTTCTTGGCCTTGTCCTCAAGCATTGTTCACCGGTTTACGCATAGAGGTAGATCATGGCCAGTATTAGTGCCACTATTGCAGGTATTAGTGCGTACTTGAATATAGTGTTAAGTGCCTGATCTATCCTGTACCTACCAAAAGCATTCTTGATAATGGTGGCCGACGTTACTACCGCCATATATTTTATGATCAGCAGGACTATGCCTGGAATGCTGAGATGAGGGAATGGATATGGGCCTCCAAGGATTAGGTACGTTATAGCTATCGCTGTTACGGCGATGTCCATATCGTGCATAAGGCTTGCGAGTCCTAGTAGAGGACCGGAGAACTCGGTTTCATAACCTGCAATTATCTCCTGCTCGGCCTCCGGAATGTTGAATGGCTGGAACATCGCCTTGGCCTGCAGCACGACTATTGCTGCTATTAGGCTTAGAACCATAACCGGTAATAATACTGGGTTGACCCAGCAATATATCGCGTTCTTGCTTGCTTCAAGCACGCTGTAGGGGATCCCTGTCCTCGCGGAGGCGAGCGCTACCGGGGCTAAGAGAGCTGCGAAGAAGCTCGGCTCTATCAACGTTATAAATGTTAACAGCCTCGACACACCAGTGCTCGTGTATGGGCCTGGCATTGACAAGCTCATTATTAGCGTACTCAGTGGGACCCACAGGCTCACAAGATATATAAATACCAGGAAGTCATATGGGCCAGTCACGTGGTATGGGCTCAGCGGAAACAATAATAGACTGACGACTAGAGCGGATATTCCCAGCAAGCCGAAGAACTGAGCAAGGCCCGGCAAACTATACTTGTTCACAGCCATCTCCTTAACATGTATTAGCTTCCATAGATCCATGAGGGGCTGTAGCAGGCCTGCTGGCCCAACATAAGTCGGACCCATACGGTTCTGTAGCCTCCCGCTGAGCTTACGGTAATACCACTGTGTAAACAGCGATAGGCTTGTCAAGAACAATATACCCGGGAATACGAGTATGCTTACTGCGAGCATTATCCACCCGATCATGACTATCACCATTTCAACAAGTATATTACCCCGACTATGATCGCTATAATGAGGAGCAAACCATACCAACCCGCCATAAAGTTAACCCAGTCCTGTAGATTACCAGTGTGGACCTTGTCTCTCAACTGCTTGTATAATCCGTAGGCAAACTTCTTCAGAAACCCCCAATAAAGGTTGGCAGGGCTTGGGCTTGGCTTGTTGACAATACTCTCCGGCTCGCCAGACAGGTAAACATCCGTCCTTCTGACACGATTGTTTCTAACCACAATATATATGACTGCGAGCACTCCGAAAACAACCCACATGAGCAGGCTCAAGACCAGAGCAACTGAACCAGGATCACCCGCCATTAGCCCATACATGGATTATCACCTCCCAAGCAATGCGTGGAAAGCCCTTACGAAAGCCTCCTGGTACTCCCTCACACCAGAACCTATAAGAGAGGAGTTAGCCACATGTACAAGGCCCTGGCTGATCCACGGGTAGAGGACGCCGAGCAATATTAGGCCGACAGCCATCAAGGCCAGCATATAGTGGATGCCGTGGAGCTTTATCTCACGGTGCTCCTTAATTGGTGTAGCGAATACTACACTATACATCGCCTTAGCATATCCCAGGACACTAATGGCAGATACAACGATCACCGCTAGGGCTGGAATGAGCATACCAGCATCCATGAAGGCCTGATAAAGCATAAGCTTGCTGAAGAACCCTCCAAGAGGCAGCAGACCCATCAGGCTCAGGAAGCCTATGATGAAGGAAGCACTGACCAACGGGTACTTCCTGCCAACACCGGCTAGCCCATCGAGATCCCTCGTCCCCGCACTATCGATAAATACTCCACTCGACATGAAGAGTAATGCTTTGCCCAGCCCATGGGTTAGCACGTGATACGTCATTGCAGCAAGACCCAGAGCCACGGCCGCCTGTGGCACTCCGCTCATACCTATGGCTAGAGCCATGTACAAGAGCCCGGTATGGCTAACAGTGCTATATGCAAGTAGTCTCTTCAAGTCTTTCTGCGCCATCATCATTATAGCTCCTATGAAGGCTCCCGCGAATCCCATAATGAATAATGCTGTAAGTACTGCGTCGCGATAATATGGTGCAATCGTGCTGGCCGGCCCGAATATCGTGTACATGAACCTGGCAACAGCATAAACACCGATGTTAACAACAAGACCTGAAAGAGCCGCGGAGACGGGTGTCGGGGCCTCCGGGTGCGCGTCAGGTAGCCAGAAATGGTTGGGGAACAATGCTGACTTGTATGTAAACACCCATAAGGCGAGGCTAACGGCTAAGAGAGTTGCAACTCCTATGCTGGCAATGAGGTCCGGTCTACGATAATATATTTCGGCACTCAATAGTGATAGCTGGCCCATGTTCAGTGTGCCATATACGCCGTAGATGATAACTAGGCCGATGAAGTATAGTGTCGTAGCAGTTGCTCCGATGATACCATATTTTATTGCGGCCTCTATAGCTTCTCCCCTGTTCTTATGGTACGCTACTAGCGCGTAGGCAGATATGCCTAGAACCTCTATCATAACGAACAAGTTGAAGGCGTCGCCAGTGTATAGACATCCCAGCATTCCCGCTTCTAGGCCTATTAATAATATGTAGTACCATTCCGGCTCGTCGAAGTGCCTATTATACCACAGGCTATAGATTGTTATTAGGACCATTATCCATGCAGTGAACACAGCTATTACGGCATTGAACGGGTCGACTTCATAGCTTATGCCTATTGGGGGAGGCCAGCCGCCGAAACCGTAGACTATATCCTTGCCTGTACTCCATACCACTGTGAAAATATAGGTAGACATGACCGCAGCGACGACGCTTGCTATGAGCGACCATATACCCGGGAACTTCTTTTCGCCGAAAATCTTAGCTAGCAATGGAAGCGTGAAAGCGAATACTGCTAGTAGAGGTACGACCGCGCCTGTTACAAGCTCGGGGATGTTCCATGCCATAAGTACTCACCCCGCCATGTTCAATCAAATACTTTCTTCGCATATTCTTCGAAAGCGAGAGAGATTTTCTTTCTAGCTTCATACGGATCGGTTGTCTCAACATTGATCCAGTGAACGTAAAACGTTTTTTTCTCAGGCTTAATGTCGACTACTACGGTTCCCGGAGTATTGGTTATTGAGTTGGCCACGGCAGTGACCGCATAATCGGTCTCGACATGATATGGCACCCTAACTATACCGGGCTTAACCGGCATTTTTGGATGTAGTATCCTGTACATGACGTCTAGGTGGCTCTTGACTTCTGCTATAAAGAAATAATATAGTGCATACGCGATCAGATAAGCCCATCGAGCAGGGTTAAATACCTTGGATGGATTCTCGACCGTTACCGTTGCGAATAATCCTCCTACAACAAGGCTTACAGCTAGCCCGGTCACTATGTCATATGGTGTTACGCTACCCGTGAACACTATATATGCAATGAACGCGAGCACTGTTACAACAAACCAGCTCAGTGGCTTGTTCATGATATGATCACCCCTTCAGTCTCCTAATGTCTCTCATATCGACGGATCTATAGATCTTCCAGGCCTGCAGTGTCAGAAAAACAAGGAAGAGCGTGACAGCTAATCCTATAACGATAGCTGTGAGCACTAGCGCCTGCGGTAGGGGGTCTACAGCCGTCTTAGTAAATACAAATAATAGTAATGGATTGTTGCTTCTCCATTCAGTGAAGACTGGCGGCCTCGACGGTACTCCTGCCACCCACATCCGGTAGCCTATGATTAGTGCGAATGTATTTGCTGTATCTCCTAGTATTGTCAACGCTATTATCTTCTTTATTAGGTTCGGCTTGAAAAACACACCATAGAGTGCGAGGCCCAGGTTTACTATCATACATGTTATTAGTATTGTCATGAAGTATTCAGACAATGTGATCATTTTTCTCCACCCTCCGCTACACGTTTTTCTTCCCTAGCCTCCGCCAGTTTCTCGGGAAGTGTTATCAGGAGGAAAACTATTGTGAAACCAGCTGCTACCGCCAGGAACTCGAAGAAGTTGAAGAACCAGAGGCTACCGCTGATTAGCTGGCCTCCCACGAATGCTGGCAAGGAAATGTCTGGGGCTAAGGGTTTTGGCTGGTTCTGTAGCACGAATGCATAGTGTCCTGTCGCTAACCCTATTAGTACCGCGGCGAAAGCTGTTATGCCTATACCCGTTAAGCCTATGCTTCTCAGAAGTAGCATCGAGTTCTTATTTACACCCCTCCTAAGGAGATAGAACTGGCTGAAAACAACGAGTATGAGGACAGGTGCAACAGCAGCTGTTGCGCCGCCTTGGAATCCTCCGCCAGGCGTTAGGTGTCCATGGAGCGCTATGCTTCCGGCAACAGCTATGATTAGAACGGGCACTATCTTCGTTACTGTTTTGACGATGAGGCTGAGACCCAGGTCTCCTTTTATCTCCTTAGGTAGTTTTAGCGGGACTCCTCTGGCTAGAGCTATTGCCCCGATGATGGCTAGGTAGAACACCATTGTTTCAAATACTGTGTCTAGGCCACGGAAGTCCCATACTATACTGGTACATGCCTCTGGAGACATCGCTGTGAAGTACTTGTCCCATGGATAATAAGTGTACTTCAAATATATCTCGGCTAGAGTCCTAACATTAGTTGACGGTACAAGTACATTGATATTAGCAGCTACCACGAATGATATGGCCAGTATTGTTAGTATGAGTACACATAAGCCTACCCAGTACCTCATGGTTTCTCCTCCCTCGTGGTCTTCTTGATCAAAGCAATAATTACGGCGGGGTAGAGCCCGACAGCCACAGGTATATAGACAAGATCTATATCTGGGGCCATGAGCATATAGTATATGAAAGCGTAGATTGTGCTCTGAATAGCGCTGAATATTACGGCTTTGAGCAGGTCTCTCTCCATTATAGCCATGTAAGTGGCTATAGTAGAGAATATGGCTGCCAACGCTGTTATTCCTAGGAGAACCGCCTCGCCATAGCTCATGGGCTATCACCCTCTTCTACTTCTTGTAATTCTTGAGATGTAGGATGGGATTCATCCTCTTCAAGATGGTCGACGACTTTAGGTTCCACTGGAACTATGCCTGAACGATGAGTGCCTCTTGCGAGAGCATGTGATCCAGCTGGGCCAAGTATGAGTATAACGAACGATGTGACTAGTGCTCCTCCCGACATGAACCATCTATATTCACCTAAGCACTTACATCCGGCTGCGACGAGGGCTGCACCTATTAACGGGAGGAAGGATCCCCATATAGTGCCTATGGTAGCGGCATGTAATCTGAGGTAAAAGTTAGGGAATCTATTCATTCCTATAGCTGCTATCAGATCTGCTAGTGCTCCTACGCCTATCATGATCTCTCCGATAACGATAAGCACAGTATCGAGTAGAGTCATGGCTACTCACCCAGCTCTTTTCCTTCGAGATACTTGGAAACATATATGTCCAGGCTGTAGATCCAGAGGGCAAGCGCTATCGCCACGGGTATGAGTATGGGTTGCTTAAAGTATATGGCTAGGATAACGAGGAAAGCTGCAAGGTCATAGCTCATAGCATCGATGGCTAGAACCATGTCGCTGATGCTTGGGCCACGGAGAGCTCTGAGGGTGTATAGTATGAATGCTGCTACGTAGATAGGCAGTATTGCGATAATGAACATCTGTATCTCGGTCATCCCGGTCACTTGGACGCCTCACCCCCGGCTTTCTTCCTGAGCGTGGATAAGCTGAGCTCCTCGCTGGTTATGTGTTGAGGATCCGCTAGCTCGAAATAGTTCGTGGTAATGAAAGCGCGTACGGGACATACAGTCACACACCTGTAGCAGTAAACACACTTCATATAGTCTATGACGGGGAAGAGGCGTCTAGCATTTTTCTTCGGAACCTCGTACTCGTCCGGTATTTTCTTCATAACTATTGCATCAGCCGGGCACTCAATCCTACATAGGCCGCAGCCGATGCATTTCTGCAAGTCACTGTATTGGCGACCACGGAAATCAGACTCTACCCAGGGCTTTTCTCTGGGATACTGTATAGTGGCAGGCTTTCTGATCAGGTTTCTCAATATTAGAGAGAGTATCTTGGATTTACCCATTTCTTGCCCCCTCCCGCGAGTTCTTTCATGGGGACTTTTCTACGTTCCCCGGTCTTGAGATCAATTATGGTTAGTCTTTCCATACAGGATATGCATGGGTCCCAGCTAGTCAGGATCACTGGCAGGTCTGCTATGCTGTACCCGATATAGAATTTCGCGGTGTTCAATATGTTGTGGACGCTTGGAGTCCTTATCTTGACTCTGTAAGGCATCGGCTTGCCGTCGCTCATGACATAGTATATTAGCTCGCCTCGTGGAGCCTCAACACGGGCATAGGCTTCACCCGGTGGGAATCTCCTGGGGAGCCTTCTTTCATCGGGGACGGCTTTCTCGTCCTGCGGTAGGTGGTCGAGAATATACTTTACCATCTCGGCGCTCTCAAGGGCCTCGTCCCAGCGCACCATCATCCTAGCCCATGCATCACACTCGTTCCTTACAATCACATTGAACGGTATTTCGCCGTAAGCATCATACTTATCGCTCGCCCTAACATCTATCTTGATCCCGCTCGCCCTTGCCGCTGGTCCCAATAATCCGTAAAGTGTTGCCTCACTGGGCTTAACTACACCTACGTCCACGAGACGCTTAAGTATAGTCTCGTCCTCCATGAAGAGCTTCTTATAGTACTTGATCCTCGGTATGACACGGTCTAGGAGCTTCTTCAGCTTGTCTACTTTCTCGGAGTTAAGGTCTCTCCTCACACCACCAAATATCATGTAGTCGGCTGAGACTCTGTTCCCCGTGACTATCTCCTTGGACTTCATAATGTATTCTCTGTCACGCATAATGTTCATGAACAGGCTATCAAATCCTATTATCTCGGCCATCACGGCATTGATAAGCATGTGGCTATGAATACGTTCCAGCTCCATGGCGAGAACTCTGAGGTACTTTGCCCGAGGACTAGGCTCAATGCCGAGTATCTGCTCTACAGCCCTTACATAGCAGTTGGCGTGGACACCGTTACAGATGCCACAGACCCTGCTCACAATAAATATGTCTCGATAGAAGCTGTTCTTCTCGGCTAGCTTCTCGATACCTCTATGATTGTAGCCCGTGTGCACTTCTACCTTGATTACCTCTTCGCCGTCGGCATAGGCTTTAAGTAGGAGTGGCTCGTGGAGGGCCGGATGCTGTGGACCTACAGGTATTTCGAGAGCATATGGGACCTCTATCACCTTATCGATCGCCACGGCTCTACACCCTTGCATCTTTCCTCAACGGATAGATACCTTTCTCCACTAGTTCCTCTGGAACGAAGAACGGCCTACGCAGCGCTGGGTTACCCTTGAAAACAACGCCTAACAGATCATATATTTCGCATTCCGGTGCCAAGGCTGCAGGTATGAGGTCTAGAATACTATTTATCTCTGGGTTGTCCCTGTCAACATATGTTCTCAACACAATTGTTATCTCTTCAGGCAACACCACGACGTAATAGTCTAGCCTTATCTTCTTGTCTTTTAGCATGTCTGTACCAACAATTGTTGCTAGATAGAATCCTTTCTCTCCAAGACGTTCAAGTAATTGTTTAAAGATCTCTCTAATTCTTTCATGGTTGAACTCGTATAATTTTCTATTAGGCTTGATAATTCCTGCTTCTTTCAGCAGCCCCTCATTAACCAGCTCATCTATTTTTTCGATCAAGATAGCCCACCTCAGCGGATTATGATTGTTCCAGCTTTTTCAGGAGCTTAGCTATACCATCAATAATTGCTTCAGGCCTTGGCGGGCACCCTGGAATGTACATGTCTACGGGGACGACTTTGTCAGCGCCTGCATATACATTGTAGCTCTTGGCGAAAACTCCTCCGGTACAGGCACAGGTACCTACAGCAATGACGAATTTCGGGCTAGGCATTTGCTCGTATAGTCTCTTTAGTCTTTCCCCGGCCTTCTTCGTCACAGCTCCTGTTACGACAAGTATGTCTCCATGTCTTATGCTGGGGGCTAGCTTTATCCCGAAGCGCTCTACGTCGTAAAACGGGGTTAAAGCGGCTAAAACCTCTATGTCACAGCCATTACATGCACCTGTATTGAAATGGACGAGCCACGGGGTGTATCTTATTATCTTGGCCTTCCCGTTGCTCTTATTTTCTTTCTCCATGAGAATCTTCCCCGGGTAAGGCTTATTCCTTCAATGAATATAAAATGATGATGTTAGGACAGCCTAATGAGAACGATATTTTGTTATAAAAGTTTTAATCTGGTTCAACGCTTCTTCGAGGAGACGATGAGATCGGCAGCCAGGACCTGTCCGAAAGCTATTCCCCCGTCTCCTAGCGGTATCTTTCTGGGCAGGAATACCTTGTCGGCCGCACTGCGTATGCCCTCAACGATCAATGAGTTTACACCTGCACCTCCAGACACAACTATTCCTTCACACCCGTACTTCTCACAAGCAGTCATGGCTGCTTCACCGAGCGCCTTACCGAGAGCATACTGTATTGTGTATGCTATTCTCCTGCGGCTATAGCTATGATTGTGTAAGAGATCAACCACAGACTCTATGATAGGGTCTGTGTCAATTATGATCTTACCATTATCAGAGATGATCTCTGCACTTACATCTTTAATTGGAGGAGGCTCGGAATTATTCTCAAGCATGATCGCTGGTTCTCCCTCATATGTCCTTTCCCAGCATATTCTCAGCAATGAGCTTACAGCGTCCAGGAACCTACCAGTACTCGTCGTAAAGATACTGCGCCCCATCTCGATGAGCCTGGAGACTGCCCTATACTCTTTGAGCCTCCCTGGTACAAGGTCTTCTAGGCCAAGCCTCTTAACTATTGTATTTGCTTCTACGCCGTATATGTCGAGAAGAATACTGTAAAGGTACCTCGCTGGGTATACCACGTCTCTTTCGCCAGTGATCCTGTGTGGTTTTAGATGTCCTGCTCTTTCATACCATGGGCTACACGTGTCGAACACTATGATCTCTCCTCCCCAGATGCTCCCGTCATCACCGTAGCCTGTCCCATCAATAGCTATTCCAACAATGATTCCCTCTAACCCGACATCATAAGCTGCACCAAGAACATGTGCGTAATGGTGCTGGACAGGAATAGCGTCTAGATCTTCCTCCTGCGCATAGCGCTTGGCTAGCCCGTTGCTAAAGTACTCGGGATGCTTATCATACGCTATAACGGGTTTCTTTACCCTGTAGGCTCTCCGTAGAAAACCTATCTCATATAGGAGGTCTTCCTGTGCCCTTGGATGATCCATGTCTCCGATGTAGGGTGTAAGAACTATTTTGTCCTCGAAACCGATTGCTGCAGCGTTGGACAGGTCTGCACCGAAACCAATTATCTCGCGTGAAAGTTTTCTCTTAATCCTTATCCAGAGGGGTGCATAGCCCCTGCTCCTCCTGATAAATACCGGTTCTCCATCAGTGAATCTCATCACACTATCATCGACACGGTGAACTATCTCTCTGTCGTGGACGAGGAAATAATCGGCTATTCCTGAGAGTTTTTCCTTCACGCATTCTTCGTCTCTGCACATGGGTTCTCCATGGATGTTACCACTCGTCATTATAGCGAATCGATCCCGGGTTTCCATGAGAAATAGATAATGGAGACCAGTATAGGCGCGGAATACCCCTTCATATGCCATCCCGGGGCTTACAAGCTTGCTTACGGGAGTATCTTTTCTCTTAGGAAGCAGTAGTATCGGGGCTTGAGGTGATTCTAGAAGCTCCCGGGCCTCCTCGTCAAGATAAACGAGTTTCTCAGCTATAATAGTATCAAGCACCATCACAGCGAATGGTTTGTGAGGCCTCTTTTTTCTCTCACGAAGCCTTCTAACTACGTCGTCATCGCTTGCTAGTGCAGCTAGGTGATAGCCTCCAAGTCCCTTGATCGCGACAACGTATCCTTCGTCTAGGAGTTTTGCCGCTTCTCTTATTGGATCCTGTGCCCTTACTTCGTTCCATTTATTATCGTAGAGTTTGAGTCTGGGGCCGTCCTGTGGACAGCTGATTCCCTGGGCATGATATCTTCGAGTGTTTCCTAGATCTCTATACTCTTTCAAACATTTAGGGCAGAGCCTGTATTTCTTCATGCTCGTGTTTACGCGATCGTATGGTAAATCGTACATCATGGAGTATCTCGGGCCACACCAAGCACAGCTATTGAAAGCGTATCTATACCTCCTATCGCTTGGATCGAGTATTTCTCTGAGACAATCGCTACATATTGCAAAGTCTGGTGGAATATTGCTTCTTCTGATGAGCTTCCTCCTGCTTGGCAATATGATGAAACTGGTATAGCCTGCCGGCTCATGTATTTCGACGCGTTTCTCCTCAATAATCGCTGGCGGGGGCTTCTCCTCGTCTAGAAGCTTGATGAACATCGAGACATTCTCATCTGGGCCTTCGACCCATATCTCGACCTCGCTACCTCCGGTATTTACAACATACCCTCTCAAGCCCAGCCTGGAGGCTAATCTATGGACGAATGGCCTAAACCCTACGCCCTGCACGAGGCCAACAACGATTATTTTAGCCGCTATTATGCCCACACCGTCCACCTGGCTGTTCCGACCCAATAGGTTCCATGGACTAACGGGGTATTAACGATATGTTGGTAATACGCCGCCTTTTTATTCAATTATCAATAATAACAAGTATCATGGGGACCTAATATTGGCTCACTACAAGGTGTTTATCAATAAGAAGCTATGTAAGGGATGCGGTATCTGTATAGAGATCTGTCCAAGGAACGCCTTGAGGTTCAACGGTATAAATCCTGAGACAGGCTACAGGAATCCAGAGCAGGTCGGCGAGTGTATAGGCTGTAGGCAGTGTATGTGGTATTGTCCAGACCAGGCAATAGTTGTGGTGGATGAGCAGTGACGGAGAGATTATTCTTAAGCGGTAACGAGGCGATCGTGTACGGGGCTATAGATGCAGGCTGTAGATTCTATGCCGGTTATCCGATAACACCCAGTAGTGAGATAATGCATCTAATGGCAAAGGAGCTGCCGCGTGTGGGAGGAGTATTTATACAGGCAGAGGATGAGCTAGCAGCGATCAATATGATCATAGGAGCTTCGTGGGCGGGGCTAAAATCAATGACAGCCACCAGTGGGCCTGGATTCAGCTTAATGCAAGAGGGCATAGGATACGCCGTAATGACCGAGACACCGCTCGTCATCGTGGATGTGATGAGAGCTGGGCCGGCCACAGGACAGGCAACAAAGTCTGCTCAGGGCGACCTCATGCAGGCCAGGTGGGGTAGGCACGGAGACCAGTACCTGGTCGTGATCGCTCCTATGACGCCTCAAGAAGCATACGACCTCATCATAGAAGCCTTCAATATAGCCGAGGCCTACAGAGTACCCGTTGTATTCCTAATGGATGAGTTCATCGGTCATGGTAGGGAGATAGTTGTGAGGAGGGGTGCTGACAAATTAGTTGTGCGGAGGAAGCCGAGCGATCATGAGCCACCTTTCGGCAGCAAGGATCCAAGGATACCGCCTCCCATGCCAAGGCTTGGTGAAGGCCACTATGTACTAGTGACAGGCTCGACTCATAATGAATGGGGATATAGGGATGTCCATGGATTCGAGACGCACTACAAGCTCGTCACGAGACTCAAAGAGAAAATCTGGGACAACATAGACAAGATATTCAAATACAAGGTATACGGTGACCCTGATGCACGGAGAATAATAGTTTGTTTCGGATCAACTTGTAGGCCAGCGATAGATGCCGCCGAGAGGGTTGGAGGAACAAAGGTTCTCCGACTAATAACGTTGTGGCCGCTAAATTATGACAAACTAGCGGAGGAGCTCAGCGGTGCTGGGAAGGTAGTGGTGCCAGAGCTAAACCTAGGACAACTAGTATATGATGTAGCCCAAGTATATCCGCGGAGCAAGATACGTGTGATCAATAAGGTGGGAGGGGGTATACCGATCTATCCATCCGAGATTATTAAAGTCTTGGAGGCGTGACATTATGGCTGAGCACTTTGGCCTCAAATACCTCAGGAAAGAAGTCCTACCAACAGCTTTCTGTCCAGGATGCTATAACGGGATACTCATGAATGCATTATTCCAAGCATTCATGGAGCTAGGCATAGAGGATCTAAAAAGATTCGTGTTTGTCAGCGGGATCGGATGTTCTTCATGGATACCCAGCCCGTTCATAAAAGCCGATAGCCTCCATACACTGCATGGAAGAGCAATACCAGTGGCTACTGGCGTCAAGCTCGCAAATCCTGAGCTCAACGTCATCGTGATAGGTGGCGATGGAGACCTTGCAAGTATTGGTGGGAACCACTTGCTCCACGCTGCGAGGAGGAACATGGACCTACTGGTTATAATGATAAATAACCAGGTATATGGGATGACCCGCGGACAAGCAGCCCCAACAACACCTCATGGAATGATAACGCCGACAACACCTTACGGTAATCCGGAGAGACCGATGGATGTAGCCTCCATTATAGCTGGTACGAATGCCAACTATGTGGCAAGATGGTGTATATCACAGTATATTCCTCTGAAAAACAGTATTAAGGATGCACTATCCCGGTATAGCAGAGGGTTCAGGTTCATAGAAGTATATGCTCCATGCGTAACCTATGTTGTCAGAAGGGAGGGTAAGACGCCGGGAGAGAAGCTGAAGGAGCTCATGAAGAAATGCATCAGAATAGAGACTTGGAAGAATATGAGTCGTGAGGAGCGAGAAAAACATGTCGCGACAGGAGTCTTTAAGGCTGAGGATAAGCCCGGCTTCATCGAAACATATAACAAATACATAGCTCAAGCCCTGGGTGAGAAGTAATGCGTTCAGCAGGATTTCTCGGGATGGGTGGTCAGGGAATAGTATTTGCGGCGACTGTTCTGGGTGAAACACTTTATAGGCTGGGCTACTATGTTGCTCAGCTGCAGAACTATGGGGCATCTGTAAGAGGAGGAGCTGTCTACGGATATGTGGTCTTCGATGAGGACGAGATAGTTAATCCCTTCATAGAGGAGCTAGAAGTCCTCGTGATACTGCATGAGCAGGGGCGCAGAAGATGGGAGAACATAGTCAGAAAATCCGAGAAGATAATCTACGACAAAGACCTCGTTAATCCAGTGAAGAACGGGATAGCCATGCCAATAGCAGAGGAAGCTGATAAGCATGGTGTCTACAGAGCCATGAACATGGTTGCCCTCGGCATAGCGTCGAGGATCCTCGGAGTGAAAGGTATTGATGAGGCAGTAGATGAGGTCCTGAGAAGTAGGAAGAACTATGAGCTAAACATTAAGGCCTACGGGATCGGCCTAGAACTAGCGGAGAGAGCAAGGATTTAAAGGAGACCTATCTCTCTGAATAGCTTAAGCGTTTCTTCAAGCTCCTCTTCATCAATCCTGCTGATCGCGACTCCGGCATGCACCATCACGTAGTCACCCGGCTTAACAGTATCATCCTCGGCAAGACCCAGTATGACCTCCTTACGTACTCCGCCCATCAGTACAGTCGCTATTTTTAGCATTCCTTCACGCCTTATACTGAGGACCTTAGCGGGCACACCTAGACACATGTTCTCATACCCTCCATTAACATATTCGAGGGAGATTTAGTGGGTTAGGCCTAACGATCACCCTACCACCGACTTCGGTCACAGCGACAACCTTACCCCTAAGAATATTGTTCGGCGGCTCTACTACCTCACCTATTATAGCTGGTTTCTCGCCCATAGCCTTTAGTTCCTTTACAACATCTTCTACTTTCTCCGGCCTAATGCTGAGAACCCCTACTCCTTCGGACGCAACATTCAATGGATCAACGCCGAGCGCGTCGAGGAACTCTCTCACCTCTTCTCTGACCGGGATACTCGCCCGGTCTATAATGATCGTCGTGTCTGTCTGGGTGCTCCACTCGTTCAGAATTGTTGCGAGCCCACCTCGCGTAGGGTCTCGCGCACCCGTGATGTATTCTCTATACTTCTTGATGACTGGTAGGACTGTTTTTACGAGGGGTCGGGAGTCGCTGTGGAGATTGGTGTTCTCGTTTAGCATTCCCAGCCTAGCAGCGAGTATGGCCGCACCATGCTCGGCTATGGGGCCTGTCACAACTATCTTGTCCCCGGGCCGCGGCCTGTCGATCAAGGGATTGTCTGATAAGCCGATTCCTGTGCAGGATATTATTATTTTATCTATCTTTCCCTTCGGCATGACCTTGAAGTCTCCGCCTATCAGCGCGACATTGTTCTCGCGTAGAACATTGATCATACTTTCTACTATTTCTTCCAGTATTTTCTTCTCCAATCCTTCCTCGACTATGATCATGTCCATGAATGCCACCGGGTCAGCGGCCATCATGACGAGATCGTTTATGACCCCGGATGCAGCGAGATGCCCTATGTCTCCGCCCGGGAAGAAAAGAGGTTCGATTGTGAAGCTATCGCTTGCAAATACTATTGATTTTCCATCGATCCTAATTGTTGAACCATCGTCGAGGGCATCTAATCCATAGCCGTTAAGCGCTGTTCTAAGTCTCGGCGGGGTCTTAGCTACAATTATTTTTTCTATGATTTCAGCCATTTCCCTGCCGCCGGCACCGTGTACTATAGTTATTTTATCATCCATGCCGCCTTCGCCCTCTATTCTTAACGGGTTTTAGTCCCCTAAATAGCTATGTTTTTAAAAGACGAATAGTTAGCATTATTATTACTGTGTCTTCTTCCTGTGGACATGAGTCGTTATAGCCATTATGGCGGCGAGGGCTACTATTATGGCTATTATTCCGTCAAAAACCTCGTCTTCAGTAAAAGGCATTTTGGTGGCGGAGGGGCATGATGCGGAGTATTTTAGTGTTAGATTCTCGTTATTGTTGATTATTATGTGTATGTTGTAGTACCCTGACAGTATGTTATTGAATACTGTGTTGAGGTAAATGTTCTTTGTTTCATTAGAGCTAGGCATGCCGTAGCCGTAGAAATAAAATGATATATATAGGTCCTTGCCTACACGCCAATGCTTCAGGCCGGATATGTCGTATTTGCTGTAATGTGTTGTTAATTGTAATGTAACCCCGAGCCTCTTAGCTAAACAATCATACTTAATGCTGGGTACAAGGGATGATGGGTAGATCTCGTATAGTGTTTCCATGCTAATACGTTTTGTAACAGTTATGATGAGGTCTCCGGCGAGATAAGGCTCTACGGGAATGGATAGTGTGAATTCCTTCTCAGGCGCTGTTATGGTGTCTGTGATCGTGTATCCAAGCTCATGCCCTTTTGGATTACTGAGCGATATTGTGATACGGTGGTTTGTTAGATTGACAAATGCTATCCTCACCATAGCACTGTAATTGGCTAGGAATGATTGACCGTTGATCCTATGAATTGATACTGGAAGTATAACTGTGGCTTTACCTGCTGTATAATTGGCCGTGTAGTGGTAGGTGATACGAAGAATATTTTCTCCTTTGCGGAGACCGGGCAACACTATTTTATATACAGGTAATGTGCCTTGACCCGCTATATACGTTCCAGTAGTTTGTAACGGAATTATCGTCCTGTTATTGAGTTCGACGATTATCATTGATGTTGTAGGTGCTTGTGCAGGGAGTAGAATTGTCTGGGCTTCCGTTGTCCGAGAATATATGCCGTACATTATATCCGTATATACTTGCAGAATATCGCCTCTCCCCACTAATGTCTCTGACGCCTTCTCATACAAGATCTTAATAGGTGGTGGAGTTTCCAGAGTATTAATGGAAAAGACCATGGGTGATAATAATATACTAGTGATGAATAACAGGGTAAATATATTTGTGTAGCGCCAGGTATACATTTCGGACTTCCACCAATACGTGTATAGGGGTCTATTGATATTTTGTAGCCACACATATTTTTATATACTATTGTCGCGGAGTAATCCTAGTGGTTAATCCTGTCCGACATGCTCTTTTCTAGGGCAATCCGGATTATCTCGGCAAGGCTCTCGACCGCTTTTCTAACGCGATCTGATAGCTTCATCCCTATACCGAGTTTTTCAGCTATAATTGCTATCACGTAGAAGTTTTTGATAGGTGTTTCTCTTTTTAGTAGTTTTAGTAGTAGTCTTATTGGGACGTTATGTGTTGTCGCGAGGGTGAAGGGTTCCTTTATGCTCCGGGTGTTTGACAGTATTATGGTTCCAGGAGGAATGCCCTCAGCGTATCCTGCATCGATCATTATTATGCCTCTAGGTTTTGAACTGATTATTTTGTCAAGGCAGGTCTCCAGCCCATAATCGCACTCGATAAGACGTTCGTCTCTAACTCTTTTTTCGGCTAGTTGTTCGCATACCTCGAGGCCGGCCCGGTCATCTGAGCGTAGAGGCGAGCCAACACAGGCTATTATGTATTTATCGCTTAGTTTTTCCGTTAAGAACTCGAGTAGTTCTTCATTGCTCGGACTAATTATTAGCTCTGACATGTCTATTCAACTAGGCATTTTTCTCTCAATAATTAGTTTCACAGGGGAGTAAGAAAAGGGTTTAACAGGGTATGGGAAAAAAGGTTTACTTTGGTGCATTGGCGGCGCGCTTGAGCAGGTCCTCCCAGACAAGATCCACGTATTCCTGGAACTTCTTGAGAAGTTCCCTGTTCTCAGGCTTAAGTAGGTGTTTGAATCTGCCTTGTACCTCTACGAATTTTTCTATTGGTTGTTTTAGGCTTGGATTCCTGGCAATTGCTAGGCTTCTATCGGTCAGCATGTATCCTGTCTCCGGAGTCCACTCCCATAGCGGGAAGTAGCACGTGTCAACGGCCCTTCTAGCTATCTCTATGGCCAGTTCTGTGCCGTGCCTCCATCCACGATCACATGGACTCAGGGCATGGATGAATGCTGGGCCTTCGACCTCTATTCCTTTCCTAACCTTTTTCATGAGGTCTAGCCAATGAGCTGGCGTGGCTGTGGCTACGTATGGTATGCGGTGTGCGACCATTATGTCAGCTATTGGTTTCTTGGCCTGCTGCTTGCCGGGTATGACCTTGCCTACTGGGCTGGTCGTGGTCCATGCAAATGGCGGTGTTCCGCCGCTCCTCTGTATACCCGTGTTCATGTATGCCTCGTTGTCGTACAGGATATATAGGAAGTCGTGGCCACGCTCTGCCGCTCCGCTGAGGGCCTGGAATCCTATGTCGAAGGTGCCTCCGTCTCCTCCGAAGATCACTACGTCTACGTGTTCGTAGGGCAGTCTTCCGGTCTTCTTGAGTGCTTTGATAGCGGCTTCAACACCGCTACCTGTCGAGGCGGCGTTCTCGAAAGCGTTATGTATCCATGGCACCGCCCAGCTGGTGTACGGGAAGATAGTTGTCGCTACTTCTAAGCATCCGGTAGCGTTGACGACTATTGTTGGACCTCTGAATGCGAAGCTGGCCAGCTTAACTATTATAGGGGCCGCACAGCCTGCACATAACCTGTGACCGGGTAGAAGTGCTGGCCTCTTCTGCTCTGCGAGTTGCCTCGGGTTCAGTATGAGTGGTAATTCGCCTTTCCAGCCAGGCTCGAATATCCATAGCTTATATGCGGGCTCGCCCTTCTTGATCGGGACCTGGGGTAGGGTCTGCTTGGGCATGTCTCAACACACCTCCTTCTTACTCCCTCACACCTAGGAATCTGAGCTTCTCCTTCACCTCTCCAGTCTTGGCTATCTCGAGGAGTTCCATGAACATCTTCTCGATCATCTCTGGCTGTGCGTCTCTGCCTCCAAGACCGTAGACATAATTGACGAGCAATGGCCTCTCCTTTAGATCGTATAATGCTGTGCTTATGTCAAGGAAGCTTGGACCATAGCTTCCGAAGCTTATTCCGCGGTCCATAACACCTACTACTTTGACACCTTTCAGTAGCTCTGCCAGCTCTTTATGCGGGAATGGCCTGAACAGCCTTATCCTGATAGTGCCTACCTTGTAGCCCCTGCTCCTAAGCTTCTTAACGATGTGCCTCACGGTCCCGCCCGTGCTTCCCAGCACGGTCACTACTACGTCAGCATCTTCTACACCGTAGGGTACTAGTATACCGTCGCCGTACTTTCTCCCGGTTAACTCGTACCATTTCTCATTTACCTCCCTTACCACTTCTGGGACGCGCTTCATTGCCTCGATCTGGTGCATCTTGTGCTCGTAGTAGTAGTCGTACAGGTCTAGTGGTCCGAAGCTCAGTGGTCTGGCGGGATTGAGTATTAATGGTACTTCTTCGTCGAAGTAGTCAACCTTTACCTTGGGGTAGGTCTTCCTGTAACCGCCTAGGAACTTGTGTACTTCCTCGTCGGGCAGCATCCTTATGTTCTCGAGGGTGTGGCTTAGGAAGAATCCGTCTAGGTTGACAGCCACTGGTAGGAGGACTCTCTCGTCCTCTGCTATCTTGAATGCCTGTATGGTTGTGTCGTAGGCTTCCTGTACGTTCTCGACGAAGATCTGTATCCATCCACTGTCCCTCATACCGTATGCATCGCCGTGATCATTGTGTATGTTGATGGGCGCGGATAGTGCACGGTTAGCCACTGCTAGCACTATTGGGAGCCTTAGGCTTGCCGCGATGTAGAGTATCTCCCACATTAGTGCAAGGCCGTTAGCTGCTGTGGCTGTGAATGCTCGTGCACCTGCCGCGGCTGCGCCAACACATGCGCTCATAGCGCTGTGCTCGCTTTCGACTGGGACGAATTCTGTGTGTACCTCGCCGTTGGCTACGAACTCTGAGAACTTCTCGACAATGATCGTCTGGGGCGTGATTGGGTATGCAGCCACTACATCTACAAGGCTCTGCTTTGCCGCGTAAGCGACTGCTTCGTCACCGTTAATAGTCATAAGGATCTGCTTCTCAGGGGGAATCTTGGGGGTTTTGACTACTTCAGTCATACATGTACACCTCCGGGGGGATCTTACTCGGTGGGTTCGGGCTCCATTGTTATCGCTTTAACTGGGCACTCGTGAGCACAGAGGCCACAGCCCTTACAGTAGTCGTAATTGATGGTTATCTTCTCCCCGTCCCAGATCACGGCCATGTCCGGGCAGTATATCCAGCACAGCATGCACTTGACACACTTATTGTGATCCACAACGGGTCTCAGCGCTCTCCAGTCGCCGGTCTTGTAGTCTGTTGATAGCCTGAAGGGAACGGCTCCAATGGGGAGTTCTTTATAGCCGCGTAGCTCGGCCATCGGGTCACACCTCCTGAGCTAACTCATGTGCTTTCTTTACGAGCTCAATGTTCTTCTCGGCCAGCGGGCCCAGGAATCTCCTCTTAATCGCCTCCTCAAGGCTCTTCCAGCTGATAAGCTTTGATGCTTTGAGGAGAGCACCGATCATGGCAGTGTTGGTGATCGGTCTCTTGAGGATCTCGAGCGCTAACTTGGTCGCCGGGGTTATATATACCTTGTACTCGCCTTTGCTAATACCTATATTATTATATAACTTCTCGACATCGCCCTCATAGTTAACAACTATTATTCCACCCTTCTTGAGGCCCTGCGTAACATTAACGCTTTTTAACAGGGTAGGATCCAGTACAACCACTATGTCGGGTTCGTAGACCATACTATGGATTTCAATGGGCTCTTCGCTGATCCTAGTGAACGCTAGGACTGGTGCACCGCTTCTCTCAGGACCAAATGCTGGGAAGCTCTGGACATGCTTGCCATCAATAGCTGCGGCCATCGCAAGAATGTTCGACGCAGTCCAGGCACCCTGGCCTCCTC
>WAPN01000031.1 GCA_015520735.1 Desulfurococcales archaeon
ACGGTATTAGTTATGCTAGAACATTCAAAAAACTAATGGACAAGTACAACAACGTGATCTATGTACATGATTATGACATATTTAGGGCTAAGCTCATGCTTGCAGGAGGAGACCTACTGCTCTTCACGCCCTTCCCTGGCTGGGAGGCCTGCGGTACAAGCTATATGAAGGCGGGTATTAATGGCGTGCCTATCCTTGCATCGAGAGACGGTGGGGCTCTCGAACTAATACGTGACAGCCTTAACAGCTGGTTCTTCGGAAGTACTATAGATGAGTTGATCAACATATATGAGGACCCGAGAGCTAAACAAATTGACGAGAAAGACTATGTCGACTTTGTCCGGAAACTTAATAAGATCATCAATCTATACCCGTCAGAGAAATACAAAGAGATCATGTACAACATACTGCGGGACACATACAGGGAATTCACGATGAAGAGACTATTTAATCAGTATTATCCCTGGATAAAAACACATATAGATTTTTAAATAGTTTGTTTAAAAACAATGCAAAAATCATTAGTCATCAGAAGTGTTTTGAAAGCAATGTTTTTATCACTTGTAATTAAAATTATTACATATACACAATAGGAATGAATGTCTATGAGGATGATCTTATGAATCCTAGACTTGTCATTATACCCTTAGCCGTATTGCTTGTATTTGCCTTATTAACGGCACCAACATACTCTGCACCATCAAGTGCAACACCACAGATTGTTGTGTCAGATCCTACGGGCGACGACAAGGGACCAGGTTATTACGGATATCCATCAAACAGCGTATTTAAGCCAGGAGCATTCGATCTAACGAAGTTCGAAATATTGACGAACAGCACAGATGTGATATTCAAGGTTTACGTCAAGGATCTCGGCGATAACCCGTGGAAAGGACCCAACGGGTTCTGCCTACAATACGTACAAATATACGTACACACGACACTACAGGGAGTAGAATCGCGAATGGACACTTTCGGGCTACACTTAATGATAAGGAGCGATTATGCTTGGCATTTTGCAGTCCTACTAGCGCCGGGATGGGGCAACGACCCAGTACCGAAAGGGCAGAGATCGGCTCTCATTTATGCTAACGGCACAGTTATCGTACAGGACGACAAGTTCAAGGTATATGCTGATACTAAGGAGAACGCTATAGTAGCTGTGATCTCAAAGAACCTGATACCTGATGTTAACAATATCAAGAACTGGAAAATTATAGTCGCACTTGCAAGCTATGATGGGTTCGGGCCGATGAAGGTTAGACAAGCCGGCGTTAAGGGAGGAGAATGGGTTCTAAACGCGACTAAATACGCTACAAATAAGAACACCATCATCAGGATTGGCCAGGCCATAGCAAAAGGCATAGAGCCGCTAGCACTGGATCTTCTAGTCTACTCGCCACAGTACCCTAATGGGATAACAGCTAGCTTACAGTATGAGTGGTTAAACACATTCAATGTAACGGCTGGAACGTATGCTATCGTTCCCGGGATCATGGTAGCGCCTAAAACCGTCACAGAAACAGTAACACAGACTGAAACAACCACATACACGACAACATCAACACAGACTACAACAAAGACGAGTACGACAACCATTACATCAACATCAACATCTGTATCTGTATCTGTGTCACCCTCACCGACAACAATAACTAAAGAGACTACTAACTGGACAGCGACAGGTGCAGCTGCAATAATATTATTCATTATTGGTCTGATCATAGGCTATCTTGTAAAGAGGAAGTAGCAATAATGGGAGAACTGATTAAACAAAACATGTTTTTCCCTCACCCCTAATCTGTACTCTGTGTAGAAAAAGTACTCTATTTGATAAGGTGTAAAAAATGACTGGTAAGATCCTTTTAGGAATTATGCTTATTGTGTTACTTGCATTATCATTGTACACGGTAGTACCTATGGCCACGGCTCCCAAACCATTATATGTTATATTTATATGGCATTATCACCAGCCATGGTATCTTAATGAGAACAATTCATACTTCATACTGCCATGGGTGAGAATGCATAGTGTCGGAAACTACTATAAAATGGCATACATATTGTCCAAGCACCCAGGTATCAAAGTGACGTTTGACTTCTCAGGCTCACTGATCGTCCAGCTAGAACTTTATCTGAAGGGAATTATGGATGAGAGACAAATCATAAGCTGGAAAATAGCTAATGGTACGAAGCTAAGTATTAATGAGAAGTTCTCCATGCTACAAATACCTGGAGGGTTCTTCGATATAAATTGGAAGAGAATAGTTGATAAGGTCCCTAGATATAGACAGTTGAGAGATAAAGCTATGCAGGTTCTACAGCAATATAGGAGCCTTCCATCGCAGCTATATAAGGAGAAAGTGGCTGAGTCATTTACTGATCAGGACTACCTTGATTTGGCGGCACTATTCAACCTATTCTGGATCGATCCGGAAGTACTCCATGATGAGTATCCGAACCTGTATAGTCTATATGAGAAAGCACTTACAGATCCCAACATACACTTTACACGACAGCAGCTAGCAGAGATCCTGAAGGCCCAGATCGATATTATGTCCAAGATTCTGCCAATATATAGGGAACTGCTCGAGAAAGGTCAGGCGGAAATAATACCTGTTCCGTACAGCCATCCTCTTGCAGCAATATTAACAGATTTTGGATGGATAGATGATCTTGATCTCCACATCGTTAAAAGCATAGAACTATTCAAACAGGTGTTTAATGAAACACCTAGAGGGGTATGGCCAGCGGAAGAAGCGGTCAATGAATACGTGGTGAAGGAATTCTCAAAGTACTTCAACTGGACAGTTACCGATGAATCAATACTAAGTAAAAGCGGGGTAAAGACATCGGATCCAACAAACACCCTTAGACCATGGTACATTGATTTTGATGGGAGAAAGATCTATATCTTCTTCAGAAATACGGAGCTAAGCAACCTGATAAGCTTCAGCTATAGCAACATGGATCCAAAACAAGCAGCGCAGGACCTGATAAACAGACTCCTTGCTCTAGAAAAGTACAGTGATGGAAAAAGTGTTGTGGTCATAGCTTTGGATGGGGAAAACCCATGGGAATGGTACGAGCATTTCGGCGATACCTTCCTGAACACTCTCTACAGTCTCTTATCGGAATATCAAGAAAAAGGAATCTTAATAACGACAACGCCGATCGAGTATTTGAAAAAGTTTGCTGACGAGGCAAAGCCATTACCTCTGGGGACACACTACTATTTGGACCTTAAAGGCAAGGATATTTCTGATTACCCGATAAGCTACTTCCAGGACGGCTATTCAGGACTACCACGTAAACCTGTCAAATCTCATATAGCGGAGGGTTCCTGGGCAGGAGGAGAACTGGCATTATGGATAGGGCAGAGACAGGAGAATGCTGCTTGGATGTGGCTAGCCAAGGCCAGGGAGGATCTATTAAAGTATTTGAACGCAACTAGCATATTCCAGGCCGAGACGAAGAATCCTAGAGCTGTTGAATACCTATTGAGAGCTGAGGCAAGCGATTGGTTCTGGTGGTATGGTGGCGATACTGGAGGTACTTTCCCTGCAAACCCATTGTTTAAAGCCTATCTAAGAGGCGTTTATGATTCTCTAGGGATTAAGCCGCCGGCATATTTGCTTACATCGTTCAATCCCGATGCAACACCTATAGGGACAATCAATAATGAGCCACCTACACCACTTAAGAGTATACCAAAGATTGATGGTGTGATCGAAGGGAATGAATGGAGTGACTCAATGAATATGAGTGTCGGCCTCACCTTTATAAAGAACATATACGTCGCTGTGGATCCCGACAACCTGTACTTATGCATAGAGCCCATCAACAATTCAGTACTGAAGATGAACAACTTAGCTATAGGCATATACTTAACAAACTGGTGGAGAAGTGTCAGCCCATATCATCCAGGATATAATTCTTTCCCGAGGTACCAGAAGAAGGATCTTGGCATGGGGTTATTCTACGAAATCCTTGTTTATCCTAGCAATAAGACAGCAGTAGTCAGCGTAGCCGATGGCAAGGGCGGCTGGATACCATTATTCAATATACAAGATATAGCCGTCAAGGATGTTGTTGAGCTCAAGGTACCATGGAACTTCCTGAGCCTAAAGGGCGGTGATTTCGCATATATTACTGAGGCCACATACTATAATGAGAAAATCGTAGAAACAGCCACGCGTCTTGGACTAGTATATATGATACAAGTACCTAAACAGACAGGAGTACCTACAGGTAAAGTGATATTCGATATGAAGGATCCCATCGGAGACGATAATGGATTAGGAACATATAGCTACCCAACAAATGACGTGTTCAAGCCAGGAGTATTCGATCTAGTCAGATTCAGAGTTATCGATACGGGCTCAAAACTGATATTCCAGACATTCATGAAAGATCTCGGCGATAACCCTTGGAAAGGACCCAATGGTTTCTGCCTACAATACGTACAAATATACGTACACACAGAGAAAGGACCATACGCCACATATACTTTCGGGCTCAACGTCAATATATCGAAGCCATACGCTTGGAGCTTCGCACTTCTTCTAGCGCCGGGATGGGGCAGCGACCCGGTACCAAAAGGACAGAAAGCAGCACTATATTATCCGAACAAGACATATGTTGTCCAAGACGATAAACTCAAAGTATACGCTGATCCAAGCCAGAATGCAATCATAGCCGAAGTCGATAAGAGCATACTCCCCGACACTAAAGACGAAGGAAAATGGAGCTACATAGTAGTAGTAACAAGCTATGATGGGTACGGCCCAGACCGTATACGCCCATTCGGTGTTAAACCTCAGGAATGGGTTGTTGGTGTAGGACTAAAATACGCTGAAGCCATAGTCAAGAACGTTATTCCTAGAATAATGGATCTCTTAGCACCAACGGCGCAGCTGCAGTATAAGATCCTAAGCTCGTTCAAAATATATCCCAACGGAACAGCCGTCCCAGCCAAACTGATCGGATTCAACGCCTCATCAACATCGATACAGCCGACAATAACCAAGACTATCACAGAAACAATCACAAAGACGACTACACAAACACAAACAACAACAGAATCAACTACCTATACAACTACAACTACCCAATGGAAAACCGTCACCACAACATACCCATCAACAACAACGGTTTCGAAGACAGAGTATCGGACACCATCTACGGCATACATCGCAGCAATAATAACACTGATCATAGGACTAATCATAGGATACTTATTGAAACGGTATAGGTAATAGCTCTACATTAGATAAAAACAATTTTTTCTTCACATAGGATAGTCCAGAATAATAGGATGTGAAAAACAATAAATTAATGGTGCGAAAATTGGCCAGAGTAAAATTGGTCAATATCACTAAGTATTTCGGCGACGTCGTAGCTGTAGATCATGTGTCTTTTGAAGTTAAAGATGGCGAGTTCTTTGCTCTTCTAGGTCCATCGGGCTCGGGCAAGACGACTACGCTCAGAATAATTGCAGGGCTTGAAGAACCCGATGAAGGAGAACTCTATATTGATGATAAACTTGTAAACGACGTACATCCCAAGGACAGAGACGTAGCAATGGTTTTCCAGAACTATGCCCTCTACCCACACATGACTGTCTATGAAAATATAGCTTTCCCACTCATGATTAGGAGAAAAGAACTGAATCTAACTAAGGAAGATGTAAGGAAAAGAGTTCTGTGGGTTGCTAAGATGCTTCAAATAGAAAATCTCCTCGAAAGATACCCGTCACAACTATCAGGCGGGCAACAACAAAGAGTTGCACTCGCTAGAGCGCTCGTCCGAAACCCGAAGGTCTGGCTTCTTGATGAACCATTATCCAATCTTGACGCTAAGCTCAGGCTCTATATGAGAGCTGAGCTTAAAAAACTCCATGAGGAACTGAAGATCACAACAATATATGTCACTCATGACCAGGTAGAAGCTATGTCTATGGCTGATCGAATAGCTGTTATGAATAAAGGAAAAGTCTTACAAATAGGCACACCAGACGAGCTCTACGCAAAGCCTAGAGATACCTTTGTTGCAACATTCATCGGTGTCCCACCGATGAATCTCATCAAATGCGAATTAAAGAGCACTAACAATGAAATTGTATTATCTTGTCCAGGATTCAAACACTCGCTTGAGCCCGAAATAGGAAAAGCTGTAATCGCGAACATTGAAACTGATGAAGTCTTGCTCGGTGTTAGGCCTGAACACATAAAGGTCGATGTCAGACCACTCTCAAATGACGCGATAAAGGCAAAAGTACTGATAACAGAACCTCTGGGTGCTGAGAGAATTCTAATTATAAAAATAGACGATACAACAGTCAGAGCAAAGGCTCCGTCAGAGCTGAAAATAAATATGGGTGACACAATCTACCTGCACATCAAATGGAACAAAATACTATTGTTTGATCCAAAAACAGGGAAGGCTATAGTTTAACGAACCTAATAGTGTATTTTCCAATAACGAATTTTTCGATCATTCTTCCCTCATAATTTTCTTCATCGAAACCGTAATTGGCGATCATCAAATTATTTTTCCAACGACGCTCTATTATGAAAGAGCGCGCATCCTTTGCTCTCAATAATGTGAACCCGTATCTGAGAACATCCCATTTCTTCCTAAGATATATTAAGTGTCTTACATAATTGTAGATAGTCTTGTCCCACTTACTACTATCCCATATCATAGGTTTCCTACAATATGGGTCATGACCTCCCTCCATACCTATCTCGTCACCATAGTATATCGAGGGAGAACCATGAATTAAGAACAAGAAGGTATATGCATCCATTAAGTCACTATACCTATCCTTTCCAGCTATACTCTTGATACGGGGAGTATCATGGCTCCCTAGTAGATTATACATTGATAATGCATAAGGGTGTCCCATCCTTAGGTATTGCTTCATGACAAGAGACACGAATTCATAAGCGGTAATCTTCTTATATATAAAGAAGTCAATGATATATCTTCTTAAATCATAGTTCATCGAAGATTCCGCCACAGCTCCGTAATCATAGTGTTCATTCCCCATCATCACCTCCAATATCACAGGTTTGTCTTTAACTGCAAAATAGTTGTAGATCTTTTTTAAAGCATCATCCGGTAAAGCATGGCCAACATCCAGCCTAAAACCATCGACCCCGTATCCTGACCAATAACTCATAGTGTCAATGAGATATTCAATAACATTCTCATTATCATGATTCAGCTTGGCCATGCCCCAGTAATTAAAGAATGATTCGTAGAATGGTTTCTCTGATCTAAGCGCAGCTGGTAGCTCTCTACATCCGTTCTCAATGTACCTGACTAAATTTTCCAGCAATGTGCAGTCTACTTCAGATATATTGTTTACTAAAAACCTATACCAGTCCCAATACCTCGAATTCTTACCTTCTCGAATAGCCTCGATAAACATCTTTGCACAAGGAGAGGTATGATTCACTACTATGTCAAGTATAATCTTCATGTCTCGCTTATGAAGATTCTCGAGAAGCCTCTTAAAATCATTAATATCGCCTAGTAGATCATCTATCTCTCTATGATCTATGACATCATACCTATGATATGAGGGCGCTTTATATATAGGTGTCATGTAAACAGTCTCTATCCCGAGGTTCTGGAGATGTTCAAGTTTTTCGATAATTGTTCTTATATTACCCCCAAGATGTTGACGTAGCTTTATAATTTCTGTATTATTATCTGGTCTTTCATTAATAGAGCTGAACGATACTCCGTATCTGTCTGGAAATATCAGATAATATATTGTTCCATGCCACCATCTGATATCATTATTTCTATCCTTCGGGACTATAGGAGTATTCGAATCGATTCCATCTGCTCCAAAGACTTTTTCATTTCCGGAAACATTAAGCAGGAAAACATAGTGTTTAACATTACAATTGATAACGGCTTGCCAGTAATCTTGGAAATTATGTGTTAATACCTTATCCATAGGCGCTATTCCTATAGAATTGTCGCTGCATCTGTATTTTACATTTATGAAGTCAACCTCATTTTCAACCGTATTGATTCTAATAATTGAATGGCCAGCATACCGGGTAAAATATGCTGGATCATGTTCATCGTGTATTATTAACTCTGGATGAATACCAGACTCATTAAATGCTTGTTCGAACTGCTCAATACCTACTTTTGCAATCGAGGCTTCTTGGCACCAATTATCAATACAAACTTTCTCGAAAACCGGATTCTCGTGATCTAAGAAGACATCAAAGAACTCATTAACGAAGAAATAATGATAAATATCATCTCTCAGCAGCATCTCCCTGTAGCCACGATCCCCTTTTCTCAATAGTTTAATTCTTCCAGGAAAAAGCGATGTGAATTCGGAGACTATGTATAAGTATCTAGTGTTTTGGGGCCACTTATAACCAATTAATACTCTGTTCCTCCCGAATCTCTTCGCACCAAGTCTTTGACGGCCTAGAATTACTAGCATTTATTATCACTTACAGAGTTTTTCAATAGTTATCATAATAAGCAACACAGCATAGATTTATATCTTCCTTTTTATTAAATTCAATCATGTAAAATTTCTTAGGCGGTTCCTCATGAGAGCCCTTAAGGCATTGTCTAAGACAGCCGCAGTTGCAATTATTATAGCTATTATTATAGCTGGACTTGCAATATACTTTATTGCAGCACAGCATGGTGCCACTACGACCACCACTACTACAACTACCACCACGACAACAACTACTACGGCGCCGCTACAGACAACCACAACAACCACGACACCTCCACAGACAACAACAACGCCGCCAGCAACAAGCCCAACAACAACGACAACCACTAAAACTACGACTACAACGACTGGTGCTCAGCTGGAAGTGCTACAAATTGGTACGAGTAAGATACATGTCCCTAGGGATTTCTATAACTTTGTACAGCAGGTAAGGGAGGGTAAGATAAAGGTTACAATCAATTTCTGGACTAGCATGATGCCGTTCGAAGTCAAAGGCATACAGCATGTTGTCGAGGAGTTCATGAAGGAATATCCGGGAATAACGGTCAAGTATACGGGCACAGTACAGAATATGGAGCAAGCCGTCATCGCTGGTGTAATGGCTGGAGATACGAAAAATACAGCAGACGTGTTCACATGGGCGCATGACTGGACTGGCGAACTAGCCGAGGGAGGATACATTATACCTCTAGACAAGTACCTACCGCCCCAGACTATATCGGATCTACAGTCTCAGTTCCTTGCAGCAGCGTTCTCCGCCGGCGTCTATAAGCTTCATGTCTATGGCCTGCCATGGGCTGGAGAAGCTATTGCATTAGTCTATAACAAGAACATGGTGAAGAATCCACCGACAACATTCGATGAAATGAAGGCAATTATGGAGAAGTACTATAACCCCCAGAACAAAACATACGGTCTAGCATATCAGATCGACCCATATTTCGTGTATCCATTTGTAACAGCATTCGGCGGATTCTACTATGACGACCAGACCGGCAAAGTAGGGGTTAATTCAACAGGAACTATTGAGGGCATCAAATTCCTGCTACAGAACGTTATTAGATATGAGTACACAGGCGACCTAGGCCACGAAACACAGCTGAAAATATTCCTCGAGGGCAAAGCACCCTTCATAATAACTGGTCCATGGGATATCCCGGCTATAAAGCAGAAAATACCGAACATCGGCGTCGTACCTATACCCAAGATAGGTGATAAGGTACCACATCCATTCTCGGGCATAAAACTATTATGGATTACCAAGATCGCAACTACTAACAAGTACAGGCTATATGCTTCACTATTGTTCGTAATGTGGTTCTCACTAAACGATGACACGCTCAAATACTTGGTCGACGAGTCAGGATTCATACCGGTAAAGATAACACTTGTCAAGTATATTGAGAGCCATTTGAACGATTATCCGATAGTTTCAGGTTTTATTAAGGCTATCGCATATAGCATCCCGATGCCTAAATCGCCCAACATGGCAAAGGTATGGGGACCAGTTGCAAACGCACTAAATGCTATATTGACAACATATAGCGAAAAAGGACTAAACGCTGCTCTGAACATGGTTCCTCAAGCCCTTAACGAAGCACAAAAAGAAATTCTCAAGGCCCTCCAGAAATCAAGCTAATCTTTTTTAATATACCGCACCTTAACCCACACATATTTTTAGCTATGAGGTGCTCGCGATAGTGAGGAAACCACGCAGAAACAGAAAAAAGAGCAAGCTACAGTTGTTCCCAGTAAAAGTTGCACTCTTACTTATCCTGCCAAGCATTGTACTCTACCTATTCTTCTCTATATGGCCTATTGTTTACTCTATCTACATAGCTTTCACCGACGCTAACGCGATAAACATTGCATCCCAGCCCAAAATAGCTGAGCTAGAGAAGATAAAGGAACATATTGTGACCTATCTTAAATCACATAAACAAGGAATTAGTGCAAAACTAAAAGAGGTAGAGGATCTGCTCAGAGAAACACTGAATAATCTTAGATCGTTTAAACAGTACCTGGAAAACGCTACACCAACAACTCTCACGCAACAGAAGATAAACGAGTATCAGAAGAAGATCGGTTTACCTCTCCAGACAGCGCTCAGCATTGTTACAAGCAACCAGACATATCTCTATTTGTACAAGAATTTTAGTGATCCTGTCAGTAAGGCATATACATCAATTAACAATATGTGGGGAAGCATCAGTAGCATTATGGGATTCAAGCTGTTTCTTTCAGAAGAGGATGTTAAGCAGATAAAGGAGAAGGCCTTGCCAATGATAAGTACTGCGGAGAACGAGCTCGAGAAAAGCCTAACGATCATCACCCATATAGACAAGGACTATAACACATATATTAATAGTGTTGTAAGCGACCTTAATCACAAAATCGACCAGTTATCACTACACTTCATAGGGCTGGGCAACTTTGAAAAACTCTTTAGCGATGCAAGGTTCCCGTACTCAATACTTAAGACGCTCTTATATGTAGTCACAAGTGTACCCCTGAAGGTAGCCGTAGGCGTGCTATTAGCGTTTTTGTTCTCATCACCAGCAATATATGGTAGGAAATATATGAGGGCACTACTCCTTATACCGTGGGCGCTGCCTGTACTATTATCGGTAACCACATGGAGAATGTTGTATGTTCCCGGAGAAGGACCCTATGCACAAATAATGAGTAGCCTGCTAGGATACAAGTTCAATATATACACCCATGAATGGGATGCTTTCTTCGTATACAACATTGTAGAGATGTGGCTAGCGTATCCGTTCATCATGACGGTGACCATGGGAGCTATAACGGGTATACCGAAGGAACTCATAGAGGCAGCATACATTGATGGTGCTAACGTGTTCACTAGGTTTCGCAAAATAATGTTACCGCTAACCGCTAAGCCTATATTGTTCGCAACATTCATGACAACAGGTGCGTCGCTCCAAGCCTTCATGGTACCATTGCTGATAAATGGTGGTGGCCCTGCAAAAACAATATACTTGCCGGGATTCCCGCCAGCTCTAGGTAATGCAAACGAGATGATAGTTCTCTACGGATACAACAGGGCATGGCTAGACCAGGAATACGGATTATCCGCGGCAGCATACCTTATCGTTGTGGCTATTCTGCTAGTATATGCCCTGATATGGTTCTACTACTTCTACAGGAAGGGTGGTAAGTGATGGCCAAGAGATTTAGTTTCAAGAAGTTCATCGGAAAACTTGTACTGACCATACTGGGACTACTTGTTGTATGCATAATGCTATATCCAATAACGGTTCCTATATTATCTTCACTGGTACGGGGCCAAGTTCTAGTGTCAACACCTGAGGAAGCAGCAAAGTTTGGTCTCTCGCTAGAACACTATATCCAGGCAGTAACAAATCCTCAATTCGTCTCAGCAACCATTACAAGCGTGATCGTTGCTGTAATGAACATTATATTATCTATATTAATAATAACTCCCGCAGCTTACGCGTTCTCAAGATTTAAGTTCTTCGGCAAAGACACTATATTGGTACTATACCTTATATTCAGCCAGGTAGGAGGGGGCTTCGGTATAGCAGCTGTTATTGCACTATACGTCTTCTTGCTAAGACTTAATGCTCTCGGTGTACCACTTATAGGTAACCCGTTCATTTTACCAGTGATATATACTGCCACAGCAGTTCCATTCCAGACTTGGCTAATCAAGAACTACTTCGACTCTATGCCCAGAAGTCTTGATGAAGCAGCATTTATGGATGGAGCTAATTGGAGACAAATTATATTCAAGGTAATTCTCCCGGCGTCAAAAGCAGCAATGATAATAATCGCTATGTTTGCGTTCATGGGGGCTTGGGGAGAATTCATTCTCGCGAGCTTTCTGAGAGTACAGACACTAGCTGCATATATATATCAAACAGCATCAGGACAAACCATATACTGGAGTGATTTTGCTGCGCGTACAATACTGTTCGCGATACCAATCATAATCATATATGCGCTCGCACAGAAATATATAGGAGAAGCAATGAGGTATGGCTCTGGGAAGTTCTAGAAAGTTTTTGAAAAATTATATGTTTTTCCTTAGGAGCATCTTACTCCGTTAATGAGAAGTACTTTTCGAGCAGGTCCGTGATCATCTTGGGTTTCAGGTGTAGATATGCTAGTGGCGGGTTCTTCTTGATCGGGTCCAGTAGATCCTCCATCGTCGGTTTCTCTACTCTGTAGAATATTCCTATGGGTATCTTGTCTCCCCATTCATATGCCTTGCTCATTGCAGCGTGCCAGTCGCTGGGATCATGGCCTGTTTCTTCCAGCTTGTATATTCTCTCACGGTACCATGTATATGTGTGTATTCTATCGAATGTTACACAGGGCTGTAGGACGTCTATGAAGCTGAAGCCTTTGTGTTTGATCGCTTCTTTTATCAGCCATGTCAAGTGGTCAACATCTCCCGCGAATCCTCTCGCCACGAAGCTGGCTCCCTGGCTGAGCACAAATGCTATGGGGTTGAACCGCTCTTCCCACTGGCCCCAAGGCGTAGTCCTCGTTATCTGTCCTTTCTCCGAGGTTGGGCTTGCCTGTCCTGTTGTTAGGCCGAATACGCTATTGTTATGCACTATTAGTGTTACGTCTGGGTTTCTCCTGATAATATGGGGTAGGTGGCCGACACCTATTGCGTATTGGTCACCGTCTCCTGCTAGGCCTATTACTGTTAATTCTTTGTTGGCAGCCTTGATCGCGGTTATCATCGGTGCTACTCGGCCGTGTATCGTATGGATCGTGTTGACATTAACGTAGTTGTGGAATTTGCCGTGACACCCTATACCTGTGACCACCACTACTTTCCAGGGCGGAATCCCTAGATCGTTTATTGCCTTCTTGAAGGCTCTAAGTATACCGAAGTTACCGCAGCCCGGACACCAAGTGATAACTGCTCCTGTATCGGATACGGGTTGTCTAAAGACAGACACGCGGGGTCACCTCTTAAGACGAGAGATTATTTCTTGTGCGAGCTGCCTTCCCCTGAAAGGCCTACCATCTATTTTTCCGATATGATCTGTTACTGTGAAGCCCGTCACCATTTTCGCTAAGAGGCCAAGCTGTCCCCTGAGGTTATACTCCACTGTGAACACCGGTTTGCCAGAAGCCTTCCCCATTATCTCGTTGAACCTGTTCTTCGGGAATGGCCAGAGATAGATAACCTGTACGATACCTAGCTTCAAGCCCTCCTTGTCGAGATGCTTCTTTGCTTCTAAGGATGCCCAGGCAGCTGATCCCCACGTCAATATGACTGTGTCTGCTTCTTCTAATGGATGCCCGTATGTCCTAATAACCTCGTAGTTCTTTTCAAGGTCTTCGAGTATGTATTTCTCTTTCCTCATCCTTTTCTTGTACATCATATTAGCTATGTGGGGTCTTTCGCTTACTATACCTCGTTCATCGTGTTCGCTACTATCGCTCTTGTTCAGAGCCCCCTCAGTTCCTGTTGGAACCCATGGCGATACTCCATTCTCTGTTACCTGGTAGGGGAGATACTTCCAGCCATTCCTGATCTTCTCCTCTGCCTCCTCCTTATAGAGAAGTGCGCCCTTCTCGAGGACAAGGTCTTCTCGGAAGGCTGGGACCGTCCTAATGCTTTCGGCCAAGTGCTTGTCCTCCAGAATTATTCCTGGGACACGCCATTTCCATGCTAAGTTAAGGAGCTCTACAGCCCTATAGTATGCATCCTCCTGGTCGGCTGGAGCGACAACTATCCTGGGGAACTCCCCGTGGCCAGCGAATATACTGTAGAGCAGGTCTTCCTGAGCACTATGGGTCGCCATGCCTGTGCTTGGACCAGGCCTCATCGCAACAACAATGATTAGAGGAGCTTCGAACATTCCGGCCTCGCTAAGGGTCTCATTCATGAGCGCGAATCCTCCTCCACTCGTGCCCGTAGCAGCCCTGATCCCTGTCCAGCATGCGGCTAATGCCATCTGGGCAGCAGCTATTTCGCTCTCAGCCTGTATAGTTACGATGTCTTTCTCCTTGATCATCCTAACCATGAAGTGTAGCAGGGGGGACGCGGGGGTCATCGGGTAGGCAACATACATTCTCAAGTCTCCCTTAACAAAGCCTACAGCGATGGCCTCATTGCCCGTGATCATTATTCTCTTGCCCCATGGCTTTGGCTCATCCAGCCTCGGGGGCTCAATGCTTAGGGGTTGCGAGGATATATACTCGTAGCCTATCATACAGCTCTTCTTGTTCTCCTCGATAACGCGCTCCTTGCCTCGGAACTGGTATTCAACGCTCTTCAACACTATATCCAATGGTAGGCCGAGGAGAGCCGAGACAGCACCGACAGCCATCATGTTCATCGTTATTGGTTTCAAACCATTCTCTCTTAAGAGCTTCCTGAAAGGCATCGGTGTTTTCTTTATTTTTTCCGGCACATTCTTGACTACTTGGGGGTCGTATACGGCGATGCTGTCATCATGGATCTCCCATCCATGTCGCTGAAACGTCGCTTCATCAAATGCCACCACTATATCTGTATGGTCTTCGAGCTCATAGATCTTTTCAGTGCCGGCTCTAACCCAATAGGCGGTATGCCCTCCCCTTATTAGGCTAGGATACTCGGATACACCGACCGCGTAGTAGCCCATGTACATGAATGCTCGAGCTAAAACAATTCCACTCGTAATATTACCGCTTCCAGCGGGGCCCCCGACTAGGATTTGAACAGAGAATCGATTATTCATCATGATACCACCCGGGGAAGCAAGAGGCTAATCCTTCTTACAAAGAGGAGAGAAACGCTCATTAACATAATGTACCCAAGACTCGAGATCTATTGGTTTAATACTCGCATGCTCATCGTGATATGATACGGTCACCTCCTCGATAACAACATATTCTCCCTCAACCCTCCCCTTTAACGTGAACTGAACGCCGCCGGGAACCTCCTCTATTGCGATCGGCAACACTATCTCCAACTTACCGGCCTCCTCGTGTATCTGGCCGCCAATCTCATCAATGTATTTTTCAAGAGCACATTTGAGGAGCTTATGTTCTGAGGCCAAGAGACTTTTTCACCCACACATTGTCCTCTAGTTAAGATACTAATTGAATACTTTACACGGGCATTAGATATTAATAATTTGTCAAAAATTTTTCAGACATCATTCATAAACCCCTATATAATGATAAAGACCAATTAGGGATGAGTCATGTCGCTAAAAACGATAGATCTACATGTTAGTGTCGGGGATAAAGAGATCCTGCACGGAATAAATATTGAGGCTCGTCCAGGCGAGCTAAGAGTGATTATGGGGCCCAATGGCAGCGGAAAAACAAGCCTAGCACTAGCACTCATGGGTCATTCTTCTTACAGGATTACAAGGGGGAAAATAATACTTGATGGCAAAGATATAACTCGGTTACCACCTAATGAGCGGGCTCTACGAGGCCTCTTCCTCGTCTTCCAGAACCCGGTCGAGATACCCGGTGTCAAGCTAGAAGAAGTACTTAAGCTAAGTATTAAGAAGAGACTGGGCGGGAGAGAATGCCCTGATATAAAGGAGCGTATAGCGTCGGAGGCGGGGCTGATCGGTCTTTCCAGAGAACATCTGGAACGAGGGGTTAACGTCGGGTTCAGCGGCGGTGAGAAGAAGCGGAGTGAGATCCTCCAGGCTAAGATTCTCAGGCCAAAATACGTTATCATGGACGAGCCCGACAGCGGGCTTGACGTTGATGGGATAAGGATAGTGGCCGACGTCATTAAGGAGCTTATCTCGACCGGGCGATCAGTACTGTTGATAACGCATTATCCGAGAGTCCTCGAATACATTGAGCCGAACCACGTCTATGTACTATACAGGGGTAAGATAGTGGCTGAGGGAGGAATGGAGATCGTAGAACGGATCAATAGGGAGGGCTTCAAATGGATTGAGGAGAAAGAAGAGGAAAAAAGGGATTAAAGCGGCGGGTTCACTACTGATTTTACTGTTCTGAAAGCAATACTCGTTCTCGTCTGTCTGATATACGGGTGTTTCAGAAGAGTCTTTACAAATCTGTCTAGCTCGTCCATACTGTGAAATACAGCTATAACTGCTACATCAAACTCCCCGGTTATATCTAGAACCGTCAGGACGTTCTCATACCTAGAAAGATCGTTCTCTACTTCTTCTATGTGTCGGCCAACTACATTGATGAGTATTAATGCCTTGATCTGGTAGCCAAGAGCCTTTTCGTCAAGGACAACAGTATATCCCTTGATAACTCCCCTTTTCTCGAGCCTCTTGATCCTATCATGCACGGTTGAGACAGGCTTGTTTAGCGCTTTGGCTATTGATCTTGTGCTCCTCCTGGAATCCTGCATTAGTAGTTCTAGTATACGTTTATCTAACTCATCAATAGCTCCTCCGTACATTTAACGTTATCGCCTCGTCATATTTTGTGTTTTGTTCATTATTATTATGGTAAATATTTATAAAACCTCCGCACGGGGTTTAGTCTCTCTAAGTGGGAATCATGATCGTAAAGTACCTTTTCACCGATCTTGCTGGGATTATAAGGGGTGTCGAGAAAACAGTAAGGGATCCATTTAGAGATAAGGCTTTCTTTGACGCTAGTAGTGTGAAAGGTTTTGAGAAGATCGAGAACAGTGATCTCATGCTAAGATGCATAGATAACCTATACTCGTCCCCGTTTCGATCAGGTGTTAAGTACTGTATTGCCAGTATTTTTACGCCTCAAGACGACAGGTATATAAAAGATCCTAGGGCTGTTGCCGAGAAGCTCAGAGAACTGTTAAGCAATGATAGAATGAAAGCACGTATGGGTGTCGAAATAGAGTTCTTCCTGGTCAAGGAGATCAGGGCTTCGATCACTCTGTCGAAGCAGGTCGTGAAAATAGGAGTTGTCGAGACACCGGAGACGGGTGGAGCAATACCTGTTAAGAAGGGATACTTCCTAGCAGAGCCTCTTGACAGTGTACGGGACGCAAGACTCGATATTATTCACTACATGGAACTACTAGGCTATAGACCTGTAAAGTCCCACCATGAGGTCGCGACTACTGGGCAGGTGGAGGTAACCAGTCCAGCTCTAGACCCCGTTCTGCTCGGGGACTATACTGTATTATTCAAAATAGTCGCTCGCACCGTAGCTGAGCTCAGCGGCTTCAAAGCATTGTTTCTCCCTAAACCCTTCTATGGAGATAATGGCTCGGGTATGCATGTACATGTTAGCTTATGGAAAAGTGGTGAGAACATATTCTATGATCCTAGCGAAAAGTATGGGCTGAGCAAAACCGCGAGATACTTTATCGGGGGTGTATTAGAGCATGGAAGAAGCTTGTCTGCAATTGTGTCGCCGACTGTGAACAGCTATCGTAGACTGGTGCCGGGATACGAGGCACCAACGCTTCTCGCCTGGGGCCCAGGCAATAGGAGCACGGCCATACGTATTCCTGTGACAAGATTAGGCGGCTCGTTCAGGATAGAGTACCGGCCTCCAGATCCTCTGGTGAACCCATACCTTGCATATGCGGCCATAGTTCTCGCAGGCCTTGACGGGATAAAGAAGAAGATTGAGCCTCCTCCGCCTCTGCTGAAGAACGCTTACAAGTTGTCTGAGAGTGAGGTAAGAGAGCTTGGCCTTCAGAGGTTACCGAGGAGCCTATGGGAGGCTATCGACGAGCTTGAATCTGACTATGAATACCTTCTCCCGGTGTTCCCGAGGGAACTAATAGAGTCATATATTGATGTTAAACGCGAAGAGTGTATGCGGCTTCAATCCGTTCCCAGTCCGGCGGAATTCGTAGAGTATATGATGTACTAGTTCATAAGTGTTTATTGAAACACAGTTTTTCATGAGGAAGAAACACATACTTAGCGGTCATAGTTACTGCCTAGAAGTGCGATAACATGTGCCACTAGGTTGTTTGCCGATGGACAAGAGCAGGGGTATTTTCTACATCCATTACATCTGCTTGGCTCGAAGAAGGCTGGGCTGATAGAGTCTCTGGGACACGCTATGCTACACATACCGAGGTATCCATCTCGAGTTAACCGGAGACCCCCCTCGATAGTCTCCGGGATAAAGGTACTCGTTGGGCTTGATTGTTTTCTGGGCCTCTAAATATGGGCCCAGTTCTTCTTCGACATATAGCCTCACCCCATAATACATGGGTTTGAAGAGCTATTCTCCTGACTGTATCGTATTCTCTTATCCCGATACTATAGCCTGGTATCACTACTTCGTCGGCCATATCAACTGCTTGGACACGGTTTAAGAGAACGAGAGGGTTTTTGGAGAAGAGTCTCTCAGCACACGGTTTTGAGTGCTGCTCCTTTATCACGACATAGAGATTTTCTACATCTCTCGTGAAAGCAGGCCTTACGTCTCCAGGTGGGACGAGCTTAATCTTTTTGAGCCTACCATACTTCTTTGTGTCTTTAACAAAGACTGGCGTTCACAGGTCTACGGACCAATATATGAGGGGAAGAAGCTCTGCAAATAATTTCTTTGTACGTGTAGGGCTTATTCGTCTCAAAACCTGGGCACGCTCTCCCTACAAATGCTTCTTATTTCTTTGAACCGGCTTCTGAATGTTACGATGTATTCGAACCAGCCAAGGATATCAGTTATTCCTAGCTTACTCTTGCCTTTAACCCTATTGATGAAAGTTGTCGGGACCTCGACAATCTTGGCACCACAGGCTATCGATACGAGGAGCGCCTCTATTACCCATTCATAGCTCTTTGACCTAGTGTACTTGACTATTTTCTCGGCCAACCATCTCCTATATATTCTATAATTTGTGGTATGCTCGTGAAGTCCTGTCCTATACAATAGCCTGACAAGCGTGTTTGCCCCCCAGCTTATCAGCTTTCTATGAGGACCCCAGCCAATGATTTTTCCTCCCTCAATGTATCTACTTGCCTGTACCAGGTCAGCCTCCCGGCTATGTCTGATCATCTCTGCCAGATCTTCTGGCCTATGGCTCAGATCCGCGTCCATCGTCACTATGTACTCCGCATCTGTCTCCTCAAGAACATGCTTTATACCATGTTTTATCGCTGCACCTATTCCCTCCTTCTTCTCCCGTATGATCAGCTCTACGTGCTTATTGTTTTCCATAATCTCCTGAAC
>WAPN01000032.1 GCA_015520735.1 Desulfurococcales archaeon
AGTACTCTGTAGAATCTTCCTGCGCAGTGTATGTCGTCGTAGACGCTGCCGTACTCAACACGTAGCTTGGCGCCGATCGCGGCCAACAGGTCATTTGCTGCTTTCTGTGATGATGGTCCGCCGCCATAGTCGCTGTCGCCAGCCACCCAGATTGCCTTATTGCCTGATGCTAGCCAGTCGCTAATGGCCTTCATCTCGTCAGGAGTAAAGCCCGTTGTCGGCTGCCCAATGATATAGATATCAACATCTTTCAGCTCATCAGCTGTAACGGTACCATTGATTATTTTCCAGTTTACGAATGTTATGTTGCCCATTATGTAGTCTAGGTACTTATCACTCTCACCATGCCCTAGATCAACAGCCACTGTGATCTTATGTTCTTCTGTCGGCAGTGTTGTCTGCTGGGAGTATGTTGTAACGGGGCTTATTAGAGGGACTGCCACTCCGATCAAGAACAGTGATAAGAGTATTATAGCTAAGCCTCTCATGGCTATCGACCATAAGGTTCACAATACCTAAAACTATTTCTGGGAATTTTCATAGTAGCCCATACCTTATAACTCTAATCATTTAAGCCTCAGCGTTATTTCGAGGAGAACCTTGTTGCTGTAGAGGAGTGTCATCTAGGTTCAGTGGTTTGATTTAATAATGATGCCATATATCTAATACATGACAGTCGAAGAAGTTTAGAATGAGTTATCCCGGGTGACGGAGATGCTTTCAAAGAAGATCGTCTCCCTACTCCTTGCAATAGCCATAGTCTCAGCATCTCTCGCCGCTACAGCGACAATGGCTGCGCAGTTCTACACAGCAAGCAGTACTGGATGGCCATGGGGTAACGCCCCCGAGCCGTTCCCTTGGCTAAACTGGTTAGCTTCGCTACCTCATAAAACAGGAGTCTCTCTAACCATTATTACTAGGCACGAGGCCACAGTAATAAATGAGGCAACAAAGGCATTTCTTAGCAGCCCTGTTGCGAAGAAGCTAGGAATCAAGAACCTCATCGCTATCTATGCGGGTCCTGAGCTATGGAAAACCTATATTGAGGAAGCATACAAGGCCAAGAGACCCATTGACATAGCCTGGGGCGGTGGACCTACGCTGTTCAACTACATCGACCAGTGGGGCTATATTCAGCCACTAGACAATAAGACTTATCCCGAGTTCGATGCTGTACTATATGAGATGTCTAAGATGCCTAAGGAGATTGCAGGTGCTCCAACATACAAGGTGGGTAAGGATGGTCTAGTACATTGGATCGGAGCAGCTATCAGTAGCTTCGGTATAACGATCAACAAGGATAAGCTAAAGCAGTGGAATGTCCCCGCTCCAATCTACTGGATCAATATGACAAGCCCGATCTATGCTAAGTACCTACCTGACGTGCAGATGCTAGGCATAGCTGACCCGACCAAGAGCACCAGCAACACGAGAATGTACGAGATAATTCTGCAGGCATATGGATGGAACAAGGGGTGGCAGGTCCTTACACTAATGGCGGCGAACTCAAAGGTATACGACAGTAGTAGTGCAGTGAGAGACGGTGTAATTAGAGGAGAAATAGCGGCGGGCATAACCATCGATTTCTATGGTTACACTGCAATGCACCAGAACCCCGCATGTGAATACATCATCCCTCCGGGCCAGAGCATCGTGAATGCAGACCCGATTGCAATCCTCAAGGGTACAAGATACCCAGTAGCAGCCGCGGCCTTCACAGCATGGGTGCTGAGCCAGTACGGCGGACAGCAGGTATGGCTACTACCCGACATCAACAGGCTACCGATCAACCCACTAACATTCCAGACCCCTGAAGGGAAGAAGAGGCCTGACCTGTACGAGGCATGGAGGAAAGCAACAAGTAGCAAGGTCATCAACTTCAATGAGACGCTGGCAGATGATACTGAGAGAGCAATGCAGTTCTACTTCAAGGCAACACTCGTCAACGCACATGACGCTCTGCAGAGCGTATGGGCAGCCATAGCCAAAGCCTACCTTAACCACAAGATCAACAAGGAGCAGTTTGAGAAGCTCGTAGGCATATTGACAGCCCCATTTCCGTTCAAAGACCCAACTACAGGAAAGACGGTGACATTCACGACGAAATATGCGATCTACATTAACCCGAAGCTATCAAGCGGCTCAATCTACCAGGCATTGATGAACGAGTGGGAGAAGGGAGCACGTATGAGATACCAGTTCGCATATCAGGCACTACAGGATGTACTATCAGGTAAACCGATACCGACACCACCATGGCAGACAGGAACACAGACAACAACAACCACAACACCTCCACAGACAACAACAACGCCACCAGCAACTAGCCCAACGACAACTACTGTATCACAGTCACCGACAACTACTACATCGCCGGTACAGACCACAACAACCACGACACCCCCACAGACAACCACAACAACCACAACAAGCGGTGGTATAAGCGCTGGTGAGATAGCGGCCATAGTAGTGGCGATAATTATAATCGCTGCAATAGTCGCCTATTATGCTAAGAGGAAGTAAGGCCTAGTTATACCTCAAATAATTTACCAAATAATTTTTTAATTGATTTAATCAATTCTCAGATAGGCCAAGCTAAAATTAGAATAAGGAATTTAATCCCGTAGCCTAACATAATTTACAAAAGCCATTGTGGCGGGGATGCCATTGCAAGAACGCTTGTTCGGCGTTAAGGATGCGTTTGTAGCTGGCGCCATAGTAGCGTTCTTCTACTTGTTATTCACCCAGGAGCTAGGATATTTGACAGGGTACGCAGAGGTGGTGTGGTGGTTAGCAGCCATATTATGGGCTACAGTACTGTTCAAGAAGGGTTTTGATTACCACCGAATAATGAACAGTTTCGGTTTATCTTTCCTAGTAATTATAGGATTTATCTTCGTCTTCTTTGACCTAGCGCTGAAGTTCGAAGGAATACCCAGAGCTATAGCGTTGTTCCTAATACCCCTAATGATAGTTGCCATTCTAGGATACATCCATGACAAAATAATGACTGTTAGGGAGCTGAGGAGGCGTAGGAAGATAAAGGTACCCATCAACAAGAGGGTTAGGACAACACTCTACAAGCTTGACCCGATAATGATAGTGTTTATCGTAGTAGGCTTCAGTATCCTGATAACCTTCCTGTTAGTCCCGGTATTCATGATGCTATTTAACAGCTTTGTAGTTCCACCTGGTGAGCCGTTCTACTATAACTTCGTATACATATTCAATAACCCGCCATATGTAAAACATATGTTATTGCCTGGTGAGGCCTCATGGTATGCTATAATACCTAGCGGAAATACATCTCTTATAATATTTAAAGGGATTAATTATGGAATAGTTGTTAACAGCTTGATCAACTCAACCATTGTTACGACAGTAGCTACGTTTCTTGGCATACTTGTGGCATTCGTGCTAGCAAGATATGATTTCCCCGGCAAGGCTGTCTTTAGAGTATTAGCTATGGTGCCATTGTTCATAACACCTTTTGTGAATGCTTATGTTGTAAGAATATTGTTCGGCCCTCAGGGCCCAATATCGATGCTGACCCAGTCGTTGTTTGGGTACCAAATCGAGATTAAGGACTTGGCCGGTATTGCGATGGCGCAAATAATGGCTTTTTATCCGATAGTCTATCTTAACGCCTTCTCTAGCTTTATAAGCATCGATCCAAGTATGGAGGAGCAGGCGGAGAACCTGGGCAGTAAAGGTGCAAAGCTGTTTTTCACGGTCACACTACCATTGGCGCTGCCTGGCATTATTGCTGGGAGCATACTGGTTTTCATATTCAGCCTGGAAGACCTGGGCGCCCCTATTGTGTTTCAGTATCCATGGGTTATGAGCTACCAGATATACAGTAGCTTTACCTCAGAGACGGGGATAGTCTCGCCTCAGATAGCGGCCCTAGGATTCATTATGCTGTTCATAGCGGTTCTAGCATTTCTCGCTGTACGTAGCTTCGTTAGCATGAGATCATATGCTATGATAAGCCGTGGAGGTCGCTGGAAACCACGCGTCAGGAAGCTTGGGTGGAAGGGACTATTATTCGTATATCTGGTGATGCTACCGCTCATAATCTTCACGGCAATGCCACAAATAGGCGTCATCCTATTAGCCTTTAACATCATACCGCCCTACGGCTTCAAGATACAGCTCGATAAGGCCACTGCCAAGTACTTCATAGGAATATTTACTAACCCGACATACTTCCAATATATCAGGAACACGCTGACCTACGCGGCAATGGCAGTTGTTCTCGCAACGATCATATCGATCATCATTGCATACAGCGTCAGTAGAACTAGGATTAGGGTTATAACACCGATCATGGACACGCTGGCCACAATCCCACTAGCAATACCGGGACTGGTCATTGCACTGGGGTACTTCTACTTCTTCTCAACATTTTTCCGCGGAACACCGCTGGACCCAACATCTGTGACTACTTTCCAGGCATGGATAGTGCTGGTTATAGCTTATACTATACGTAAGCTGCCATTCGTTGTCAGGTCAGTGTACGCTGGATTCCAGCAGGTGCACGAGGCACTCGAAGAGGCGTCACTGAATCTAGGTGCCAGTAGGACAAAGACAATATTCAGAATAGTGTTACCAATGATTACGACATACATTATAAGCGGTATCATTGTAGGATTCATATACATAACAACAGAGGTCAGCACTAGTATCACAATAGGCGGACTGAACCCTGCGCAGGCTCCAATGACATTCATAATGAAGAATATCTATTATGGAGGCACAGTGTACGGCGTACAGTATGTGGCATCAATGGGTGTGCTACTGATACTGTTCCAGTTGATAGCAGTGTTGATAATCACGGTAGTGCTGAAGCAGAGGTACGCCTTCATAGGTGTATAGCCATGATCTCTTTCCCAAATTCCCTTGGAAGAAACACGTTTCCCTGGATGGTGATATAATTTGACCAGAGTCAGGCTTGAAAACATAACCAAAGTTTATGGATCAGTTGTTGCAGTTGATAGAGTAACGCTAGAGATTGAGAGCGGAGAATTATTCACGCTACTAGGGCCGTCGGGATGCGGCAAGACAACAACGCTTAGAATAATTGCTGGCTTTGAGGTGCCTGAGGAGGGCAAGATCTATTTCGACGACGAGGACGTCACATTCCTGAAACCATACAAGCGCAATACTGCTATGGTATTTCAAAACTACGCGTTATGGCCCCACATGACGGTGTTCGATAACATAGCATATGGTCTCAGGATCAAGAAGCTACCGGCCGAAGAGATAAGAAGAAGGGTAAAGTGGGCCCTCGAGCTTGTCAAGCTAGAAGGACTGGAGAACAGGTATCCTCTGCAATTGTCGGGTGGCCAGCAGCAAAGAGTTGCACTCGCTAGGGCACTTGTGGTCGAGCCACGAGTATTATTATTGGACGAGCCACTCTCCAACCTCGACGCTAAGCTAAGGATAGAGATGAGAGAAGAGATCAAGAAGCTACAGAGGAAATTAGGCATTACAACAGTCTACGTGACACATGACCAGCTAGAAGCCATGAGCATAAGTGACAGGATCGCCGTGATGAACAAGGGCAAAGTTCTACAGTATGGACCGCCGCGCCAAGTATACTTCCACCCGACAAGCCTGTTTGTCGCCGACTTCCTAGGACGTAGCAATATCCTCTATGGCAAGGCAGGCAGACAGCATGACGGCTATATAGACGTATACATACCAGATCTAGATGCCACATTGACAGGTGTTCCAGTAAGAGAGATAACTAGTCGCGACGTCGCCGTAGTAATACGTCCGGAAATAGCAAGGCTTGTTGAGAAATACGAGACTGTTGAGAACAAGCTTGTAGGCAGAATAGATCTAGCGATGTTTCTCGGCGATAAGGTTGAGCTGCGTGTAAATGTTGGTAAATCAAGCCTTATAATATATATGAGCAACCTCTACGAGCCTACGCTTGACTCGGAGATCACATTCTATCTGCCGAAGGACAGTTTGATTGTGTTGCCTGTGGAGAAACCGCTCAATATAAAGTGAGACTGGCATTATTTTTAATAATTGATATGAAATTAACTTATATTTTTCCTATTAGCTTATTGTATATACTTGCATATAAATGAGCTGAAGTATATTGATGATAAGTATGACTTAATCCTTAAATCGCCTAAGGAACAATAACTGGATGGATGAGGTGCCTCCTCGCGCCCTGACCGTGGGGGATGAGGAGACGGGTGAGCTCACCGATCAAATCTATATGTATAAATAGGTAATGCAATGCATAGGTTTTACAATCCCACCTCTTTTTCAACAGAGAAAGCTATAATAGGTTGTAATAACTTTTACATATTCCTCTATATATTTTGAAAGGGATAATGTAATATATCACAAGCTATTATAAACTGATTTTCGGGGGATAAAAGTGGGAGACTGGAAGAATAGCATAGTGATAAACGGCAGGACGAGGATCATCTACGAATATATCTATGAGACACCAAACAGAATATCCATATTATATCATAACAGAATAAGCGGCAATTGGCGTAGATACGTATTAGAGCTCCACGATGGCATAATCCATGCCGAGGATCTGGAGGAAGCACTCAAGCTTTCCAAATATCTCTATAAAATAGTGTCAGAGCGTGCATCAATACCAAATCTGCCAGTATACGCTCTACTGATAACTCTCTCGAGACGAATAAAGGGCCTCGCCTTTAACTGTAAGTCACGAAAAGAGCTATGTCCGCTGAGGATCTATAGGTTTGAAAGAGACGGTGTTCGCAGAGAGCTCAGTGTCTCTAGCATGATCGAGCAGATGTACAGGATATCGAGAAAATATGGGCTAACAATAGTCATAAGGACAAGGCACAGACCAGTCGTTACTTCGCCCGCAGTCTGAGGATCTCTTCACCGATCTTTTCCAAGATATTAAATATCTTTCTTCTCTTCTTTATTTTCTCGCAAGGAGAATAATTTAAGATCTCTCTGCATCTCTCGTAGAGCTCGCTCAGGAGAACAGATACATTATCATATATTCTCTCGAGATTCTCAGGCTCATTAGCGGTGTTCATGGCCTGCACAAGGATCTCCTCAATGAGATCTGCTAGGCTGAAGAGCAATTCTTCGTTGATGAGATAAGAATGTGGAGGTAGTTCGACGAAGCCCGTAAGAGCCTCGCTTGCCGCGAGTGGGTCTATTGTCCCGCTTTGTATTAACATGTGTATTAGGTCTGCCAACTTATCTGGTGGAAACGAGAGTATTGCAGAATAAAGCATTGTCTTGTAGATCTCATCGAGGAGATCCTTGTGCTTCGCGGATAAAGTGCTCAATACTAGTCTTGAAGCATCACGGTACTTCTCCATGAAACCTAGTAATTCCACTACTAGTGCAACACCATAGAGGCGCCACAGCCCCTCATTAATATGTTTGATCTCATCCTTAGCGATCTCAAGCAGGTCTTCTATTAGCTCGGGATTAGCCTGAAGTTTTTCAACGATACTGTTGATGAGAGATGAATCACTGATTCTGAAGATCTGTTTCAATATTTCATATATATCTCTGAAGCTTCTTGTCTTTATGGAGTCCGAGAGTTTTTCTTCGATTATCTTCGTGTTCCGAGCCATAGTCCTTGATCCTCTGCCGCTATTTTTCCTGCCTAATACATGCTCTTAAGTCGATGTTGTACGATATTGAAGCTTTTGTTGAATTAGTCTTTATCCATCCATATAGATATACTTTGTAGTTCCCGTATTCGCTCGGATCAGTTATGTTGATATATGCTATTGTCGGCCTATGGTGTAATATACCGTAACTGAGTTGTTCGCCCGTATTTGTGTTTACTAGGACAAGTTCTAACATGTAATCTGATATTCCGGTCATAGACATATTGATTATCATGACGAACTTCCTATATGGCTGTATAAGCGTTAAACCGTTTATGAAGTAGCCTGGATACTTAAGGGCGCCAAACAGTGCGTAGAGATCTGTACCATTATAGAGTTTTAGGCCAGCGTCGCAGAAAACATAATATCTCCCATTCTCTAGATCGCTGAAACTCAACTTGTCGGATAGATATATTAGGTGCTTAGAGCTCGTCATTGCTTTCTTGAGTTCCGGCTCAAATATCTTATTGATAGCTTTCGTGAATGGTTCAGAGCTCGTCGTTGTTTTTGCGAGGTTTTCGCTGTATTTTTTACCTATATAGAATGAAGTAGCAGCAACACCCAATAAGATGATCGCGAGTACTATGATTATTCCAAATAACCTCTTCTCCATTTTTGTCACCGCGATTCTGATAAACTAGAAATATGTAGTGCGGGTTATAATCATTAATCTGTACAATTATTTTGAACACATTATTTCTAATGGTCATCATCTGATCATGGAAAAGAGTTTATTTATGTTGTCTGAGAAAAGACAATCTAAGCACTATTATTCCTGGTGATAGTGATTGAAGGCTATAACTAGATCCGCCTTAGCCATAATAGTTGTGGCCATTATAATTATAGCGGGCCTCGCCGTATACTTCGCATCAACACAACATGGAGGAGCAACACCCACAGCTACACAGTCACCGACCACAACAGAGACTCAGACCACGACGACAACAACGACAACGACGACAACAACTACTGCGGGAACCATAAAGAAAATTAATGTTGCAGTGGTTTTCGACGTCGGTGGAAGAGGAGATCTCAGTTTCAATGACATGGCATACCTAGGAGCGGTGAGGGCAGAGAAAGAGCTGGGAGCCCATATAGAGTTCATCACGCCTAGAAGTACTGCTGACATGCAACCATTGCTCGAGCAGCTCAGCAAGAGCGGTAAATACGACATAATAGTACTGATCGGGTTCCTATGGACCGATCCTCTTAACAAGACTGCTGATAAGTTCCCTAACCAGAAGTACGCACTAATAGACTCGACCACTGGCGTTGTCAGGAAGAACGAGGTAGACATACTGTTCCGCGAGCAGGAATGTGCGGCTCTAGTAGGGATACTAGCATCTGCTATGGCCCTCAAGCTTGGAGGTAATACGGTTGCAGCATTAGCCGGCATGGATATACCGCCTCTATGGAAGTTCCACATAGGCTATCTCTTCGGTGTCAAGTACTTTGAAAAAGAAACGGGGAAGAAGATCAATTTCCTATGGCAGTATACTGGAACCTTTACTGATACTCAGAAAGGCTACACCGTTGGTATGCAGCTCATCCAGCAGGGCGCAAGAGTAATCTACGGACTGGCGGGCTTGACTCACTTGGGAATGTTTAACGCTGTCAAGGACTGGGACAAGCAACACCCAGATCATATAGTACTTGCCGTCGGACAAGATGCTAGCCAGGAATGGATCGATCCGTATCACATACCTATAAGCGGTGCTAAGCGTGTTGATGTCGCAGTATTCACCGCGATCAAGATGGTCGCTACAGGCAACTGGAAGCCAGGCATAGTAACCCTAGGACTCAGGGAGGGAGGCGTAGGCATCTGGGATCTTAACGGAGTAAAGTACTTCGCCGAATTAGCATACCAGGCGCACAAGACAAGCTTAACGCCTGACGAGATCGTCAAGATAGTTAATGAGACCAGGCACAAGTATATACCTGATTATGCATGGCAGCTAGTTGACAAGCTCAGACAGATGATCATAAGTGGACAGATTGTTTTCAAGACGCCGACAACACACGATGAGTACCAGAAGATCATACAGGAGCTACAGAATGGAAACCTCGACGCAGCCCTCGCAAAGGGCCACATATAGCCGAGTCAGTGGGATCTTCTTCAAAAACATAAACATTATTTTTATTTTCATCCGCTTATCTACTTATACTAAAACCAAAAACCGCTCTTTACAGAAATATAGGTGGTCGCTCTCATTGACAGAGCCTGCCGTTGAGATGCTCCATATCACAAAAATATATCCGGACGGCGTTGTTGCTCTCCGGGACGTAAACTTCGTTGTTCACAAGGGCGAAATCCATGGATTGCTAGGAGAAAACGGTGCTGGTAAGACCACTCTCATGAGAATCCTATATGGGGAGATTAAGCCGACAAAGGGAGAGATCATAATCTTCGGCAAAAAAGTAAAGTTCAGGGGTCCATGGGACGCGATCAAACATGGTATAGGAATGGTATACCAGAAATTTACACTAATACCCACATTCACAGTCATAGAGAACCTTCACCTCAGCCACTTAGCCATTAACCCGAAGGCTACAGTAGCGGAGACAAGGAAAAAGGCCGAAGAACTAATGGAGACTGTGGGGCTCAAAGTTCCTTTGGATAGTGTCGTTGAGGAACTCCCTATAGGTGTTCAACAGAGAGTAGAGATTATTAAGACGCTCCTGCGCGACGCTAAGATACTTATCCTCGACGAACCGACCAGCGTACTAACACCCATCGAGACAGAAGAACTCTTCAAGACACTGGCACGGCTAAAAGAGCTTGGGATAACAGTAATATTCATTACGCACAAGCTCAAAGAAGTCAAACGCGTCACAGATAGAATAACTGTTCTTAGAAGGGGTAGAAAGATAGACACGGTCGAGACGGCTAAGGTCACTGAAGTAGACCTAGCGAGGATGATGGTTCAGAGAGAGATAGTTTTAAAGATTGAGAAAAAACCAGCAAAGCCTGGCCGTATCGCCCTTGTGATCGGGGATCTATGGGTTAAAGACGAGAGAGGCATCGATGCGGTAAAGGGGGTATCGCTCGAGCTACGTGAGGGAGAAATACTTGGCATAGCGGGAGTTCAGGGTAATGGGCAGAGAGAACTCGCAGAGGCAATAGCTGGGATAAGAAAGATCTATAAGGGAAGGATAAAGCTGTATGATAAGGACATAACGCATTTCTCGACACTTGAGCGATACAGGAATGGTTTGGCATATGTCCCTGATAGTAGGGTGGTAGGTCTGGTCCTTGATATGACTTTACGTGAGAACGTGGTTCTCACTAATATTTACAGGATATTAGGTAGGCTAGGCTACCTCGATTGGGCCAAAGGAGACGAGATAGCAAGGAAGGTTGTTGAAGAACTCGAAGTTGTTACGCCGAGCATACTTACTCCTGTTAAGTACCTTAGTGGAGGAAACCAGCAGAAAGTAATGGTCGGAAGAGAGATTGTTAGAGAGCCACAGGTTTTTATCGTCGCCGAGCCTACCCAGGGACTCGACGTTGGAGCAACAGAATTCATAAGAAAGATGCTTATAAAACTAAGGGACAATGGTAAGGCCATTCTTCTGATCTCAACGGATCTAGACGAGATCCTGCAGCTCAGCGACAGGATAGCGGTTATCTATGAGGGCAGGATAATGGCGGTAGGTAAGCCAGAGGAGTTCACCCTTGAAAAACTGGGTCTCCTAATGGGTGGTGTACATGCCGAGTAAGGATGGTTTCTTCCAAAAACTCAGGGCTAGATTCAGGGCTAGAGCCCAAGACTACGGCATGGCTGCCCTTGAGGTATTCTTATCTGCGGCTATAGGTTTTCTTGCCGGCGCGATAGCTCTGTTGGTCCTGGGATACGATCCCCTCAGGGTCTACGAGGTATTGTTTTCATGGGGATATACCGATGTAGGTTATCTTCTCTTGAAGTCGACTCCATTGATAATGACGGCAATAGCGTTTAGCATACCTGCACTGGCAGGCGTATTTAACATAGGTGGCGAGAGCCAGCTATATGTTGGCGCTCTCCTCGGCCTCCTTGTTGCCTATTATATCCATAATGCTCCCCTGGCAATCATAGTGGCGATCCTTGGAGGAGCGGGGTTGGGTCTTTTCATAGCGTTGCTGAGAGTCTATCGTGGTATAAACGAGGTGATAACGGCAATAATGGTTAACTGGATAATGTACTGGCTCCTAGCATACCTAGTGACAGGGCCGTTCAACAACCCGAAGCTCCCGCAACAGAGCGTACCCGTACCGAAATCTGCCCAAATACCCATGTTTAGTGTCGTAGGAGTCAATATTGCCGGCTCATTCATTCTAGCAGTAATAGGAGCGCTAGTGATCTACTACATAGTATTCTACACTAAGACAGGATACATAATGAGGGTCTCAGGCCTATCACCTGCTTCTGCGAAATATGCTGGTTTCAGCCCTGAGAAAGCGATATTGACATCAATGCTTATTGGCGGCGCAGCGGCTGGCTTAGGTGGAGCACTACTCGTACTGGGAGACGTGCACAGTATTGACACGACATTATCAGCAGTCTATGGCCTAGGATTCACCGGGATCGGTATTGGATTGCTTGGCAGGAACAACCCGATAGGAATAATATTCGCAGCAATATTCTTTAGCGGCCTATTGATAGGCGGCCAGTACGTCGAGCTATTCCTGAACGCTCCACCGAACCTGTCGGACTTCTTGATAGGAGTGATAGTGATCGCGCTCTCGATCCCCTATGCCTACAGGTTCATAATAAGCTGGATTAAAAGGAGGAGGATGACGAAATGATCACCGGAGCAGACATCGTAAACCTCTTATCTTCAACACTCATATCAATGGTACCGATACTGCTGGCAAGCGTCGGTGAGATAATTACTGAGAAGAGCGGAGTAGTTAACATCGGGTTAGAGGGAATCTTCATAATATCATCATTCGCGGCCACGGTGGTGGCATACTATACTAGCGACCCATTACTCGCTCTATTTGTCGGAACCATTGTTGGCTCGCTCTCGGGCCTGCTGCACGGAGTTATAAGTGCTTATCTGAACGGTGACCAGATAATTGCTGGTGTCGGCTTCAACAGCTTCGCTTATGGACTAGCACTCATGATCATGGTTGCTCTCTGGCAGAGCTACGGTAGTAGTCCGACCGTCAAGACTCTCCCAATGATACTCGTACCCATGGCTGGCACGACACTATATATACCGCCACTAGCTGTTGCCGCGTTAATTATAGCCGTACTAGTCTATTATTGGCTAAACAAGACACGTAGCGGTCTAAAAGTACGTGCATGCGGAGAAGACCCGAGAAGCGCCGAGTCGATGGGTATCAATGTTAGGAGGACGAGGCTGTACGCTACGATCCTGGGTGCAACCCTTACAGGGCTGGGAGGGGCCTACTTGACCGTGTGGTGGATAGGCCAGTTCACTAAGTTCATCAGCGCTGGAAGAGGATTCATTGCACTGGCAAACGTTGCCTTTAGCAACTGGAACCCATTACTAGCGATACTAGGCGCACTAATATTCGGCTTCTTTAGCGCTCTCTCGATATTCTTACCGCTCAAGCTACAGCAGATATACCATGTCCAGTACACTGCCCAGATATACCTGTTTAACACTATACCCTATATAGCAACACTAGTAATAGTCGCCTTCATAATGAAGAGAGTAAGGATGCCGCGCGCGCTTGGAAAACCATATATAAAAGAGTGATTAGACAAGGAGATGTATTTTTACGACTCTACGATCAAAGCTTTTTTCGAACCCTTTAACTCCACCTTCGAGCCTATATTCGGCGGAAACTAGATCATCTACGTGTATTATTCCTTTCCTAAGCAACTCTATTGCTTTAGGGAATGGTCCACATCTGCTCCCAATGATCCTGGCTTCCTTTACAACCAGTGCCGTATAGTCTAGAGAAACCCTTGATCCATGAGTGCTCTTCGCAGCGATAACTCCTCTCGGCCTAACGATCCTTACGGCCAGGTCTACGCCAGCATTGCTCCCAGAAGCCTCCACTACATAGTCGAACCCCACTCCTTCAGGAGTATATTTCTTCAAGGCATACTCCGCATCACTCGGAGACAATACCTCATCGGCACCCAGCCGTTCCGCCAAGTCAGCCTTGGGGCTTCCTGGGCGTGAAAAAGCAACGATCACATCAGGATCATATTGTCTGAGGACCTGGATGGATAACAAGCCTATAGTACCAATACCTATCACAGCTACCCGCGACCCCCTACTAGGTGGAGTCATCTCAGTCATCTCGACAACAGCAGCCAATGGCTCCACTAAGGCAGCCTGTCTGTCTGTCAAACCGTCCACACTATGTAGCAGGTCCTGCCTTGTCAACACGTACTCTGCCATACCACCATCAATGCTTATTCCGATCGTCTGCCTGTAGGGGCAATGAGTGGGCATGCCGTTCCTACAATACCAGCATCTTCGGCAATGGACATTTATCTCGGTCGTTACCCGCTTCCCTACAAGGCCTTCATCGGCCTCATCACCAACCATATCAATAACCCCTACAATCTCATGGCCAGGTATCAGTGGTAGCTTGAAAGGCCTATATGTCCCCTTGTAGAAAGCTTTATCAGTACCACAAATACCTACTCTCTTAACCCTTATCCTCACCCATTCTCCCTTAGGCATGGGATCAGCTACTTCTTCCAGCCTAAGATCACCTGGGCCGTGAAGCACGAGAGCCTTCAAGAGATATTCTCACCCAGAATTAACGTTGGTTAGCATATTCCTGTAAAGGGTTTTTATTTCCTCGGCAGACCGGTAATCTGTATAGCATAGCGAGAACATGTCTTGCAGGATAGGTATAAATAGCTACAAATATGACATAAACTATTTTTCGAACTGCATTAAAGTAAATACTGCTAAGGAGAAAACACCTATACCACTGCCTACTAGGAGGAATAATCTCATGGATATGCCGATGCTTCTAATAGTAGGCTTCATTCTCGGAGTAATAATCGCGTATTTGTTAGGAGTAAAAAATAGAACAGTATTGTTTCTCGCAGGAATAGCTGGTGCCATACTAGCTCCAATTCTCATAGCAGTCATAACGGCTTTGATCCTATTGGTGATAATCGGCTTGATAGTACTAATAATACTCGTGTTAATCGGACTGCATAGATAGTTATTGTTACCGTGGATTCCTTCTTCTTTAAACCATAGCATGACGAATTATTCTTAGTGGGGGGCTGATTCTTGGATAAAACGCTACATATAGGTATACCTATTGGGGTAGTGCCCAGCAAAGCTGTAGTTATGGGTGATCCGGACAGAATAGACATAGTATTGGAGCTGATGGATTCATGGAGTGATCTAGGCCTTCGGAGAGGATACCGGGGCGTAGTGGCAAAGATAGGCACCAATATGATCGGAATATACAGTCACGGTATAGGAGGCCCGTCGGCAAGCATAGTCTTTGAAGAACTGGTGAAGGCGGGGGTAAAAATCATCGTTAGGCTCGGAACATGTGGTGGGCTCCGAGAAGATATTAGACCCGGAACAGTAATTGTAGCAACGGCTTCAGGTGTTAGGAAAACGGGTTGCTCGACGAACATGTACGCCGGAGATAATACTCCTCCTATGGCCCCGGATCCCTTATTGGCATCAAGAATTTATGAAAGCCTAAAAGCGAATGGTGTCAATGTCTTGCTGGGACCGGTTTTTACAAGTGATGCTTTCTATGCTGAAGCACCAGGTCTTGCAAGAGAACTGGCTGGACTAGGATATATTGGCGTAGATATGGAGACGGCAATACTGTATTACCTCTCATGGATGAGGAGTTACCGAGCCGCATCGGTTCTTGTAGTAAGTAATAACCTTGTAGCTAATACTGACGAGTACCTATCAAACCAAGACATGATAGATACAATCAGGAAAGTCTTCAAAACCATAGCAGAAACACTCACCGGTGAGAAGTGATGAATGCAATAATAAATGAGATAAAGAGACTCGTCGAGAAACTCATGGGCAACGGTTTCGCCCATGGATACCCGCACGTAGCTCGTGTGAGAAGATACGCTTGGCTCATCGTAGATAATGAGGGACTCAATGTCGACGAGACGGTGTTGGAGCTAGCCGTTCTCCTTCATGATATCGGTAGGAGGATTGGTGAGCCTCACGCCTATTATTCGGCTCTGCTCGCCCGATCAATACTTGCCGAGAAAGGGGTACCGACCAATAAGATCGAGAGGATTACCAATGCCATCCTCTATCACAGTTTCAGCTACGCTAGGAAAAACAATATAGAGCCTCTCAGCGATGAGGCAAAGATATTGAGTGATGCGGATAAACTCGATGCTCTCGGAGTAGTCGGTCTTGTAAGAGTATTCTTGTTCGGTGCAGAACATAATAGGAGCTTCGAGGAGAGCATAAAGCATTTCCACGAAAAGATATTCCGGCTCAAAGACCTTATGCACTACCAGTACTCTAGAAGACTAGCCCAAGAACTGACTATGAGGACGCGTAGAGCGCTGGAAACGCTCCTCGAGGAAACCGGTTATAAGGAGTAGTGGAAGGTTTAATTATATCAATTCTCCTCTAAATTATTTTAAGATATATTGTCTATCCTTATCTATAGAGAGGTGTAATTTTGGCTGACCCAATAGGTTCACTAGAGTATCTTCCAGGCATTATTCTAGGACTTATCATCGTGATAATATTCTTGTCAATGAGCATAAAGATCGTTCGTGAATACGAGCGAGCAGTAATATTTCGTCTCGGAAGACTCCTAGGCGCTAAAGGCCCCGGTATATTCTTCATTATTCCGTTCGTCGACAACTTCATCAAGGTAGACCTGAGGCTCACAACAGTAGATGTCCCAGAGCAACAGATCATAACAAAGGATAATGTCACCGTTGGTGTCGATGCAGTAGTCTATTACCGCGTATTCGACCCAGTATTAGCCGTTACTAAAGTTGAGGACTACAACTACGCTGTAATGATGATGGCACAGACAACCCTCAGGGATATTGTTGGACAAGTAGAGCTCGACGAGCTTCTTACAAAGCGTGAGGACATAAACAAGAGGCTACAAGCCATCCTAGACGAAGTAACTGATCCATGGGGAATAAAGGTAACGGCGGTCACGCTGAAACAGGTGAGACTACCAGAGTCAATGCTCCGTGCGATGGCTAAGCAGGCAGAGGCTGAGAGGTGGAGGCGTGCAAAGGTTATCGAGGCCGAGGGTGAGAGGCAGGCATCAAAGATATTGGCTGAAGCTGCAAAGTTCTACGAAGAACACCCAGCGGCTCTCAGGCTACGTGAGCTACAGACTCTGATAGAGATTGCTAAGGAGAAGAACATGATAGTCATAGCGCCGAGCAGTCTAGGGAGAGACATCGAAACACTAGGCGTGGCTCTAGGAGCTACAAAAGGCCCTAGGCTCCGTACAACAACGGAATAAGTCTTCGTGGGCGATGAGAAGTGAGAAGAATCGAATCAATTATTTTTATTTCTAGGATCACTCTCTTCCTCATAGGATTATCTCTCATTCTAACTGGAGCTGTTGGTCTAGCTCTGAGCCAGGGTATACACAACTTCGTCGTTGTAAGGATAAATAGTGAGATAACATATGGTACGGCGTATCTTGTCCAAGAGGCCATCAATGAGGGGGAGAAGCTCGATGCCCCTGTGATAATCATTCTTGACACTCCGGGAGGACTGTTGGCGGCTGCCCAGGACATCATAGAATATATAAGGAATAGTAATGTCCCGGTAATCGGGTATGTTTACCCGGTTGGCGCAGCCGCTTGGAGTGCAGGGACACTAATACTCATGGCTACCCACATAGCTGCAATGGCGCCTGGAACCAACATCGGGGCTGTCCAACCAGTTCTCTATAATCCTACGACCGGGGAGTATCAGCCGCTCAACATGTCAAAGGTGATTAACCCTGTTGTATCGATGATAACAACTCTTGCCCAGGATAGGGGTAGAAATGTTACTGCTGCTAAGAATTTCGTTCTTCACGACTTAACGCTCAATGATCAGCAGGCGCTTAAATACCATGTCATCGAGCTGGTTGCTAGGAATATAGATGAACTATTGGCAAAGATTAATGGGTGGAAGGTTAAACTAGATAATGGTAGAGAGTACGTGATAAATAGTAGCAATGCCCATGTGATATACTATAGCGGTAGTCTCAGGGCAGCGATAGTCACGGCAGTTAGTGATCCTATAGTGAATAGTCTCTTGATGACCATAGGCGTTTTAACATTAATATTTAGCATATTGTCTGGTCACTTGCTCTTCGTACCAATAGCTGTGGCCTTAATAATCATTAGTCTTCTGGGCATGGGGTTTAACCCCAACATGATAAGCTTAATACTTTTAATCATAGGTGCTGTGGCGTTAGCAGTAGAGATCCATACACCGGGATTTGGCGTTCTAGGATTTACCGGTATTGTATTGATAGCATTAAGCATAGCACTCCTACCAGTACTTAATCCCGGATGGCTCGTAGCTCCGAGCTATCAGAGGATGTTATTCTGGACAGGGATCAGCATAGGCGTTGTGCTGGGCATATTCATGGGCATAGTGCTTTATAAGGTATTGAAGGCGAAATTACAGCCGCCAAAACTTAAAACGCTTCCTCTTGGAATCACTGGTAAAGCGGTCGACGACATACCCGCAAAGGGACAAGGATTCGTGTTGATCGAGGGAGAATACTGGAGAGCCACGAGTGATGATGACATCAGAAGAGGCGAAAGAATAGTTGTGATCGGCAAGGAAGGACCGATACTTAAGGTCAAGAAGCTGAAGGGAGAAGTTCAGGAGTGAAAACAATTCATTATCCAGATTTATTTTGCTGGGTGGTATTATATTCTAGTAGTGAATATTACAACTCTAGGTGCCCCTAATTGGTGCGCCGCTTAGTTGTTAATATTTACCTTCTATTTGTATTTATTCTCTTGTTCATGATATACTGTGTGGTCACGGATCGTTTATCCCTTGCGGTCATAACTGGTTATGCGGGCCTAGTTATTCTTATACCGGTCCTCTATAAGAAGAGAATACGTCTAGCAGTGGCGCACAGTATATTCTCTAATATAATAATTACTTATAGTTTGTTCGCAGTAATGGGTGTTAGTCTGGGAACCGTAGACGCATTAGTTAGTAGCTGGAGAGCCAAGGCATTCATATGGCTTGCATTCATAACTATACTGATGGTGTACATTGATATCGCAACTCTTCCATTATACCTTATTGTTAGCGGCATTATAGGCATGTACGGCGGTTTCTGGAGCATTACCTGGGCAATACTCTGGAAATCGGCAGGGCATATCATTGATTATAACATATGGGTTATGCCTGACACCTATCTCCCAGAGATCGTTTACTGGCCTATAGTGTTTAGTTCAATTGCGATATACTTTGTAGCGATGATCTACAGCTATAGGAGGAGAGAAGTAGTCACCAGAGAGAGATCTACGAGGTGTAAGGACATCCATTTAAAAACTATTTAGATATTCTATGGAAGCCTGATAATTTTATCAATACTTTTTAACGCATTATGATGATCTAGCTCATAGAGTATTATTCTAAGCTCCTTGCCATTAACCTCTATGATCATCATACTGGGCTTCATGGATCCTCCTGCACCGCCCCAAGCGCCTGTAAGGCTTCCAGGGTTCACAAGCAATCTCTTCTTGTCCAAGCTCCACTTTATAAATGAGCTATGCGTATGACCCGTGAGAAGCACGTCTACGTCTAGTGATGCAGCTATTCTAGTCAGGTCTCTTGTGTTTCCCCTAGGATATATTCCGTGGCCGTGATGTACACCAAACCTTACTCCTTTCACACTAAACTTAGCTGTTCGGGGAAGAGGTAGGTAGTCCATGTTGCCCTCTACATAGAATGTTTTTTTACCTAGGCCGAGAAACCAGTCAAGCACTTCTTTGCCTGTGAAATCACCAGTGTATACAGCCACGTCCCAGGGTCTTCCATCCTCGATGATCTCTTTTAGCTTGTCCGGAACTTTTTCTGCTCTATCGGGTATATGGGCGTCTCCGATTACTAGTATGTATGGCATGGTTTATCGCCTCAGAGTATTTCCTATCAAAATCCCTTATCCATTCCAATATACTTGATACTTCTATATGGGGTAGAAATCTTATCATGTTTGCTCTTGTATTTATAAGAGTATTTTTAACCTCTATGTGGGGCGCCGTCACGTTTGCTTCTCCAATGATGGTCTTGCTTATTTTGTATCTTTTTATGAATTTATAGCGGAACATTGGCTTCTTATTTCTTATAATTTTATGATATGTTTTTGGCTTCAGTATGAAGATGTTTAGTCGTCCGGAAATATATGCTGTGTACAGCTGGACTCCATTGATATATTGTATTGCTAATGGGATCTTCGCCGAGGGTATGGAGTATCTCGATAGGAGGTCTTTCGTGAATCGTAGCAGGTTTGTTAGGAATATTTCGTCGTTCTTGCTGATGCTGGGATGGCCTATAAAGGCAGCTACAAACTGTATGATCCCTACTATGAATGCGAAGAGTATAGTTGTGCCGTAAGGGATGAATTGTAGCAGTTCAGCAATGATTAGCGCAATAAGAGAGAATGTAAGGGCAATTATGCCCTTCATATTCTTTTTGGATAAGCCTATATAGCAAGGTCTTGGGAGACCTGGTATCTCCCACCAATTCTTTTCCTCGATCTTCATTTTGCTCAGCCACCGCTGGAGTCAGCCGGGTAACCGCGCCTTCATTGCCATGATAGGGCTCAGGCTCCCCGAAAAATCATCTGAGTGCTATATGATACAGTCTTTGTTCGGGTTAAAGTTATTACTGCCTAACATGTATCATGGTTTTAATAGTCAGTTGTTAGGTTACCCTAACGGTGATCTAACTGTGGGCATAGAAGCAATGATAATAAGATATATTGGTAGTAGTACCGGCTGCATAACACCATTCAAATTATCAAGAATATTGGGATTAGCTGAAGCATATTATATGGCCGACCATGGAGAGAGGCTGACTCATCTAAAATATGTTTGTGCACTTGGAACATTTTATATAGAAGGGTTTGAAGAGCTTGTCAAGGACTGTTTTGAACGAAACCCGGAGAAGCACTGCCTTGATTATAAATGTGGAGGAGTGGAGTTGCCTAGAAACATGTCCAGCTATGTTTACAAGGCTATACAGGATCTAGACACCGAGGATCTCAATGAGATAAACCGGAGAGTCTTAGATAACCCGTTCTTCAAGAAACTTTGTTACTGGCAGGGGGTTTAAACACAATGACCAGTATCGCTGTGACTGGGGGAAAGGGTGGTACGGGGAAGAGCCTTGTCGCAACCAGTCTGGCAACACTACTATCCAAGAATATAGATGACCTGGTCTTGGTTGACGCCGATCTAGAGGGTCCCAATGACCACGTCATACTAGGTATAGAGGAGCTTGAGAACCGGGAGCCGATAACATTGTTTCTACCTATGATTGATACCACGAAGTGTACTCGGTGTGGAGTATGTGTGAAAATATGTGATACAGGTGCCTTATTCATGGCTGGGAAGGCCTACCCAATAGTTTTCCCCCGGCTATGCAGTGGTTGCAAAGCATGCTACTATGCCTGTCCATACGGTGCGATCAGGGGGGCCGGCCACATCTTAGGCTACACATACGTGACCCCCGTGTGTTTTGGCGGTAGATGTTTCAAGCTCGTCACTGGTATGCTGATTGAGGGGGAGGAGCACACTCCTCCCGGTGTATATAGGACGCTCCAACGGGCATTAGAACTAAAACCTGAACTGCTCATCGTAGATACTGGTGCTGGCACTGGCAATGCTGTATCAATGGGTTTTAGAGACTCTGATCTCGTGATCGTCGTAACTGAACCGACGCCCCTCGGAGCACACGATCTAGACTCCATCCTCGAGGTAACCGACGCGATGAACAAACAAGTATGGCTGGTGGTCAACAAGTACGGGATAGGAGACATTACGATATTGGAGACGGTCCTTCGTAGGCATCGTGTTGAGAAAATATTCCATATACCCTACGATAAAGCCGTTGTAGAAGCCTATGCTTATTCCAAGCCTCTCATAATTCATTATCCCAGTTCACCCGCATCCAGAGCTCTCATGAAGATATCGGATGAACTCATGGGGTGGATAAAGCATTGATCGAGATAAGCATAGCTAGCGGTAAGGGTGGTGTAGGTAAGAGCCTACTTGCCGCTCATTTAGCCCTACTCCTATCGGGTAAGAGGAGACTAGTAGCTGTTGACGCTGATGCCGAGGCGCCCAACATGAACATTGTTCTTGGAATAAAGGATTGGGATAGGGTAATTGAGCATTATGAGGGGAGAAGAGCATTTGTTCTCGATGATGAATGTACGGGATGCGGAGAATGCTTAAAGGCCTGTCAGTTTGGAGCAATAAGAGTGGTTGATGGGAAATATGTTGTTGATAGATGGTTGTGTGAGGGATGTTATACTTGTAGCTTCGTATGCCCAGTGAAAGCAGTAAGGTTCGAGAGAGATGTTCTGGCGGGATGGATAAGGATCAAGGAGAAAACACGGTGGGGCTTTCCACTAGTGTCGGCCGAAATAGTGCCTGGGAGACCTAATAGCGGTAAACTGGTCACAGAGGCCCGTAACAAGGGAAGAGAGATATTTAGAGAGGCAGAGATCATGTTCCTGGACTCGGCAGCAGGTATAGGATGCCAAGTAATTGCAAGCCTGGCGGGAAGCCACGCAGCAATTCTCGTTGCTGAACCCACACGGGCAAGTATAAGTGATCTAAAGAGGATCATAAGACTTACCCAGCACTTCAGAATACCATCAATGATTGTAATTAACAAGTATGATCTGAATATGCAACTTTACAGGGAGCTGAAGAAGATCGCCAATGAGAACAAACTGTATTACCTGGGCGAGATTCCTTATGATGAGGAGGTTCCACGCTCCTATGTATCTATGAAGCCTCTTATAGAGTACAGTCCTGATTCTAAGGCCACTATAGCATTGAGAAGGATCGCTGAAAGGCTCGACAATATTTTGTCAAGGTTTGATGAGTGGCGTCTAGAGTACCTACCTGAAGCTTATAAGCCATTCGAACCCATAGTTATTAGACCAGATAAGACGTTAGGATAACCTAACATGTTAGGGTGATACAAATGGTAAGGATAGCTTTCCCGACTGAGAAGGGTGGCCTCGAAGACAATATTTATCCTAGATTCGGCAGAGCCCCGACATTCACGATCATAGATATCGAGAAGAAACAGATCAAAAATGTAAAAATTGTTGAGAACCCAGGCTATAGAGCATCAGGTGGAGCGGGCGTAAAGGCAGTACAGCTCCTAGCAAATGAGGGCGTAGAAATAGTTATGGGCCCAACGCCGGGTCCGAACGCATACTTCGCACTAAATAATGCTGGCATAAAACATTATCCGGTGCAAGGCCTTAATGTAAAAGAGGCTGTCGAAGCATTTCTAAGGGAAGATTATTAGAAGAGAAAAATAGTCAGTCGGGTGCGTTGATCTCATCCCTAGCGGTCGTACCGGGAGTAATTCATCACCATGGATGAAATGATGATGCCACATTTTTATCTCTACCGTCCACGTAGAATTTTTAACAATCTGAAGTTATAGGGAAGCGGGACTAGTACGCCTGCTAATCCGCCGAATATTTTACGGTTATAGATCTTTTTCATCTCCTCCCACAGCTCGTCGTCCCCAGTCAGATAGTAGTCTATTATGGACTGCATTATGTCTGTATAAACATATATGTCAAGAAACGGGTTATCAGTTATTAACTTAATCGTTGTTGTGACAAGAAAAATAAAGAGGTCCCAAGCATAGTGTGTTTTACTCCTCGACTTTACGGCCTGCTCAGCGTCAATAATATAAACCTTTTTCCCACTAATAATGAAGTTCTGGAACTTGGTATCACCTAATGCATAGCCATAGTCATGTATACTCCTAATAGCCCATGCAACATCCCTATAGTCCCTCTCATCAAGCCCTGGAACGAATTTTTTGCCCTCAATAAATTCTCGAATAAGCCTGATTTCTCCCCAATCGATCAAGACAGGGCGTGGAACAGGAATCTTGTCAGCTAACTCCCTCAGAAAAACAGATTCTCGCTCCAATCTTTCGCGAGGAACGAATGTGAATGGATAAATAGTTATTGGTAAGCTAGCTGATTTAATGATAAACCACTTGAGGAGTCCCGGAGTACGATCATATTTTTTCAAAGCATATTTTATACCATTAACCATTATCACCTGTGTCTGACTGAAAAGCTCGTCCAAGATATCTAGTAGTCCTCTCCTTTTCTCCAATTCGAGCGGTCACCGTGAGAATAAATGATAATTGTTATCCCTAGTCATAGAGATCCTCGGGTATCTCGATAATACGTTTACCAGCTATTACTTGGTCAACACTATGAATAGCTCCCCCTAGCTCCTCTATGACCATTCTGATCTCTCCATAATCGATGTCCTGGCCCTCAATAACAACAATTATGTTCTGAGTCTCAACATCTACCTCTTTAACAGTAATATTTACGGCGTCTACGCCTTCAACCTTAGAGAGGTTCTCGGCTACATCCACGATGCTGGGACCCTTAATAGGTACCAATACGTCTAGCACGAGACGTTTTATCAAGGCCTCATCAATCACCACAATACACTATGGAATAGACCGGGTATTAAGCATAATGGGAACAGGATAAAAATTATAATAAGAACCAAAGTATCCCGAATAATGTAGAATACGAGGCCAATGGTGTGCAGATATGGGTGAAGAAGTAGTTCCACCGGAACCAATAGTGAAGAGACCTATGCTTAGAAAACATGGAGGCCTAGACCAGGGAACACGTATAGGGAGGGGTTTCAGCAAAGGAGAACTCGAAGCAGTTGGTCTCGATTTTAAGACAGCTATGAAGCTCGGTCTCAGGATTGATAAGAGGAGGAGAAGCGTCCACGAGTGGAACATACAGGCTCTAAAAGAATATCTCAAGAAAACTGGTAATTTGAAGGAGTGATTCTATCTTTTAATATTTAATTCAACATTATTTTACAGATGATCATTGCTTGATCACTTATGTACAATCATTTTGAACAATGTTGGAGCTCAAGAAAATCTGTAAAAGAACATGCGGCAATTGTTAGTGGTCTACCTATTAAGAATAATGTTTGAGTCCTAGGGGGAGTCACCCCTGTTCATCCCATCCCCTATGCGGGGGTGTTACAGGGGTCGGTCATAGTAGTTCTTAGGCCGAAGCTCTTTAATATTTTGTTCAACAATTTATTATTGACATAATTAGTGGGAAATTAATCCCACAGAGATAATTTGAGCATTATAAAAAGTTTCTAAATATCCTTGGGCACACTGAAATTTTTTCACCGTACCACATAAATTTATCATAACTGTACCTGATGGGGCTTCAAGAAGCAAACATAATATCCATGAGAGGCCCTAACTAGAAACTCGGCAAGAGCGGAGGACAGAGAAATGACTCTATCATTATATAACGATATAGCTGGAGATGTTAGCAGGATATCGGATAATATTATGGAGATCTCAATCAGATCTCGTAGCAGAGTTGTAAGTGTAAAGCTAGATGAGACCACAATCCACATACTTGATAAACAGGTCAGACGTATTAATGCGCGGAGCCGTAGCGAGGTAATCAAGGCTTTGATAAAGGCTTTCGTCTATGCGATGTCAGAGCTAGAAGCACGCACAAATAGCGAACCCTATAGGCTGAAAATAGTGGTAAGTGTTGAAGACGAGTTCACAGGCAAGACGGGTAAGGTAATAGTTAAGCTTCCAGATACGAGTGTTGTCAGATATTAGAATAATAGTAATGATTATGTTTTGTCTAAAACAATGCTATCGAGGATTACTCTTCGCTTGTCTCGGATGTTCCGCTAGAATTCTTCAGTTTCTCAACAATTAGCTTTACAATATCTGCGGGCAAGCTTATTTGGTGCGCGAGCTGTTCTATAGGGACACCGCCGTATTCATCTAGTGCCTCCTTGACAGCTGTTATTGCTTCGATGTAGTAGACTTTCCTGCTTATTCTCCTCCTAGCTATCAAGCCAAGCCTATTAAGTTCTGCGAGATATCTTGACTCTATTGTTCTAGGCCTTCCAGTTACTTTTGCGAGATCTTCGGCTGTCGCTTTTTTGAGGTCTATTACTGCTTTTAGAGTTCGCCACAGTGGTGGTGAGAGAATAATTCCTCTTTTCATAAGAAACCTTATATCGTATATACTACAGAATTCCTTATTTGACATAGGTATGTCCCTCATGTTATCCTCTTCAACATGCTTTATTTTGTTTTATTGCTTAAATAATTTTCTCCTTTTCCATTAAGATGTTGTATAGTATTATTAAGTTTTACTTATTTTGTATGAATTTATTGATCCCTATTCTAATTCTTGTTTGTAATAAAACATTATTGCTTAGAAGGAACTGTTATGTAGTAGTATAACGTATCATAAATCTGTCTCTTATACACATCTCCGAGCCC
>WAPN01000033.1 GCA_015520735.1 Desulfurococcales archaeon
TAATCTGGATTCTTACCCTTTGATTAGATCTTAATGCCGTGTTAAACCAACTACTAGAGACTGTGAGTCTGGTGTAAAGATTAAGGATGGTAAGAGGCGTGTGATTGTTATGCCTAAAGGCTATTTCTGATGCTATGAAAGATCGGTGAGGATAGAGGATTTTGGATCAGGTGGTGGAAGGGAAGATTTTAATAGAGAAATTGGGAAGGGGAGCCTCCATTGACAGAAAAATCTCAAGACAATAATAAATTATTAATTGGTACATCGTTTCTCCTCTCAATTATTTGATTAGAGACCTCGGACAAAGTCATAGGGCTTTCAAAAAGCTTGGCTCGTGTGGTCTATGTTACAATGATATATAGGTACATTGGAGGATTGGAGGTGCTGCAGAAAGCAGTAAAGCCGGTTAAGGAAGCAAGAGAGGAGGAACTTACACGTAAAGAGGAAGGCGCTGCGGCTATAGGGGAAACTATGGGGCACATGGCAATAGATTGAGAACCCTTAAGAAAGCCATACATGTATAGGATAGGCCATAAGGATATGATAGGGAATCTGCTATACTCAATAGTCACATTCAGAGGCTCCAGGTTCTCTACGATGGTTAGGATACAAAAAGCTTCTTAGAGAAAAATAATTTAGCCAAGAATATTATCGTCTTATCCGAAAAGCTAAAATAAAGCATAGACATGCTGTCCATAAGATCCGGAATAGCGTTGGATGGCCTAATAGGAATACTACTCATTATTTGGCCAGGGACTTCAAAAAGATTTCTCTTGATAAAGAGTCTTTGATCCCTTGCTACTACATCGACATAGGTTTCAAGGAAATTTCTTTGACTATAATCCATATTGTGGTAAAGGATAAACGGTACCTAAGTATTTTATTGGCTCGAGAATGTTCTTGGGCCTTCTAATTGGAGGAGAATCTGACCAAGTATGAGCCATATGTTTGATGGGTTAATCTATATTTTAAAGTTGCTATATATTACAGAAAATCGGCGTCCCACGCGTTATCTCCACTAAGTTTATATGGTCAATATGTACTTTCCAACCTAAAAGTCCTAAGTTTAGACGGGGATGAATATATTCATACGGCAGACATGTTATTGGAACACTGCTTTGTGCCAATATGTCCTGTACATTGATGTAGCAGAAACGATAAAATCTCCATTATAATCGGCGAGAATAAGGAATAAGCTGAGTATTCATGATAAAAGACTAAATTTGGATCATTTAAGGAGTCTAATGGGCGTCTAGGCTTTAAGGCCCTTGCCAGGCAAAGAAGCACAGCCCTAAGCCACATAGGATAAAACATTGTTAAATATAGGGTCTATTCATTTTTGAACACGGCTACAAACAATCTAATAACTCATAAGGTCGAACATAGTTATGCTATACCTTCCGCTAAGGCTTAAGAATAATTTGACCTATAGTTAAATATTATTTAGGAATATAGGCATGATCAATTGGTGGGCGATGTCTGCATTGAGTGTAGATAGGTCTAGTAGATGTCCTCATGAGGGAACTTTTAAGGGCTTAGAGGTCATCGGTTCTAGATCCCGTGCAGAGAAGATAATCGGGTGTATTAATAAGCCCTTGTTCTTGATAGTTATTGGTAATACATATACGTCTACTATTCCAGGCATTAGCATAGCTGGACCCTCCCCGGAGGCAACACTTTACACACCAACTCTTGACGCCGAATATCTTGTTAACGGAAGGCCTATCACACTTGATGTTATCCCCGTTTCTCCCGAGGGTTTTCCAACCCCCGCCATTATCACCAGAGCTATTCTAGGCACTATCGGAGTACCAGCTATAGTGATTGATGCTGGGTGCGTTTATAGTCCTAGGATCCCCCATGTTGTTCTCCCCTCGAGAATCCCCGGGGCCCGAATAGACGAGGAGCAGGCACTTCCTGGAGGGAGGGCTCGCTCACTGTATCAAGAGAGTAAACTGCTTGGAGAAATCTTATCTAGGCTGGGAAGATGCTTCTTCATAGGTGAAAGTATCCCAGGAGGAACAACTGTTGCAGCCGCGTTACTCGAAGCACTGGGCTTCAATGGGCTCGAGAAGATTAGTAGTAGCTCTCCTAATAATCCCCGTGGCTTAAAAGAGACTGTTGTTAGGAGGGCCTTGAGAAGGATCAATACTGGCCTCGATGTGTTCGAAATAGTGGATCGGGTTGGCGATCCTGTTCACATATCCATAGCCGGCTTAGCATCAGGTCTACTTAGCCGGGGGAAAACCGTAATCCTTGCAGGTGGCACCCAGATGGCAGCTGTACTAGGAATCATGGCTAAAATCATGCTAAGCATACCTGATAACCTTGCAATAGCTACAACCCCGTGGATAATGAACGATAAATCATCCGATCTACCAGGACTTGTCAGGGAGATATCACCTAGTACACCAGTGATTTATACCAGGCTCTCGTTCAGGAGCTCTAGGTATTCTGGCCTCAGGAAGTATGAGGAAGGTTATGTGAAGGAGGGTGTTGGTGCTGGTGGAGCGCTGGTTATCGGGGCTGTAAACAATCTATGTGAGGATGAGATGCTCGGTATTATTGAGGAGGAATATGAGCGTATTAGGAGAACGGATTAGCATGTCATTAGTTAAATATATATCCTCGTCAGCCTTAGACCCGTGATCCTCTCAAGCTCCTCCTTACAAAGCATATCAGTACCACCTCCCTGCTCAGCAGGGGTCTTTCTTCTAGATGCAACCGCGTATATGCCAGCTTCTTCAAGTAGTTCGCGGAGTATATGCTTACCCTCCAGCCTCCACCCTCTTATACAGTTAGGGTCAGTGTTCATAATTATCTCGATAACCTCATCAGATAGGAGAGGGGCGTGTGCTTCCACATTTATACACTCGGCTAGTTCAAGGCCTGGGTAACGACCCCTAACACCGAGTTTAATGAATGATTCCCGGACCTCCTTACTGAGCAGGCCTCGTGTAAAGCCATATCCAGCAAACAATTCATCTCCACCATCACCCGTGTAGATGCACCTACATCCAAGCCTGGACGCCTCCTCTAGAACCCTGAGAAATACTAGGTCATTCCTTACCTCGATATAGTCATTGATGCCTGTACAGTCCACTATAAGGCTAGCCTTACTCCTAATGTATTCGTCATCTATAGTTACTAGATGAAGATCGATTCCCAGTTTTCTTGACACATATATCGAGTAGGGAAGATCCCTTGGGATACCACCTTTATAAAATACAACTATCCCCTTCATATGCATGTGCTCAAGGCTTGCAACATAGGCTATGAATGATGTATCAATCCCGCCGCTAAGAGCTATACAGTCACAATAGGTGGATCTAAGATACCTGCGGACAGCATCGATGAGCAGGCTCTTGGATAATGAGCAATTATACCGGCTCATAGAATCTACACCACCCTAAGGATATAATAGTTATTATAGACGAGTTTCTCAACAATCTTATAGTTGATCCTCTTTTTATGTATAGGGCTATCAATGATAAGTGTATGGTATTCTCCCATCTCGCCCAGAGGATCAATACCGTGCTTCTTCGCCTGCTGAATGAATACATCGACGTTATCTATAGTAATATGTTTGCCTAGCCACCTAGTAAGTTCTCTTTGACAGCCGATGATCAGGGGGTTCAATCCATGCTTTATCTCCTCATATAGGAGCTCCTCCGGATCCATCCCCCACAGAGGTTCATAAAGCCTTGCACCACACTCCTTTGCCAAGGACTCCATGTACCGTAGGTGATCTTCTACATAAACATCTCCTGCAACCAGCCCGTCAGCACTAAGCATTCTCAATAATTTAACTGTACTGTCTTTTTCTCTTCCCTTAGGTAGCTCCGCGATAACAACAGGTATCCCGGTAGAAGTGATGCTCTCAATAGATTTACCCATGTTTATTAGGTGCGGGCTCGGCCTTGGGAAATCATATATTAGAAACAATGCAAGATCAACGTCGCCGGTTTTTATCATGGCATATAAGGATTCCTTCCCACCAGATGATAATGCGACCCTCATATTCATCACTATATTCTTTGTAGCAATATTAACCATTTAATATAATATAATAAAAGAACCTAGTCCATATACAAGACTAGGACCTTCGATCACTGTATGAATCTTCTTTATGGAGAATAATTAAATATTCCGAGCAGTCTGTATAGCATTACTGATATAGCTGAAATTACAAATATCATAGACAGCAATGTTTTCAGATAGTATCGTGGGCGTCTCGAGACATGATGGTTCTGTCTCTGCTTGAAAATTGGTAGGGCTACGAAAGGGAGGGTGTCTACATTAACTGTTTCACTGGGAGAAACAACCAAGAGACCCCAGAGAAGCCTTTAATAATTCCTAGAAGGTTCTCATCGGGTAGCATAGGCCAAAGAATAATGGTGGCTTCTTGGATTTAGTTGGAGAGAACTAGTGGTTCCGAGCAATATATCTTTAGACTAGGAAATAATCATACCTAAGTAGAAAGTATTATAATGGTGATGATTTGTGAGCCTAATAAGTAGTTTGACTACTAGTGGCACCGCCTTGATCATAGAATTTTCAAGGCCTATTGAGATCATATCATCGATTCCTCCAGGACACGCCATTGTGAAGAAGGCTGTGTTTAGAACAGTGAAGCCTACTTTCGATCATTCGAAATACAATAGAATTATAAGTGAGACCAGACAATTGATTAAGGACTCCAATGCCCCAGTTCTCCTTACGGCAGTTGATGTAAATAACTTTATATATAAAAAGACAGATAATCCTGAAACCCATGTTATCCTAACCATAGGATTAGGTCACCCAGCATGCATTGAGGGATCTGGACAGCCTCCAGGATCACAGAATACAATTAATATTCTAGTAGTAACCAGCACTGGCTTATCGCTTTCTGGCCTTGTAGACCTCTTCAAAACTACCGTGGAGGCTAAAACAGCCGCATGTGCTGATTTATTACTAAAGTGTAGCTCACGAAGTATAGGCACTGTCACGGACGCAGTTGTTGTAGGGAGACCACTGTCTAGTCAGTCAGGAGAGCACTTCGCCGGTATAGCTACTAGGATTGGTAGAATAGTATCCAGGATGATCTATGATGCCATAACCAGTAAAGGTAGATCACGATCTTTGGATAAACTGCTCTACGACCTATTAGGAGTTGATAGGAAGTGGCTAGTTAACAAGGCTCTTGAAATTTACAAGGAGGCTGAGATCCCTGGGATCTCGATCGATGAAGTGGAGAGTCTTATAAAACAGTATATCGACGAATTATTTAGAGATCCAAATATATGGGCATTCATAATCGGCGCTAGGGAAATAGACATACATGGTATCTCGAACACTTACCCCTTGATCACCAGGGAGGAATTCCTACGCGACCCACACTGGATAATAGCTGATGATATAATTGGTGCATCTTTATCAATGTATTTGACAGGCTTTAAAGGTTTATTTATGTTGTACTGGATCGAGAGGCTGAAGAAGACAAGGAAAATATTTCCTGAGAAGGGAGTGTTCACAGACGATATAATATCTGCATTACTAGCCTCAATACTTACTAGGGTATACGATGTTGTCGCGAAGAATGATTAGAGTAGCAGTCATCATGGCTGGTGGAAAAGGAAGTAGGTTCGGAGGCCCAGAGAAGCCTTTGGCAAAAATATGTGGTAGGCCAATGATCTCATGGGTTGCTTATAAGGCTGAGAAAGTATCACGCAACATTATACTGGCTGTATCGGGAAGAACAAGGGATCTCTGCCGCTTATTCACTTACGATCACCATGTAATATGCATAGAAACAAGCGGGAATGGATACGTAGAAGACCTCGCATTACTTCTCCGAATACTGCAAAAGCCGGTACTTGTTCTTCCTGCTGATACGCCGTTAATACCACTTGATATCCTCATGGATTTTGTCGGAAAAGCCTTAAATACAAATAGTGATATTGCTGAATTTACTATTGTTAAGGATGATAGTAAGAGAGAACTGATCGGTGTATCTGTTTTCTTCAAGGATGCTGGAAGGGAAGAGGAAATAACTTATCCATACTCAATAGTATTGAGCGATATAGATACCCAGGAGGAGTTATCTATTGCTCGGCAGAAATGCACGGATACACGGTGGATGTAGATATAAGGGAATTATCGACTTTAGCTCGCCCCAATCACCGCTCGAGCCGCCTCATCCATTAAAAGAGCTCCTTTTAAAATGTGTTGAGGAGAAAGTATACATGATATATCCAGATCATAGCTATACTTCTCTTAGGAAGGCGATTGCCCATTTCTACCATATGGACTATAATAAGATACTTCCTCTTAACGGCTCAGCTGAGCTCTTAAGTCTCCTAATACCTGCGTATAGGCCTTCCAGACTAATCAGTATAGAGCCTAATTTTGGAGATCACCACTTGATGTCGAGGGCTTTGGATCTCGAGATTATAGACGTACCGTATGTGGTGAGCGGTGATGAGTACTTATTCCCGATAGATCGACTATTATCGCTCCCTAAAAGTCTCTATCACCGCGCTATAATAGTGTTTTCAAACCCGAACAATCCCAGCGGATGCTTTGCGGACTATAAGTTAATATATGAACTACTGCACTACCTTCCAGACAGCTCGGTAGTGGTCTTGGATGAAGCATTTATTGAGTTCATAGATGATGTTCCACGCATCATAGATGATCATAAACTTATACTGCTAAGAAGCTTCACCAAAATATTCAGTACGCCAGGCCTGCGTCTTGGGTTTGCATATATTAACAATGCCAGGCTATTGGAGAAAATGGAATTGATAAGGCAGCCATGGAATGTTAGCTCCATTGCGGACTGTGTTTTCTCGCGGTTGCTTGGAAGTGATGAATACATTTCTGAATTGAGGGCCTATATTGAACATGTTAAAAGAATAGTTGCGAATGAAAGGATATGGCTCACAGAGAAGCTGTCATCGATAGGACTAACAGTATACCGATCCCATGCCCCGTTCATTCTAGTGAAGCATCCTATGATAAAGCACCCGTATCTCCAGAGGCTTCTCATTGGAAAGGGGTTTTATATTAGGGATGCATCATCATTTAAGTATTTATCGAGAAATCATAGCAGAATATCTGTTCGTCTAAGAAAAGATAATGTCAAGCTTGTTGAAGCCCTCAAAGAGATCATAGAGGGATCGCGATGTTGAAAGGACTAAGGGCTCTTATATCCTTTTTAACGAGAATACCTACCGGGATATTCGATCTTGACCTCGCATCTAAGTCCTTCTACATGGTGCCGATTATCGGAGCCATTGAAGGTGCAGTAGTTTCTGCAGTAGTTATTGTTTTGAATGCTTTTTTGGATCCCGTAATGGTGTGTGTTTTCTATGTTATTGCTCATCTAGTATTAACAGGTGGGCTGCACTTTGATGGATTTGTAGACTTCACAGAAGCTCTATGGTCAGGCCGGAGAGGAGATGAAATGCTTAAGATCATGAAGGATCCTCGGAAGGGGGTTTTCGGTGTAGTCTCTGCCATCGTTAACTTACTGATTAGTGTCGTCGGAACCTACGTGGTCATAAGTTATTATCGATCTATGTCTCTGGCCATTGTATTGTTCTACCTTGTACTATATATTTTATCAGCTGAGAGTATGTTCATTTTATCATATATAGGGGATCCAGAGCCTTATGATGGTCTTGCCAGAAAAATCGTCGTCATGGCGTCAAAAAGAGTATGGAGAAACTTTTCATTAGTGATTGTACTGCTAATCCCATTATATTATTTCTCATATCTATTGGATCCTTTATTCATGTCAAAACAATTACTCATCGTTGTATCAATGCTATTAGTTATACTCTATACTGGCCATGAGGCAGAAAGGAGACTTGGCTATATCAATGGAGATATACTTGGTTTCACATATGAATTGGTTAGGATAATCGGGCTAATAATTATGGGAGTCGTAGTACATTGATTGATCTAGCATTTTTCTATCCATATAATCCGGCTTATATGATCATAGTGCTTATAGTCGCCTTGATGCTTGACTATCTCTATCCTTTTCATAAAGGCTTACTGCTCCGGATACACCCGGTCCATACATCTTTTATACTTGCACGAATGCTTGGTAAGAAGTACTCCTCCAAATTGAGGGGAATTTTGACTTGGATCTTTGTTGTTTCAATACATATTGTATTGTACTCCCTTATTCTCTATGTTTCGTGGCGCATATCTATTTACTTATGGATAGCTATATCAGCATATATTCTCAAATTATCTTTCTCGCTGAGACTATTACTCGATATAATAGGTAATATACAGAGCTGCCTTCTCAAGGGGGATCTTGACGGTGCAAGGAGATGGACGCAGATCATTGTTAGACGTGACGTCTATGAGCTTGACAAACCCCATGTTATATCTGCTGCTATCGAAAGTCTTGGTGAAAGTATAGTTGACGGCTTTATATCTCCTCTTTTTTGGTACATGTTCCTCGGCCCAATAGGCGCATTGATGCAAAGACTGGCTAATACCATGGACAGTGCCTTAGGATATAAGACGCCCGAATACATAGACGTTGGCTGGTTTTCCGCTAAGATAGATACCATTATAAATTATGTACCTGCCAGGATCACTGCCCTCCTATATTTAGTTATATGTTTAGCCTATAGGAATTGTAATTTGCACAGGGCATATATGATCTGGAGAAAATACCATGGTGCAACTGAGAGCTTTAATGCTGGCCATCCAATCTCAGCTCTTGCTGGTCTGATTGGAGCGAGGCTCGAGAAGCCCGGCCATTATAATATAGGCGTAGAGCACCCCCTTCCAGGATCTAGGCACTTATACTTGGCAAGGATTTATACGATTGGCGTTACCATGTCATGGCTAGTCATAGTAAACTCAGGCATAATATTGATCAGCACCTTGTGAGGTACTGTCAGCTTAATAATGGTATATGTCCGTGTTATACTTATAGTGTAGAAAGACCTTATCATTAAGGTAAAAATAAGGGATCAGTATGACCGTTATAGTAAGGATTATTGATACTGATAAGATCTGGCAATTAACAGGAGTTTCCGGAAAAACGATCAGAGAGATCCTGAAATCTATTGGTCTAATCATCGAAGAATATGTTATCTCGAGGAATGGAGAGATAGTGTCGGAAGATGAGATCGTGGGAGAAGATGATTATATAACTCTTTATCCGGTGGTCTCCGGTGGCTAGGTGCAGTATTTGCGGCAAAAGAGCAGTCTATATATCGAGAGCCTTGGCTAAGGGCTACTGTAAAAAACATTTCCTCGAATACTTTGATAGAAAGGTCAGACGCACGATCAGGAAGTACAGGATGTTCAGTGAGAAAGAAACAATAATTGTCGCCGTGTCTGGTGGAAAAGACTCTCTAGCTCTTCTCCACTACTTGGTGAAGCTGTCCAAACGTGTTCCAGGCTGGACGATTAAGGCATTACTCGTGGATGAGGGGATTAGGGGTTACCGCGAGACAACGATCAAGGACTTCCTACGGGTAGCGGGGGAACTTGGCGTAGAGTATAGGATCGTGAGGTTCAGAGACGAGCTGGGATACACGCTTGATGAGATAATAGAGATAGGTAGGCGGAAAAAACTGCCCTACCACCCATGCAGTTACTGCGGAGTATTCAGGAGATACCTGCTCAACAAGGCGGCGAGAGAGATGGGCGGAACAGTTATCGCTACAGCCCATAATCTTGACGACGTGATCCAGACTTACCTGATGAATATAGTCAAGAATAGCTGGGAGAAGATAGTCAGGCTAGGCCCGGTGAGCGGTGTAACAGGTCATCCTAGATTTGTGAGAAAAGTAAAGCCTTTCTACGAGATACTTGAAAAGGAGAGCGCTCTTTACGCTGTCCTGAACAATCTCTACCCAAAATTCGTAGAGTGCCCATATGCGCAGCAGAGTATGCGCTGGTATCTACGAAAACACATCAATAAGCTCGAGGAAATGTATCCTGGGACTAAATACTCTATGTTACGAAGTCTCCTCCGAATAATACAGCTTCTAGAGGACAAGACGGACAAGATCATAGAGGGCGAGATCAGGAGTTGCCGCATATGTGGAGAACCCGCATCCCACGATCTATGCAGAGCATGTACATATAGGTTAGAACTGGGAATCATGGACGAAAACGGCAACATTATCAGGGACATAGATACAGGAGCTTCAGGGAACCAGTTATCTAGATAATAATTAACACATATTCCTTAGACACTATTAATAACCAGTATAACTCAGAAACAATACAAAGACTTCTTGCATAGATAAAGGGGGTAAATCTATGAAGCCTGACCCAAGACACCGTGTTTTCATGAGCGTCATAGAGCTCATACCACATATATGGCCTACACCTTTAGTCAGATTATCCTCGCTTTCAACGGGAGAATATAACATATGGGCTAAGCTCGAATTCTTCAACCCATTTAGTCACAGCATAAAGGATAGACCCGTCTGGAACATGGTTGTCAAGGCACACGAGAGATGTATTGAGTGCGGAAAACTCTACGAGGCAACATCCGGCAACGTAGGCATAGCCCTGGCATCCATATCCAATATTCTCGGGATAAAGTTTAGAGCATATATCCCAAGACCAACCCCTCGAATAACAGAGGTACTGCTCAAGATATTAGGAGCAGAGATCATCAGGACAAACTACGACACAATATCTCCCGAAATGGTTGATATGGTGAAGAAAGAGGCAGAAAAAGATGGTGCAATGAACCTCAACCAGTTCGAGAACGATGATAATCTAGAGGCTCATCTGAAATATACTGCACCAGAGCTTGACGAGCAGCTCTCAAGCATAGGGCGGAGCCCACCCCACGCCATAATAGCTGGTATAGGGACATCAGGCCATATTAGCGCATTATCAATGTATTTCAAGAAGAAGTATGGCGGTAGGGTCAGAGTAATCGGGGTCATACCCGCAATGGGATCATCGATACCCGGGATAAAGAGAGTTGAAGCCAGACCAAAATGGCTTGCTGAAGCGGATATAGATGAGATAGTCGAAGTGAGTAGGGATGAGGCTATAGAGGCCTCGATCCTGGTGGCCAGGAAAGAGGGGTTACTCGTAGGCCTTAGCTCAGGTGCGGTGCTAAGCGCGTATGGGAAGATCAAGGAGAAATATGGTCCGGGAGACTATGTCCTCATATTCCCAGACGACATATTCAAATACATAGAATATTTCGATGACTACTTCTCTAGAAAAGGAGATACAAGGCTTTTCTGCTAAAAACACCCATCATTACTTCAAATAATACTTGGTGCGTGTTTTGTTTTATCCTAAATACAATAATATTATTGATAAGTGCCTACTAGGTATTGATTCATAGCAAAGATATTGACACATGCTGGGGAGATGCCGGCGGAGTGATGGGCCCTTACATTGAGAAAAAGATCGTTTATGGTCTTCTGATAGGGATAGTATCTGGTCTCGCGGGCGTCGGGTTTTACTATATGGCCTCGCTAGTGGCACATATCGTTGGCTATGCCATGATGTCCAGTTATGGGGGATGGACACCTGATCTCTCCATATACGCCCTCGAGGCCAGTAATAGGATTATAATACTGTTCGTATTACCTATTGCAGCCCTCATTAGTGGACTAATAGTCTATGGATTTGCGCCTGAAGCTGAGGGCCCAGGAGTAGATCCTACTATAGAAGCATACCATCATATGAGAAAACTACACTTACACTTACCCATAGTCAAGGCCGTGGCATCCTCAATAATGATAGGTTCAGGTGGGAGCGGCGGTCTTCAAGGTCCTGGTCTGCAGATAGGGGGCGGGATAGGCTATTCCATTGCAACGATCATGAAATTGGGGCTAAGGTACAAGAGAATACTAATGGTCGCGGGCATGGCTGGAACGCTCTCAGCAGTATTTCATAGCCCTATAGGAGCAGCATTATTCGCTGTCGAGGTACTATACAGGAGGGATATCGAGGTAGAAGGAATAGTTTCATCGCTAATATCATCTATAACTGCTTATGCTATATCAACACATATTATGGGTTATACGTGGTTCTTGCCCCGCCTGGTATACAGTATGGTCAAGCTTTTCACACCAGTCATGATCATGAATTATATCGCGCTGGCATTCTTGTCAGCTGTTTTCGCATGGTTATATATTCAGTCTTTCCATATGGTGAAGAAACTCGTCTCCAAAGCAGGGATATCTGGTTTAAAAAGAGCAGTCATTCCTGCAGTCATGGTCGTACCTGTAGCCATTATAGGCTACTATGTACCGTACATCCTTGGAAGCGGAACTGGAATGCTGTCCCAAATACTGATAATAACACATAACAATAATCTAGATGTAAACATATGGGGTCTCGGAACAGCGGTGAGCCTCCTTCTCCTCGTACTTCTCAAAATACTTGCAACAAGCCTCAGCATGGGAAGTGGTGGAAGCGGCGGCTTATTCGCACCCGCAGTATTTATTGGTGGAACGCTGGGTCTTTTCTACGGTATAGTATTGGGATCACCAACCACAGGGATACCGCCATACTTCTTCGCATACATGGGGATAGCATCATTTTTCGGAGCGGCAACAAATACTCCGTTCGCAACATCATTCATGGTCGCCGAGATGAGCGGTGATTACTACATTTTGCTACCTGCTCTTATATCATCCCTTATATCAAACGAGATCATAAGATACGATACACTATATAGGTCACAACCCATAAGAAGACCTCCAACAATACTAGTCACACCAAAAGAACTGCTAAGCCTGATCGATAAGAATGTGCTCAGCAACATAAAAGTATGGGAACTAACCATTAGGGACGAGATAGTGCTAGATAAAATAACCGATCTAGAAAAGATCAGAGAAGAAATTATCCGCAGATATGGCGAGACAATTATCCCCATAATCGTAGACAATGAATTCTATGGAGTGATAGATCTTAGGAAACAAGCGATCAAACAATATGTCCCACGTATAGATTACCTAGCATCCATTATTGATGCTCTAGAACTAATGAGTAAAGAACAAATAGATTATCTCGTAGTGACCAAGGGAGGCGAGGTAATAGGTGTTCTTACACTATGTGAGATAATAAAGCTCCTCTCATCACTAATATATGAGTATCAGTTACGTGGGTTTATCAGATCAAGAAATGCCTGAATATCGGCTTTTACCAAGGAAAACTTTTTAATAAGAACATTAATGTTATCGTCTGGATTTTCCAAGATATTTGTTATCTCTGTATTTATATGGTCAAGTAATTGTTTTCCTCTCGAATAATAGATTGATACCTTATTCTTTAACATCCAATTACCTATCCTATCGACATCCTTCCTGATCTTCTCCAGATCTTTTAGTGCGGATTCAATGTACATTATCGCCATCCCTCTAGAGCTTATAGGCATGCCGGCAAAGGCTGTCATAAGCAGGACACGGTCTTGTTTTTCTCTCTTTAATTTCTCGAGAACATTTCTTGCTATCAATAATTTCCCAATAGCTATGTCGAGTCTATCAATGATTTTCGACATCCTCTTTATCGGGTTTTTCTTAAATAGCAAGTATTATTTCCTCCCATAAAGTTCTGCTAGTTCGCCTAACTCATGGAATTTAGGGCTTTCGAGCTCGGATAATAGCATTCTCCACTGCCAGTTCCCCTTAATTGTTCCTGGCTTGTTCATACGAGCCTCCGAACCTAGACCTAGAACGTCCTGAGCAGGTATTATTGCGAGTCTCGAGACACTCATTAATGCAAGCCTAATAAATATCTGCGATACATTCTGGGAGTTTATCGCGAGGCCAGTATATGATGCTAGGAATTTCTTCTGTTTCTCGGTGGCTTCCTCAATATACCATCCCTTAACCGTGTTTGTATCGTGTGTTGAGGTGTATACGATGTAGTTTTCTTCATGATTATGGGGGAGGTATGGATTCCCTGGATCGCTCCAGGCAAAAACCAATACCTTCATGCCCGGCAATCTATATTTCCTCATTACTTCTCTAACATCAGGTGTTATGACACCGAGATCTTCGGCGACGAAGGGAAGTGTTGGAAAGAACTTCGTAAGGGTCTTGAAGAAGTCCTCGTAAGGTACTTCTACCCATTTACCATTGACGGCTGTCTCTGCATCGCCTGGTACTTCCCAATATGCTATAAGTCCTCTAAAGTGATCAATCCTTATGAGGTCATATAGGTCATTCATTCTCCTAAGCCTTTCGATCCACCACTTGAACCCGGTATCTCTTAGTTTTTCCCAATCATAAACCGGTGTTCCCCATAACTGGCCCGTAGGACTAAAATAGTCTGGCGGGACACCACTCACGTACGCTGGCCTTCCATTGCTTCTGAGCTTAAATATTTCCTGGTTGCTCCATACATCGGCACTGTCCAAGCTGACATAGATCGGGATATCACCCAGTATATTGATACCCTTCTTATTCGCATAGTCTTTTAGACGCTTCCACTGTCGTTCAAAAACATATTGTTCGAAACAATAGTACTCGATCAGCGTTCTATGTTTTTCCCTTACCTCGGATAAAGCCTTCATGTCACGTCTCCGAAGCTCGTCTGGCCATTCGTACCACGGCTTTCCCAAAATTTTCTTCAATGTCATGAACAATGCGTAGTCGTCGAGCCAGTATTTATTCTCATCGACAAAGTCTTCGTAGCCTGGAAGCTTAGAAAGGCCTTCTTTCACAGCTTCTCTATATGCCATATCTAAGAAGTATTCTTTCTCACGGTACGCTTCCTTATAACACACTTTTCTCTTACACTTGTCAGCCCTAGAAGTAACTGGGACATCTTTTAGGAGTCCCTCTTCTGCAAGCATGTCAGGGTTTATCAAAAGAGGATTTCCGGCGAAGGCTGATACACTACTGTAAGGTGAATTCGCTGTTTCAAGGCTGGTAGGGTTTAATGGGAGTACTTGCCAATAAGATGCACCGGTCTCTGCTAGGAGATCAATGAATCTGTAGGCATCCTTTCCAAGATCTCCTACAGAGTATTTCCCGGGAAGGCTTGTTACGTGAAGTAGTATCCCGAAACCCCTACCCACGAGCACCACTTAACCCCAGTAGCATTATTGGAGCCTATACAGAATATAGTTATACCTCGGACTATTCATTTTGTTGACGATGCTCTTGTTTCCTCGGTTACTAAAGCTATTTGCTGATAGTCTGGCATTATCATTGTTGCGGCTTTGACTTTTCTCCCAGGGAACTGTTTGATTCTTGATATTCCCTGGATGAGAATACTAGGTATCTTCTCCGCCATACTTCATTTTCTTGGCTTCAAAACTACACACATAACTAATATTACCACAAGGCAAACAGTTTGGGGACTTTATTATTATAATTGTTGGTCTCCTATATTCTCAGCATTAATCTTCGAGGACTTTGTACCATGAGCGTTTTTGACCTGATGGCTAAAATTGTTCGTGGAGTGAGGTTCTTTTGCAGAAACAATTGAATTTTTGTTTAATTCGTAACATGATATTACCTACTATGGAGTAAAGTATTTGCTTTCTAGCATAAGTGCTTTTAAGTGAATTAGATACGGCTTCTGAGAATTGTCAGCGAATTAAGTATCACAGATATATCGCTGGCCATCATTGCTAGTGCTGCGAACTCGGGTCTTAGTGCGATTCCGAATGAGCTATATAATGCTCCCATGGCTACTGGTATGAGAGTCCCATTGTATATGAATGCCCATATGATATTTTGTATCATTTTCTTACGGGCAATCTTGCTAAGCTTATGGAGATCTATTAGGGAGGTTAGTTTATCATTGGTTATTATAACTTCTCCAGCTTCCTTCGCTATATCTGCGCCTCTTCCCATTGCTATTCCTAGGAATGACTCTGTAATTGCTATTGCGTCATTTATGCCGTCGCCTACATAAGCTATTCTTTCTCCTTTACTAATAAGTTGCTTTATGAGCTCAGCCTTATCCTCCGGCCTAAGTTCTGCTCTAACTATATCGATTCCGAGCTCTCTGGCTACTGCTTCGGCTGTTTTCCTATTATCTCCGGTTATTAGTATGGTCTTTGCACCGATAACTCCTCTAATATATTCTATTACTTTTTTGGACTCAGGCCTTATTTTGTCCCCTATAACAATTGATCCGGCGAAAGAATGGTTGAGCAATACCATTACGACAGTTTTGCCTCTCGATCTATATCCATTGATTTTTTCAGCTATGTGTTTTGGTATCTTGACACCAAATTCTCTGATCATTTTCTCGGAACCTATAGCTATTTCGAGGCCGTTCCAAGAACCAATTATGCCTAGGCCTGGCAGGTGCTCGTAGTTATCGGGTTCCTTTGCCTCAATCCCTTTTTCAAGGCAATACCTTCGTATAGCCTGTCCAAGAACATGCTCACTCCTCTTTTCGAGGACACATATAGCCTCTAGAAATAATTTCGTGTCTATACCATCGGCGGGTATTACTTCTTCGACAACGGGCTCGCCATGGGTCAATGTACCAGTTTTATCGAAGCCGAACATATTCACCATAAGCATCTTCTCGAATACCCTGCTGTCTCTGATTAACAGGCCGTGTCTTGCCGCCTTGCCAACGGTTATCGCTACCACTAACGGAATAGCTATCCCGAGAGGGCATGGACACGTTATGGCCAGGACAGATGCCGCGAACATAACGGCTACACTAACACTTGCTCCACCGATCGTTACCCAGTAAATAAACGTTGCAATGCTAAGACCAATAACTAGCCATGTCAGGACACCAACAATCCTATCGGCGAGCTTCTGGAACTCCGGCTTTGACATCTGAGCATTTCTAACATACTCTATTATATGTGCTAGAGATGTGTCCTCGCCAACCCTGGTCACGCGGACCCTTATATATCCCTCTCTCAGTATGGTTCCAGCCAGCACAGGATCCATTCTCTCGGCAGATTTTTTGACAGGCAATGGCTCTCCAGTGAATGTTGATTCATCAACATATCCTGCGCCCTCAACAACCACGCCATCAACAAGTATTCTCCCCCCTGCCCTAACCTCAACAACGTCTCCAACCTTTACCTCACTAGAATCAACCTCTACGAACTTCTCACCTCTTAGAACTCTGACTTTTCCACGCTGAAGCTCCATGAGCTTCTTTAACGCCTCACCAGCTCTTGCCCTCAGTCTCGACTCTATGTATTCACCCATGGAAACAAAACCTAGTACTCCAGCAGAGGCTTCAAAATAAGTCTGACCTCCACTTATAAGTCCAGTCATGACGATAACACTGTATACAAATGTTGTTGTAGACGATAATGCTATCAGAGAGTCCATTACAGGTGAACCGAGGAACAGAGATTTCAGACCTCTGATGATCAGTTCCTTGTTAAGGATTAGGACTACGCTAGCAATAATGAAGCCTATGATGTCGTGGTAGTTCCATAGGAAGAGCTTTACGCCTACTAGGCTGAGACCATAATATAATACTAGGAATATGCCGAGTAGGAAAGATATTACTCTATAATATAGCTCTCTTTTCTCATGCCTCCTAGCTTCCTCCTCCATCCTACGGATATGCTCTCTCGAGATTTTCTCTGTCCTAAAGCCGAGTCTTTCTAATGTCTTAATAATATCATGCTCACTAATGCCGTAGGGATTAATTATAATCCTGGCCACACCTGTTAATGGGGAAACACTACACTCTATAACGCCTGTTCTAGTTCTCAATGCTTTTTCAATAACTGCCGTATTCTCACCTGCATTAGTCATTAGTAATATTTCTCTCTTCTCAACGTCATAACCTGCATCCCTTATTGCCTTAACAATATCTCTCGTGGATATTTTATCACCATCATAAACTATCACTGCCTCGCCGGTGGCTGGATCACTATTGAATTCGATTACATATCCAAGTTTCTTTAGAGATCTATTTATTGAGAGAATACATGATGGACAATTGATACCTATTATTCTGTATCTCTCCTTAATCTTCATATAAATAAACCCAGCTCGCTATTATCCTACATCTCGATCTGTGGGCCTCTAGACAAATATAGCTCCGGATTCTCCTCAAACATTCTTTTACAATGCTGGCTACAGAAGTAGTATATTTTCCCCTTGTAGAGTGTTTTATATGGAGTCTTTTTAGGATCAACATTCATACCACACACAGGATCAACGACCACGCTAATACCCCTCCACGGCTCTTTCATATCTATTATATCCTTATAATTTATTACATCATACCCAGCTTGTTACAGTGATAATATGTGATCATCATGAAACCTTACCTCTTTCTTCTTTTAATCTCTCCTCGTACATTTTCTTTAGATCCATCTCCTTTATTCCCGGTGCTAGAATGCCGCGTTTTTCTGGATGTTTGATGAAGTAATAGATCGAGTAGCTACATACAGGCTTAATTAAAAGTCCTTTCTTCATAGCTAGGCATATAGCGTATTCCATTAATTTTTTGGCGATACCTCTCCCTCTATACTTAGGCGGTGTATATGTACTAATTATCTCCATTACACCGTTACTGACTTTGTATTTAATGTATGCCTTCGAACCGTCTGGAAGGCGTGCATATATCACAGTAGAAGTATGTCTTATATCTAGCTCCATTTGGATGCCACCCATGTTAGTTATCAGTATTCTTCTTGGATATTAATGGACTTAGTCTTCGAAGCCTTTCCACGGCAACTGGAAGCTGTTGTAGTACATAGTCTATATCGGCGAAACTATGGTATCTTGTGATCTTGAAGAGTATGCTACCGTGCGCCTCCTCATATTTTCTCCCGATAGCTAGTAGTACGTGACTGGGTTCCAAAACTCTGCTGGTACACGCACTACCACTTGATACATAGATTCCTCTGAGGCTTAATTCTACTGTTAAAGCCTCCCCCTCCACATATAAGAAGCTTATATTAACATTGTCAGGGACGCGATCCCTGCCTCGTGGGCCATTAAGAATGGCTCCGTCAATGCTTCCGAGAATCCCATTTATGAGGCTATCCCTTAGCGTGGTAACATAACTCATGTACTTATTCATACCTTCAATGGCTATTCTAGCCGCCTCATGAAAGCCGACAATTGCCGGGATATTTTCGACACCGGGCCATAGTTTCTGAGTACTAAGAGCTCCGTAAACTATTTTCTTGATCTTGGTCCCTTCCCTGACAAAGAGTGCTGCCGCCCCTTTTGGACCCAATATTTTATGGCTACTAATGCTTAGCAGGTCAACGTCTATCTTTTCTACATTAATGGGTATCCGGGTATAGGCATCGATGGCGTCCGTGTGGATTACTGTATTGGGGTTCTTGTCCCTGATTATCTCGACTGCCTCACGTAGTGGCTGTATGGTTCCGATTTCATGATTAACCATTTGTATGCTGACGAGCACCGTCTCCTTATCTATGAGGGATGATAGTACATCTGTATCTATTCTCCCATCCTTATCTACGGGTATCTGGATGGTTCTGAAGCCGTGTTCGGCGAGCTCATTGGCTGGTAGCATAACGCTATAATGTTCAATGCTAGAGACAACTATTTTTCTCCCCCTTGTCTTATTTGCTAGTGAAGCCCCGATAATGGCTAGATTATTTGCTTCAGTACCACTATGGGTGAAGACTATTTCAGACGAGTTTGCACCGATACTGGAAGCAATGTATTCCTGGGCCTCAAGTAGGGCCTCCAGGGCCTCCCATCCAGGTTTATTCGTAATTGATGGATGCCCATAGCCCTTTACATTAAAGTACGGCAACATAGCCTTGAGAACCTCGTCTGGAACCCATCCACTATTCTCTAGATCGAAGTAAACCTCTCGTGGAGGTTTCCCATGGGCCTTTAGGAGATTCTTGACCCTTTCAAGATCCCTGCTCAATCCCTTGGCACCTCCTTGTGATCAAGATCGTTACTGTGTTGTTTATTTCATCAATAGTCTCTATCATTCTTTCATATTTTCTGGCTATGATCTCTATTGTTTTGATAGGAATTATCTCGGGATCCGTGATCACCATTACCTCAGCGTCGTTGTTTTCAAGGAATCTCTTTAACCGAATAAGCGGATGGGATGTGCATCCCTTTGGTTGCCTCCTCAGGTCTATGATCTCCATATTTCATGTCACCTATTCTTCGATCTTGAATCTTCCATAAAGTTTCTCGATCAGCTTCTCCTCCTCGATCGCCTGAAGCTCTTCCTTTGTGAGCTTTTCAGACAACCAATCAGGCATAGTGCCTTTCTTTTTATAGTAGGCTCTGATGGCACGTTTTAACGCTCCTACTGCTAGTATACTGCAGTGGTACTTTATGGGTGGAAGGCCTCCGAGCTCGTCCGAGATCATTTTCCAACTAATGTTCCATGCCTCATGTATTGTTTTCCCTTTGATCATTTCCGTCATTATGCTCGCAGCCGCTATGTTGGCAGCACAGCCGTAACTCTCAAAGCTCGCTTTTTCTATTACCTCTTTTTCATCATTGATCTTAAGGTAGAGAGTTATGACGTCACCGCATGCAGGACTGCCGGCGGTAGCACTTATTGTCGCGTCCTTCATCCTTCCAGCATTTTTAGGATTTCTGAAAAGATCTAAAACCTTAGAACTATATGGTAGAGGTATTCTTGTACTCATGTATTCCTCACCTCTAAGAGAATCCTCTTCAATGACTCAATAAAGTGGTCTATTTCCTCAAGCGTGTTGTATAAGTAAAGACTTACACGTACACTTCCACTACGAAATCCTAGCTTCTCATGAAGTGGCTGTGCACAATGATATCCGCTTCTAACTGCAATGCCATCCTCGCTTAATAACAGTGCGGTTGCATGTGGATCCATTCTTCCAAGGGTGAAGGAGAATATGCCTAACCTATCCCTAGGGCTTGTGTCTCCAAGGACTCTTAACATGTTGAGAAGACCTGTCTCTTCAAGTCTTTTGAGCAGGTATTGCGTGAGTTCCTCCTCGTACTGCATAATGTTATTCATACCTATCTTCATGAGGTACTTGGCCGCTTCAGCCAGTCCAATGGCACCAGCGATATTCGGTGTGCCTGCTTCAAATCTCCATGGGAGATCATGTAATCGGATATTCAATCCTCGTTCCCCTAAGTGAACCTCCTTAACAGCTCCACCTCCAATAATTGGGGGATCGAGTTCATCGAGGATCTCCTGCCTAACGTATAATACGCCTATTCCTGTAGGGCCTAACATCTTGTGGCCACTAAATGCGAGGAAGTCTATATCCATGTCCTTTACATTGATCGGTATATGGGGTACGCTCTGTGCCCCGTCAACTAGTACGTATGCTCCATGCCTATGGGCAATCTTCGCTATTTTCTTAACATCATTAATGTGGCCTAGGACGTTGCTGACGTGTGTCACAGCTATGAGCCTCGTATTATCATCAATAATGTCCTCTAGCTCATCGATCATCAGCCTACCATTACTGTCTATATTGAGAATCCTAACATCTACATTCTTTTTTGAAGATATTCTGAACCAAGGGATTAGGTTACTGTGGTGTTCCATTATCGTGGTAATTATGTTGTCTCCGGAAGAGATGATGTTGTCAGAGACAATGTAAGCTACGAGGTTTATGGCCTCCGTTGTATTTCTGACGAATATTATCTCCTCGGCTCCTTTTGCCCCTATGAATCTAGCGATTATTTCATGTGCTTCCTCATATAGCTTGCTTGCCTCCATGCTCAGATGATGAATTCCACGGTGGATGTTAGAGTTGTATTTTTGGTAGAACCCTGACACGGCATCTATGACTTGTCTTGGTTTCTGAGAAGTAGCAGCGTTATCAAAATATATGATCTTCTTCCCATTTATCTCCCTATTAAATATAGGGAAGTCGCTTCTAATTAAATAGGGATCCAGCATATGGAACAGCCTGTTTTCCAATTGCATAGCCTATGCAATGCACAGATTTTCCTGTTAGATGTTATATATAGGTCTTAATAAATATATTGAAAATAAGATAAAAAATCAAAATATGTCCATATATATCGATGGATAAATCTAAGGCAATCTACTATTGATGTAACCGTTCATAAGACTAGTTGTCCTAAATATTAATCCTATGATATCTCAAAGCCGCTATCTCCGAAAAATAACTTTTCAATGCAAGTGTTTCCTATGCAATGGAGGAAAGGGATTCCATGATGTTCAAGATCTAGTAAGGCTTCTTAAGAAGGACATTAACTTCCCAAGAGAATCAGAAAATATTTGCGTGGTTCAACATATAATGTAATGAAATTTATGATTGTGATATGGTCATTGTATATGGATAAGAGATAAGGGTCGATACATTAAAACAATACAATGTGCCAAAAATAATACAAGCGTATGAGAGCGCGTCATAGGGATCATGATCGTTAGTACAATTTAGTCTTTTGCATAATTCATAATAAGTACAGATGTATGTCAAATCGCATTACTATTATCCATGTTAATAATTCACACAGAATGTGAATAGATACAGTATCTTCACCCTTGAGATTTTTTGCGAAACGGAATTGATGAACTAAATGATGGGCACGAGGATATATTTATTATTATATCTAATAATGTTGAAATTCACTCCGTAGACCTGGCTCAACTTATCTGGAATGAGGGCTTCGCGGGGGCTACCGTATATCTCGACTCTGCCTTTATTTAGCAATAATATCTTGTCGCAATAAAGGGAAGCCATTAGTGGATCATGAAGGGTCACTATCGCACCAAGTATTCTTTTTTCTTCTACTAGTTTTCTGATGAGGTTCATTGTTTTCACAGCATTAGATATGTCTAGATGAGATACTGGTTCATCCATTAACAGTATCTTTGCTTCTTGGACGAGGGTTCTAGCGATCAGTACAAGCTGGAACTGGCCCCCACTGATCTCGGTTATGGTTTTATCGGCAAGGCTGCCTAGGCCTAAATCGTCAAGCACGCGGTATGCTTTGTCATAGTCTTTTCTCGAGGGTACGGAGAACATCCCGTGGTGTGGGGCTCTGCCCATGATGACGTAGTCTATTACCTTGTACGGGAACACGATGTGGTGTTCTTGGGGAACATAGCCGATGATCTTTGCAAGACTCTTCGGGGATACGGACGCTACATTCCTTCCTAGTATCCTAACCATGCCTGTACCTTTAAGTATTCCTAGAAGTGTCTTTAGCAGGGTGGTCTTGCCGGCCCCATTAGGGCCAAGGACGCCAAGTATCTCTCCCTTGTGTAGCTCGAAGGATACGTTATCTAGGACTTTCTCGGCTCCATTATATGAGAAGTTTAGGCCCTTTACCTCGATAACGGGATTTACCTCCATACTTTTCCAGCCCTCCTTAGCAGTATTATAAGTATAGGAGCACCCATGATCGTCGTCAATATCCCTATAGGGATAACCTGGCTCGTCATAGCTCTCGAGAGATCATCTGCTAGGACAAGGTATGTCCCTCCCAGGAAGAAGCTATAGATGATAACCTGCCTTGAATCACTGCCCACCATGAGCCGTACAATATGTGGTACCAATAAGCCGACCCAACCAATAATCCCTGCATAGGAGACGGCCGAGGCGGTAATTAATGCAGCTACACTGGCAAAGAATAGTCTTTCGAAGACCGGGTTAGCTCCGAGCGATCTCGCCTCATCGTCGCCGAGCGATAATATGTTGAGCCTCCACCTAGCCATTACAAGGACTATGCTACATGGGATGATGATAAGCGCCATCCTAATTATATCCGGCCATTGGCCCGCTTGACCAACATCTCCCATGAGCCAGAACACAATGGCTGCCACTTTATCCGGGTTTGGCGCGAAATACTCCGCCAGGGAGAGTCCTGCAGAGAACAGCGCGTTCACAACTATTCCCGAGAGAACGAGTGATATTATTGATCCTCTACCCCACCCCCATGCAATCGCCACCACGATCAGATACGCAACTATAGCAGTAATCATCGCAACTAGCTCTACAGGAATGAATAGGGGCAGAAAAGCTAGGGCAACGGCTGCTCCAAGCGCCGCACCACTAGTTATGCCGAGAACATATGGGCTGACAAGAGGATTTCTCATCATGCATTGAAGGCTTGCACCAGAAATGCTTAAGGCTATACCGATAAGCGCCGCTGCTAGCACCCGTGGTAATCTGTAGTAGAGAACTATTCTAGAAGCCGCAGAGCCTAGTTGCGGATTGCATACAAGAGCATTGAATAGTATCTGGAGAACCTTGCCTGGGGGGATAGGATACGGGCCTATGAAAAGCGATAATATTATGGCTGCAGGTAGAGAAAAAACGATCAGTATCTTATATATGTTTTCCATGGCGTCATCCCGTCATAGCGGTTACGCTAATGTAAGGGACACCATACCATTCTTGATAATAATTGTTCGCTATCTCTGTAAAGTTAGTATTCGACCATAGGCTTGGGTAGAGCTTCATTGAGAGCCACAATATGAATATCGATGCACTAACACCCCAGTGCTCGTAGTATGGCTCTTTGTATACCCTGCCATTCTTTACCGCGTCAATACTCTTTAATGCCGGATTGTCTAGGATGTCTTTGGGCCCGTATCTCGCGTAATACCATATTATTATGACCTGGGGATTCCAGCCGATGATCTTCTCTAGATCTACTGATACATAGTCTTTATTAGGGTAGTCCTTAGCAGCAACGTTTATCCCGCCTGCCAGAACTATGAAATCATTAACAGTTCCATGGCCTCCCTGTACCATTGTTTCTTTGCTCCATAGATAAAGCACTCTAACCCTCTTATCACTAGGTATATCTGAAACTCTCGACTGCACCAGTGTAATGATCTTGTCCATATCGTTTACTAATTGATAAGCCCTGCTTCTTTCATCGAATACTACTCCGAAGAGCCATACAAGTCTCTTAATGTCATTGAAGCTATAACATTGGACCTTGATAACCGGTATTCCCTGGGCCTCTATTTCTTTCACCACTTTTTCATTGTATGGCCATGTTATCACCACTTGTGGCTTGAGGGCCAGTAAGTCTTCTATGTTGACTGAGAAGCTGCTTCCAGGTGATGGTATCTTGGTGATGTTCGGGTATGCTTTCAGCATTATGGGATTATACTTAGCGTATTTGGAGATACCGACTATTTTGTCCATGGCGTGCAGGGCGAGAACCAAGGTGTATGATATAAAGTCGACGGCTCTAGTGATCTTTGGTGAGAGCTCCACTACTTCTCCTGTCATATCCACTATTTTCATCCATCTAATGCTATAGGAGGCGAATGCTTGTGCAGGTATGAACTCGTGGTAGAAATGAGTGAACAAGTATTCTGCATCGTCTCTCCAGTTAATATCCTTATATATGTCTGGGTATAGTAAGGAGGCGATGTACTCTATACCAATTATACTTCTTGGGCCCCAGTCGAGAACTCCCCCTATTTCAGACCAGCATGGAACAATGTATATATGGCTGCTTTTATAGGCCTTAAGGGCTTGCCATTTAGGATCACTCTTTATCTTCTCAATTACGCTATTTATCGAGGATACCGATGATGTGACCAGTATGGCGTCAGGATTCCATGATGCCAGCGTCTCAAAGTCTATCTTAGGCCATTTCTTACTTGGGAAATTCTTGAGCGCCAGGTTAACAGCACCGGCTTCTTCTACTGCGTGCCCCCAGCTAGTATTGGAGTAGAGGAGTATGCTTCCTTTTAGTAGCGAGTATCCGTCGATCATCACTGCTGATATCTTGTCCTTAATGCTACTGGCGAGGCTCTTAATTTTTTGATAGTGGGATAACAGGTATTCTGATAGCTCGTTTGCCTGGCTAGTATGCCCAGTTATTTCGCCCAGTATCTTGATCGCTTTTAGCTCGTCGTTGAAGCCGTGCATGAATAAGCCAACAACCTTTATACCCATCTGTTCTATCTTAGAAGCTATTTCCCCGGCTTTACCGTAGCCTATATCCATGATTACAACATCAGGCTTTAGAGCAGCGATTTCTTCTATGTTGACCCCGGTGAAAACACTCCCAACGGATATCTTATTCCTAATATCCTCCGGAAGGTATTGGTCGTACTTGACATACTTTCCTATCCCGACAATAAGGTTCCCAGCCCCTATTGCGAGGAGTGTTTCAGCCCAGTATGATTCTAGAACTACTATTCTTTCGACGGGCTTATTGAAAACGATCTTTTTGCCTCTGAAATCCGTGACTATTATCGGTTTTACTTTTGATGTTCTGGTAGTAGTGGTTGTGTGTGGGGCTGTTGTGGTTGTTGTGGATGTGCTTGTCTGTCTCACAGTATTTATTGATGTTTGTGGAGCTGTTTTTGTGGGCTTATTTATGTACGTGTAGTATAGTGTTATACTGCTTCCTACGCCGACTATTATTATTAGTATTATTAGCGCGGCGGCGGCCTTCGTGATCCCCTTATATTCCAAGGTAGTGCACCTCGCAAACTTAGGGGGTACATTCCTTTAGAAATAAATACTTTGGCTCGGGGATATAAAATTGGTGCAGTACCTCCCGATAAATGGTGCACTAAATTGACGAGGATATCCTTCATAATAGGCTATAGTGCCTCAATGGCGGCAACGCTCACCGAAACAGCGCGAAAGCTATCCAGGAGATTTGGCTTCGAGTACAAGATAATAACACCCTACAGGCTGGGAGGAGGAGAAAAAGACTTCATAAAAGGATCGGATTTCATACTCATTTATTCCTCGAGGCTTCCAGACGACTATGAGGAAGTTCTGGAAAAGATCAAGGAAGAAAAGATGATTGCAGGGCTAGAGGACACACATTCTTATCTTACTAATATTGGAGCTAAGCACTATGCTTGCCTCATCAAGTACCTAAAGATGGGTGGGCGTGAAAACCTAGAATCGCTGATATATTACATACTCAAATTATTAGGATATAATGTAGATGTCCCTCAGCCCAAGCCAGTTCCATGGCATGGAGTATATCATCCAGCCTTAGGCGTGTACGGGACGGCCCAAGAATATCTTCGAGCCTATAAGTTCTCTAATAAGCCCCTAGTAGGTATACTATTCTATAGGAATGACTGGCTCTATGGAAGAACACATCTCGTGGACGAGCTCATCAAAACAATAGAGGCTGAGGGCCTAGGTGTCCTTCCTGTTTTCACGTACGGTTTCAAAGACAAATACCTGGGAACGCCATCCTCAGAGGACACTATAAGGAAGTTTTTCATACAGGACGACAGACCGATAATAGACGTACTAATCAATCTCACGAGTTTCTTCATACTAGATCATGGGAGAAGCAGGGAGTGGAGCACTAAAGGCTATGGGCTTGCCGGTGGACTGTGTCTACTAAAGAAAATGAACATACCAGTGCTCGAATACCTGACTATGTATGATAGAAGCCCCGAGCAGTGGAGGGATGATCCAAAGGGATGCGGGTACATGACACTAGTATATAAGATAAGCATGTCTGAAGTCGACGGAGCGATAGAACCAATACCAGTTGCCGCGACAAGGCCAAACGAGTACGGAGGCAAAGACATAGTTCCTCTACGAGAACAAATAAGGATTATTGCTAGGAGGATCAAGAAATGGGTTAGACTAAGACATAAACCACCGAGTGAGAGAAGGATAGCGGTCATACTGATAAACCCGCCCTGCAAAGGCCTAGAAGCAAATGTTGCGGTGGGCTTCGGCCTGGACGTCCCCGAGAGCGTTGTCGAGTTCCTTAAGAAGCTAAGGGAGGCAGGATACAATGTCGGCGATGAGATCCCTGAAACGGGAGAAGAACTCATAAAGATGATCATGGAGAAAAAAGCCGTAAGCGAGTTCCGATGGACGTCTGTCGAGGACATAGTGAGGAACGGCGGAGCCCTAGACATCCTTCCTCTCGATAAGTATCTCGAATACTATCGAGAACTGCCCGAGAAGGCCAGGAAGGAGATAGAATCCTCATGGGGCGACCCCGTTAGAGTGGTTAAGGAGAAGCCACCGGGACTGGCAGGCATGATCCATGACGGCGGCTTCGTGATCCCCGGCCTCAGGTTCGGCAATGTAGTTATTATACCGCAGCCTAAAAGAGGATGTGCGGGCCCTAGATGTGATGGGACTGTGTGTAAGATACTTCACGATCCAAATGTCCCGCCGCCTCATCAATGGCTGGCCGTCTACTGGTGGATAACAAGGGTATTTGACGCGGATATCATGATTCATTTCGGGACACATGGTTATCTCGAGTTCCTGCCAGGCAAGAATGCTTGTCTCTCGAGTTCTTGCTGGCCGCTGATAAGCATCGATGATACGCCCCACCTATATGTCTACGTGGTATCAAACCCTATGGAGGGCTCGATCGCTAAGCGCCGAGGGATGGCGGCACTAGTAGATCATCTCTACCCGCCCATGGCTGCTGCCGATGCAATGAGTGAGCTCGACGACCTTGTCAACCAGTATCTTAAAGCCAAGAATATGGGGGATGAGACGCGTAAGAAAGAGTTACTGGAGATGATAAAGGAACTGGCGATTAAACATGATATAAAGCTACGAGAAGATATGGGTGCAGACGAGATCATAGAGGCCGTGCACAAGAAGCTCCATATGATAGGGGAAACAGACATAAATCTCGGACTACACGTCCTGGGCAGGCCGCCAACCCCCGGATCAAAACTAGCCAAATACGTGGTAACAATCGATACAAGACTCCCTCCAGAACAATCTCTTGTGAAAAATATTTCTCACATCATAGGCGTAAAGTACGAGGAACTCGACGAGTACCCCTTGGAAATTCATGAAAAACTAGGGATACCATATAGAGAGTTGAAAAAGAAGATCAGGGAGGCCGCCGAAAAAATACTAGAGAAAACCCTAGAGTCAAAGGAACCAGCAGATCCTCTTAAGACACTTGAGGAAATTATTATGGAGTATTTTCCGGGAACAAGGATTAGGCCCTCAAATGACCGTATATATGCCCTTAAAAACGCTCTAAGAATAGCTGAGCTGCTAACGGATACGGACAAAGAGGTAGTCTCCCTTCTAAATGGAGTAGCCGGAGGATATGTGGAACCGGGCCCTTCTGGTAACCTCTATAGAGGTAAGACCAGCGTACTCCCTACTGGGAGGAACTTCTACCTCCTAGATCCACGGACACTCCCAACGAGAGCAGCCTGGATGGTAGGCGTCAAATCAGCTGATCTTCTTATTAAGTACTATGTTGAGAAGCATGGGAGAATGCCTGAGACCATAGGACAAGTACTATGGAGTATTGACGCCTTTAAGGCTGATGGAGAGCAGCTGGCCCAGATACTATACCTGCTAGGCGTCAAGCCTGTATGGGATGACGGAGGAAATGTTGTGGGCCTGCAACCCATACCGCTGGAGAAGCTGGGTAGACCGAGAATAGATGTGCTGGTAAGAATAAGTGGTATAGTTAGAGATCTCCTACCAAACTATATAGAGCTAATCGATAAGGCTGTCTCCATCGTTATCAGTCTTGATGAGCCCCTCGAAATGAACTATCCAAGGAAACACTATCTCGAAGACATAGAGAAGCTGGTTAGCCTCGGGCATAGTAAGGAAGAAGCCGAAGAGATCGCGAAGCACCGTGTTTATGGTTCGCCTCCGGGCAGTTATGGAGCGGGAGTAAATCTGGCCGTGGAAGCATCAGCATGGAAGGACAGGGGTGATCTTGCCAAGATATGGGTGCAATGGAGCGGGTACGCCTATACACGAAGCAAATACGGCGTTGAGTCCCACGAACACCTCGTCCTCAGCCTTCGACGCGTAGACATGGTTAACAGGAACCATGTAAGCGATGAACACGACATACTCGGTTGCTGTTGCTACTTCTCATACCATGGAGGATTCTATAACGCTGCTAAGAATCTGTCGAGCCGCGAGGTAGAGGCTGTTACTGTAGACACCCGTAACGTGTACAGATTAAGGATTAGGGGGATGGACGAGGAAATAGAGCGTGTGCTTCGGGCCAAACTACTCAATGATCAATGGATAGCGGAGATGAAGAAGCACGGCTACCGTGGAGCCAGCGAGTTCCAGCGTAAAATACTCCATTTCTATGGATGGGCGTCGGTATCTGGGCTAGCCGAGGACTGGATGTTCGAGAAAATCGCCGAGAAATATGTTCTGGATGATGATATGAGGGAATGGTTCCTAGAGCATAACAAGTGGGCTCTAGAGGAGATCGCTAGGAGGCTTATCGAGGCGGGACTTAGAGGGGTCTGGAAAGCTTCTCCCGAGCTTCTAGATAGATTAAGACAAGTCTATTCCGAGATAGAGGGTTATCTCGAGGAGGAACTCGGCGCTGGAGAAGTGCAGGGAGGCGCTATAGATGTGATAAGCTATGATGAAGTAGAGGAATGGAGGAAGAAAATGGAGAAAATCGATAAAATATTGGAAGAGATATAGCTTGATTGGTACACAGCCTAATGATAATAGGTGCAGATAATGGACGATACAACTAGAATAGCTACCTTCCCGTTTACGGCGATCGTAGGTCTAGATGATGCTAAGGCAGCATTGCTCGCCGTTGCCGTAAACCCCCTCATAGGGGGCGTACTTCTTAGAGGAGACAAGGGGACAGGTAAGACGACGCTGGTGAGATCATTAGCGAACCTACTCCCAGAGATCAAGGTCGTTGCGGACTGCCCGTTCAACTGCGACCCGGAAAACCCTAGCATGATGTGCGATAATTGTTACAGGCGGTGGATCCGGGGAGAAAAACTATCTGTAACCACACGAAAGATGCGCGTAGTCGATCTCCCCTTGAGCGTCACCCCGGACAGATTGATAGGGACGATAGATGTAGAGAAGTTCCTCAGAGAAGGAGTAAAAGCAGTGAGTCCTGGACTTTTGGCCGAGGCAAACAGGAACATACTCTACATAGATGAAGTAAATCTGCTCGACGACTACATAGCTGATCTAATACTTGATGCCGCGGCATACGGCTGGAACATTATTGAGAGGGAACATGTTTCCTTCAAACATCCTTCAAGATTCATACTAGTTGGGAGTATGAACCCGGAGGAAGGTGAGCTAAGGCCTCAGCTACTGGACAGGTTCGGTCTAGTGGTAGATGTCAATGCTCCAATGGATCCGGAATTAAGAGCAGAGATAGTTAGGCGTGTCGAGGAATACAGTATTGACCCTATATCGTTCTACAAGAAATATGAGCCCCTCGAAAACGATCTCCGTGAAAAAATAGCGCAAGCAAGGAAAATACTGTGTGAAGTAGTCATAGACGATGAACTACTCAGAGCAGTTGCTGAGAAGATAGCAGAGATGAAGATAAGGACCTGTAGAGCGGAGATAACGGTTGTTAGGACGGCTAAGGCATTAGCAGCGCTTGATGGTCGGAGAAAAGTTAGTGAGGACGATATAGAGAAAGCCATGAGACTAGCCCTACCCCATAGGATAAGGCTGAATCCCTTCGAAGAAGCGGGTAAAAGAGAACACCCTTTCGAGCAAAAATCCTCTGGGCGGACTAAGCCACACAGTCATACCCATCATTACTTCAGGGATGATAGCCTGGCTCAGCAAGAAGGACGGGGAGATAGTCCGGGTAGTGGGAAAGAGCTGAGGCTAGGCTCACTAAGACCTGGTACCTCACTACCCATTCTTCCCATAAGGAGGGCTAGTAGCAGGAAATGGATAGATTATGGAAGGAGAAGCAGGAAAACGTTTAGGACTAGAATAGGGGGTTTCGTCGGAGCTCCTATAGGGTATATCTATCCTGCTCCGAGGCCGAGAGACATAGACCTCGTAGGCACTCTTATCGCATCAACGATCATAGGTGATCGTGGTAATTGCTTAGCTGAGAAAATAAGGCGTAGTCCTGTCCCTGTCCTGACTATGATCTGTCTGGATGCTAGCGGGAGCATGAATTACCGGAAAAGGATAATGATCGCGAAGGCTGTTGCTCATATGATCACTAGGAGAAGCTATACGCTAAAAACATGGTTGTCGCTCCTTGCCTTTAGAGGCGAAGGCGTTAAGGAATATATTCCGCCTACTAGGAACTACAGAAAGATAATCGAGTTGATCGAGAAGATTCCATCAGGTAGAAAAACACCATTGTCCGCATGCCTATACCGAGTACTTGAGGAAGTATCTATCTTTCGTAAAAAATACAGGGACTCCGAGGCAGAGGTTTTCCTCATCACCGATGGCAAAGCCAACGTCTCAATTACCGAAAAGGATATTAAGAAAGAACTAGCGAGCTTAGCCAGGGAGATCAGGAGAAGGAGAATAAGACTTTACATCATTGATCCGAGAGGAAGAACCGTAGATCCCGGCATTGACTATATAAAATTAATAGCTCACCATTCGGGTGGAAAGGTGATCAGGATCTAGTATAGCCCAGTTAACAATTATTGATCGATCTAAGCTATTACTAATATTTCAATAAAAATTAGGTACGCAGTACTTTATCCCTTCTCCTTGGAACTATCATGGTTTTAACGTATGAAGATTATAATGAAATGAGAAAATTCATGAAACAAACTAATAAAAAGAACGCCTGTTCACACTAGAACTGGTCTGAGAATATATCAGGTGTATTTAGAATTGCGAGCCGCGATTTTGCTCAATATTTCATCCAATTATAGTCTTAGGAAAATTATATTCAGTAAGATAAACGGGGTCTCGGTGATCGAAAAAGTTTATGAAAATGTGAAGAACATTTTTGGTGAAGCGAATATTGTTGGTGGAGGTGAACTGTACGATGAGGTAATAGAATTTCTTGGAATAGAGGGTATTAGAGACGAGTATGAAGAGCCGTATTTCTTATCTAATCTTGCCATAGCCATCCGCAAGCTGGGTGATGTGTTTGTCTTCTCACCGAATATGCCATGTATAAACCGTAGATTCGTTGAAGTGCTTATACGGATATGGAGGTCTGGAGGTTATCTTATCGTAGCTCCTGGTTGGCAAGACAATAGTGTTGTATACGGCCAAGCAATATATTCTAAACTGCTCATCAAAGATATTGAACAACTAATTGAAGCAAAGAAAGATATTTTCGATCTCTACGATCTCCACTCGGACAAAACATATGTGCTTTACCTAGACAGATTACCTATAGCTTATACGTCTAGCACAGTAGCTATAGGGAGAGACGAGGATCTAGTATTCTTTAAGGAATTACTCAGCACTAATGACTCCATAGAATATGCATGCAAGGAAATGTTCAAAGAATTATATCTTAGAAGAAGCCGTTTGACCTTTCCGCCCTCTTAGAATTTTGTCAATCGTTCTGCGAAACTTTTCATCATTTTTCATTAGCCAAGAATAATTTTTCTTAATCATCTCCGTGGGTGCCCAAACTATTTCCGGTTTTTCCCCAGAATAATCTAAGACTATGATAATCAGGCCCGAACCCAAGACGATTGGTGATGTATCTGAACCATGAGGGAAAACAACATTTTTAAGAATATGTAGCGCTCCGTTAAGCTCCCATTCCTCAGGTATTTTCTCCCCCCTTATATTTTCTTCAAGTCTTTTCGGTGCTCTGAGAACTGGTATAAGGAGTGCTACCCGGAATCTTCTGAAAGTTCTCCTAGCCAGTTCAAGTCTCATTGTCTCAGTCCACTCAAGAGCTTCTCGAAGCAGCTTTATAGCCTTCTCAGGTTCTACCTTGTTTTTAATCACTAGCTTCCTATCTACAGCTGGCGGGCGCGATCTGTTTTTCTCCGGCTTGAATATGAGCAGGGCTCTGCGGCAAGGGAAATCCAGTTTGTCATCTATGAAGAACGCATCTAACAAAAACTCCTTGTTTTCTACCCTGATCCTGTACGCTGGTATGATAATTAGTGCTTTAGGCAACATTCACCCTCTCTTGTTCCAGAGTTTTCGTTATCTTTCCCTATTATTCATTGACCATTAGAAACGTAAAACAAATGTATGAATATTTCGCTGTTATATTATTTAGGGGAAAAACGTGGGGTTAGATTTTTATAATCCAATACCCCCTTTTCTTCACGTAAATGAGAACTGTAATGGGGAGAATAATCATGAGATCCAAATATATGCGTGCCCTGTCTAAGGGGGCAGCTGCAGCCATAGCTATAATTATAATTATAGGTATTATAGCTGGAGCATACTACTACATGCAGAGCCAGAAGCCCTCCGCAACTACGACATCACCACCCACTACCACTACTACTACCACCCAGTCGCCCACCCAAACCACTAGCCCAACCACAACCCCCACTGGCACCCAGACAACTACTTCGCCGCCCAGCCAGAAGCCGCCCATCCACACCACCGTGATATACCTGATTCAGAACGATGCCACAACAAGAGTACTAACGATTAAGAAGGGAGTAGCAGATATCGGTGTGGTGCCAGCCGACCAGCTAAATGCATTGGCCGGCACCACTTATGACGGTACGAACTTCAAGATCATAAAGCAGGAGATGGGCCTAAGCCTCACCATAGTCTACATTGTGCTCAACACCTACAAGCCACCCTTCAACAACCTGCTGGTAAGACAGGCACTAGCCTACGCGACACCATACAAGATGATCTGGGAGACCGTATACGCTGGCACTGTGACCAACCTAGTGGGAGTAATACCCAAGGGCATGCTGGGATGGACAGATTATAAGGTCATACAGTACAAGTTCGACCTAGCCAAGGCAAAAGAGCTGATACAGAAGAGCGGTATCAACCCATCAAACTATGTTATAACCATCTACTACAACCAGGGCAACACCCAGAGAGCAAAGATCGCTAGCCTATTATCGCAGTACTGGGGACAGTTAGGATTCAAGGTCATGGTACAGTCACTATCATGGCCACAGCTACTCGAGAAGACCTCCAAGCCTGAGTTCGACGTGTATATCATTGGATGGGCACCCGACTATCTGGACCCCGACGACTATGCTGGACCACTAGTTGGTGGTGGAACAAAGTTCGACTCAGTAAATGTATATCAGGTCAACTCGGCGGCTGATGTCTCCAAGTACCTGAGCAAAGCGACTGTTATCGACACAAAGGACGCCTACGTAGTAGTGGGTCCTGCGGGGACTGGCGCAAGCGTAAGTATTAGCGGTAAACCGATCGTCGTCGTCCAGTACAAACTATCAGCGAAGCAGACACCTATACCGAACTGCACTGCTTTCACAACCATTGACCCATCATTCTATAGGAATGTAACACTAGATGCTCTAATCCAGGCAGGCAGATACGCTGTAGAGTACAAGGTCAGAGAGGCAATTTACCAGGCAGTCGAGAGGATATCAAACGAGCAATTACCATGTATATGGCTTGGCCAATACATGGTTGTACGTGACTACTGGGACTGGGTGCAGGGCAGGTACTACAACCCGATCCTAGCGGAGAGATGGGATCTAATATGGGAGAAGCCCATACCTAATCCACCCAGCATAGGTATAGGCAACTACGTCAATGATGCTCATACTCTAGTAATAGCCACTATTGGATGGCCGCAGAGCTTCGACCCGGCCAAGAGCTATGAGACCTTTGGATGGGAGATCTTCCACGAGATAGGCGACACCCTAGTAACTTATTGGAAGGCCGATACTACTCACATAGTCCCGGACGCTGCAGTTGCATGGGCATACAGCAAAGATGGCACTGAGTGGTTCTTCGTAATAAGAGACGGGCTAAAGGCGTATGACCCCAACAGCGGCAAGGTATACCCGGTCAACGCAACCGATGTATTATTCACTATATGGAGGATCGCAAGACTAGGTCTAGACCCGTCATGGATGATATCCACATTCATAGATGTCAATGCTAGCAGAGTATACACTGAGAATGAATTCAACCAGCTACTCGCTAAGGGAGGTATCTATGCGACCTATAATGGTAAGACTGAGGAGGTAAAGAGTCTATCACAGCTACTACAGTTCTTCGGATATAGTGGCAAAACCGCAGGGGTGGTGATGCTCAAGCTATACAAGCCATACTCAGCCATACTCAACATCCTGGCCGATCCATTCACTATGATAATACCCGCCAAGTACCTCTTCGATAATGTACCGCAATTAAAGGGCAAGTACGAGGAGGCAATGAAGGCTGCACAGTGGGGTAAGAACCCAGAAGCCTGGGCCAAGTACATAGGCACAGGTGACAAGGAGCCAACCCACCAGTTCCTACACACACATCCAATTGGAACTGGGCCATACTATGTGGCCAGCTTCAAGCAGGACTCATATATCATACTAAAGCTCAACCCGTACTACTGGAACGCAACATTGTGGTACCAGCTGTACGGCTATAAGCCGTAAAGAAAAGAAGGGGGTTTGATTAAAAACAATATTTTTTAGTATCCACAATCCCTACCCAAGCCTAATATTCCCTATTTCTTCATAGTTTTCAAGGCTAAGAACAAGTATTTCGCTTGGCGACACAAGGTATAGCTTGTCATCAATATAGAGTGAGCGGCCACCACCGTTCAGCTCCACTATTTTAACTAGTCCTAACTCGTCATTAGCATAACTCATTATCAAGAAGCCGAAGCATCTGTATCCCCATACGCCAGTGTTTGTAGTCGATCCCGAAGACCAAGCCCAGCCATGGCTCAATGGAATTATAAATACTTTCTTCTCAGGAACCAAGGTAAAGGCGTGGTAGTCATAGAGTACAGGCGATGTCACTAGTTTGCCGATACTGGCTCTTGAAAGCTGGGATACATGTTTTGGATCGCTGATATTGTATAGTGATATGGTTAGATTACCGCTGTCAACACCGATCCCTAGTAATATGTCGTGCCCGAGGGGATGCAGATAGACGTTATAGCCTGGTATCTTAAGATAACCTATTATCTCTGGGCGATATGGGTCTGAAACATTAATAGCAAATAATGGGTCTACTCTACGGTAGGTTACAAGAATGTAGATATCGTTGATCAGTCTTCCTGTCTTAATTGTTTCTCCAACAGCTATATCGTCGAGTCTTGAAACTGTTTTTAGATTTTCTAAGTCTACAATTGTTAGGGCGTTGGATCCCTTCTTGATCTTTGTCCATATCCATGCGTCTCTAATTATGCTAGGATATTTGGTGGAGGTGATCTTATGTATGTAAGTCTCTTTTTCGCCGTTAGGTAGAGTTATCGTAATTCCAATATTCTTCTCTATATTTCCGATCTTATATGTATAAATGTTTATAAGTGGTGTGTAATCCACGTAGTTTGTTGCAACTATAAAGTATTTGTCCTTGTACTCTTCCATGCAGAACTGGTTCTGTAGATATCCCTTTACCTCGAAACTCCCTCTATACTTGATTGATAAACCGTTTATAGTGAAGACATAGAATCTTGATTTTGCAGTGAAAGATTCTTGGTTAACTAGTTTATTAATCGTCAGGGCAAGATTATCGGCCTCACTCTGAGGTAATGATTTGACGTACTGTCTGAAGAGATTGTAGGCATTCATTATTGTGTAATACGTATTGTTTTTGAGTAGCTCTGATATTTTTTCGGATAGGCTTGTTGGTAACATATGTAGGGTTGCTTCGAGAACATGTTTGATCGATATTAAATAGATATTTGAAGCCGGCGAGACTACAACGAGATGTTTATAGGACATATATATTTTTGAAGCTGGCCCCGTCATTATTGATAATACATTGTATTTTAGGCTCGTCAAGTTCGCAGCGAAGATATTGGTATAGTAGTCCGGAGGATTATAAGCTAGAAGTATCCTATCTATTGGGAATGGAATTCCATTAATAATTGGTATCTCCACAGGTTCAACGGGTTGACTGGTAACTACGTATAGAATTCCCCGATAGAGACGAGCACTAATCAGGTGACCCGTGATATTATATGTCTGTAGGAGATATGGGTGCTCAGGCTCTGTTATGTTTATTAATTTGATAATCGTTTGCTCGCTATTGAAGCTTCCAACAGATATTAGCCTTGTTAGGGGCCTAATAACGCCCCAATTACTCATCATTACCGCTAGAATATACTGATCTAGGAAGATACCTCTAATGGTACGGTTAAACTTGATTACTGATAACACTTTCTCTTGTTTCGCATCGACGACATACGCCTTATCATCATTGACAACGACTATTATCTTTCCATTAGTCTTGACGATATCTGGTTCATCAATACCTTTCACTTGCACATTTGTCGAGGAATATCCTTGCGTAGTCTCTCTATATTCCATCTTAATAGTGCCTTCGATCTGGTACAGAGGTAGTGTAGTGGTTAATGGTCTTATAGTAGTTGATGTGCCAGCACTAGATGTTCTCTCTATATTTTCAATATTTTTTAAATATGATATTAGCTCAGTATAGGATTTGAATTTCTGTAACTGTGTAGCATTTATTGGCTTGGGGATCATACTAGCTGGATTTGTGCTTGGAGTCGGAGATGGGGTTATGACTGGTGTTGTTTCTCTTGTTCCGATTTGGCTTGGCGCCAGATATAGTCCTATAATGGGTATGAGAATTCCTGCCATGAGTGCTATGGCTGCAGATAATATCAGACGTTTGTCCACAAGTCTCACCTGAGGATGATTTTTGGTTTCATTAGATATATTATGAAGCCTTGGACAGGGATGTTCGAATACTGGACACTCATTTGGAGCTGAAGAGCTCTTTCTTGATCCTTAGCCCTTCAAGAAGGAAGAGAGCTGAGGACGCACAAGAGATCATAATAGCTGTCAACCTATCAATGTTGAAGCCCTCTATGATTGAAACAAGTGTTTCGCCTATGAATAGTCCGAGGAAGAAGAACCCGTAGATCATTATTCGTGGCAGTATCTTCCTGCCTATGACGAAATATCCTTCGATACCAATAATTCTTGCTGGTGCATAGCCCTCAGGAGTCCTCTTAACTAGTCCTGATTCAATCATTTTCTTGAGATGATAGTGTACACTACTTGGTGCGAGACCTGTGGCCGTCGCTATTTCTCTGACGCTTGCAGGCTTATTTCTCTCAATTAGATATACATAAATTTTCAATTGATTCTTCTCTAATTTGTTTTCGTTCGTCAACTTTTACTATACCATGGTATTAGGTGCACTAAGCTCTTGATATTTCTTCTTATGTTCGGTTTCTGGACAAGCTTTTTATAACACTGTTATTAGCAAACATGTTAATTGAAACTTTACAGTACAAGAGCCCGGTGATGTACCGAGAATTAGTTTTATTTAGGAACAACACTCGTTATAAATCGAAATTGTATTACCCGTGGAACAAGTATGGGATACCTTACGTGGGAGTACTTGATGGGTGAACTGAATGGCGGATATCAAGCGGTTCCTAGCCCGTAGAGCACTGACCTTCATACCGACATTAATAGGAGTAACTTTCCTTGCATACATAATTGCTTTCGCTATTCCTGCCAACCCGGCGCAGGCGTGGGCTGGCGGTATTAAGGCTAATCCAGAAGTTGTCGCACGTATTATCAGAGAGTACCATCTAAACGATCCTTGGTACGTTCAGTACTACTATTTCATGAAGGGAATACTAACAAACTCGATTATAGATCCCCGTTGGGGATACCCCGTAATGACGTATATGTTGTCGAGATTCCCGATTACGTTCCAATTAACATTATTTGCTCTATTCTTCCTCATAGTACTCGGTATCCCCCTAGGGATAATATCGGCGTTGAAGAAAGATTCATGGATCGACGCCCTCGTTAGGACTTGGGCGCTCGTAGGAGTATCTGTGCCGATATTCTGGCTAGGATACATATTCATATATATATTCTTCTACCAGCTAGGATGGATCAATATTGCAGGTATACCATACCCCAAAGTCCACATCACCGGCGTACCGATAATCGACGCCTTGCTTAGCGGTGAGTGGAACATTGTTTTGGAGAACATAAAGAGATTTATACTGCCAGGATTCACTCTTGGGTTCGCGGGCATCGGGGTGATCGCTAGGCTTGTTAGGAACAGCTTCTTAGAGGCGATAAGCAGCGACTACATATATTTTGCCAGGATGCGTGGACTGAAATATAGGAGGATAATGACACATGCTCTGAGGAATGCCCTAGTACCAGTTGTAACCGTGCTTGGGCTACAGTTTGGAGGACTGCTAGGTGGAGCGCCGATCACAGAAACAGTCTTCAGCATACCCGGTATGGGCCGCGCAATGGTCGACGCTATCTTCTCGATGGACTTCCCACTGCTTATAGCGGGTACTTTTCTTGTGGCTATAATCTATGTTATAACGAACCTGATCGTGGACATCCTATATGCGGTCATTGATCCGAGGGTGAGATTCTGATGTCGGCGGAAGAAGTATATGAGAAAAAGATCCTTGACAGGTTCAGCGATGCCCTCATAGCGTTCGTAGTGAAGATAATAACGCTGTTCAGGAAGGACTGGGCAAAGAGGAACAAGAGCAGGATCGATGAATGGAGGCTCATGCTATACGCTCTAAACAGGAGCCCCATAGGAATTGCGGGCCTAGTACTCGGCCTTGGCTTCGTAATCGTAGGTATCATAGGGCCCTGGATAGCCCCACACAGCTATGACTTCTCATACATCATGGCGACTGGTAAGTTCAAAGAATATTATCTCGCGCCGCCAGGTACTGGTGGAGCACTCCTCGGAACCGACGACCTCGGAAGAGATCTTCTCAGCCTACTACTATACGGTGCAAGAGTATCATTGATGGCTACAGTGCTGGTGCTCCCAATAGGCATAACCATAGGTATAATAATAGGGCTCATAGCAGGATACTATGGCGGCGCAGTAGACGAGATACTGATGAGGCTCACCGACGTATTCCTAGCATTCCCTGGACTAATCCTAGCCCTGGCTTTCAGCAGCGCATTAACGCAGAGAATAGCACTCGCAATAGCTCATAGCCAGTTCCTGACCAGCCTCATATCATCATTATTCGGTGTAAAACCAGTCGACGCCCTCAACGTGGCACCGATTCTCTCGATCATAGTGGCGTTGTGGATTGTCTGGTGGCCCGGCTACGCTAGAATGACGAGAGGACTGACACTACAGGAAAAGAATAATGTATATGTAGAGGCATCTAAGGCCCTAGGCCTCAGCTCGCCATCGATCATGTTCCGTCATATACTACCCAACGTCCTAGGCCCAATCATTGTTATGATGACTCTTGACATAGGAGGAGTGATTCTCACAGAGGCTGGTCTAAGCTTCTTGATGGGAGCAATGGTGAAGATACCGGACTGGGGAGCAATAGTACAAGCCGGATCACAGTATCTTGTCCAGGGCAAGTGGTGGCTAGTGATTTTCCCAGGATTAGCGATACTGATCTCGGTGCTGGGATGGAACCTGTTCGGCGATAGCTTAAGAGATATCCTAGACCCAAGAACCCGTAGAAGCATCGAGTTCAAGATCAAGAAGAGAAAGAAGATAGAGAAGGGTGAGAAGCAATGAGTGGCCCACAGCTCCGTGAACCCCTCATAGAGGTAAAAGACCTGTATGTTTACTTCTACACATATGCTGGCATAGTAAAAGCTATCGAGGATATGACGTTCACGATCTACAAGGGCGAGAAATTCTGCATGGTGGGTGAAACCGGTTGTGGAAAATCAGTGACCAGCAGGGCACTGGCAAACATAGTTCCCAGCCCCGGCAGAATAGTAAAGGGTAAAGTGATCTACTATAGAGACGGAAACCCCGTCAACATACTAGAGCTCAGTGAGGAGCAACTGAGAGAGATACGTGGAAAGGAGATAGCCTACATAGTCCAAGATCCCTCCAGCGCCTTAGATCCTCTCTACACTATAGGTTATCAGATCGTCGAGACAATGATAGACCACTATACGGTTAAGGACTGGAAGGAGGGCTACAAGAGAGCAGTAGAACTACTCAGGGAAGTACTGATGCCCGACCCGGAGCAGAGGATCAGGAACTACCCCCACGAGCTCAGCGGAGGACAGAGGCAGCGCGCAGTAATAAGTATAGGGCTGAGCAACATGCCGCGCCTACTAATAGCAGATGAGCCGACCAGCAGCTTAGACGTGACGGTACAGGCACAGTTACTGGAACTCCTCAGGAGGCTTGTTAGAGAGCATGGCCTAACACTCTTCCTGATCACACACGACATGGGCGTCGTAGCAGAGATGTGTGACCGCGTAGCAGTCCTATATGCAGGAAACATCGTGGAACTAGCTCCTGTCGACGAGATATTCAAGAATCCAAAGCACCCATACACGATGGGATTGCTACGCGCGGTCCCAAACCCCCAGGCAGATATAGAAAAGCTAGAACCAATACCAGGAACCATACCAAACCTAATATATCCACCGCCAGGATGCAGATTCCACCCACGCTGCCCATTTGCTAGGGATGCATGTAAGCGGGAGAAGCCCCCACTAGTAGAGGTTAGCCCGGGACACTACGTGAGGTGCTGGCTCCACGCGGAGTAAGGAGGTGTGAACCATGGTTGAACCCCTAGTCCATGTCGAGGGCCTCAAGAAATACTTCCCTGCAGGAGGATTCCTCAAAAAAGTATGGGTTAAGGCGGTTGATGGTATTTCATTCGATATATTTGAGGGAGAAACTCTAGGCCTGGTCGGAGAATCCGGATGCGGAAAAACAACTACTGGGCGTCTAATACTCAGGCTTATCAAGCCCACCGCGGGCAAAGTATTGTTCGCCGGTAAAGACGTTACCAAGCTAAGGGGTAAAGAACTGAAGGCCTTCCGTAGAGAAGCAAACATTGTGTTCCAAGACCCGTACACGAGCCTCGATCCAAGGCAGACGGTCTTTAACATAATAATGGAGCCTCTAAAGACACATGGGATACAAGTAGATGATCCAGAGGGCTTCGTGACTAAGCTACTCTACGAGGTAGGTCTCAACGAGACCCACCTGTACAGGTACCCCCACGAGTTCAGCGGAGGACAGAGACAGCGCATAGCAATAGCCAGGATCTTGGCACTCAGGCCGAAATTCATAATCCTAGACGAGCCAACCTCAGCGCTCGACGTATCTGTTCAAGCGCAAATACTTAACATGCTGAAAAACCTCCAGAAAAAATATGGTCTGACCTATATGTTCATAAGCCACAACCTAGGCGTTGTCAGATACATGAGCAACCGCATAGCTGTCATGTACCTAGGCAAGATAGTAGAGATAGCGCCTGCCAAGACCTTGTTCGAGAACCCACTACACCCCTACACAAAGGCACTACTAGCATCAATACCCGTACCAGACCCCGAGGCAGCGAGAACAAAGCCAAAAATACAGATAACTGGCGAGCCGCCGAGCCCGATAAACCCGCCACCAGGATGTAGATTCGCGCCGAGATGCCCGTATGCAAAGGATCTATGCCGCCAAAAGGAGCCCAAGCTTAAAGAAATAGAGCATAATCACTTCGTAGCGTGCTGGCTCTATTGAAGCGGTGCTTCGAAAAAACCGTTTTTATTTCTAGCTATTCAATATAATGGGCGTGGGCTTCTCAGTCGAGGCAGTACTTGTTTATGCATATGATCTTTTCCAGTGGTATTCTAGGCCTAGGCTCTGGTTTTTCATCGGGGTACCCAATTGCAAGTATTGATGCCGGAGTAATGTATTTCGGCATACCGAGGATTTTTCTTATATCATCTATATTCCTCATGGTCTGTATCCAGACCGTTCCAAGGCCTAGGGCATGTGCTACCAGCTGGATATAGATCGTGGCGTTAGCACAGTCTAGTAGATAAGAGTCAGGACTGGCCCTCTCATCACACGCGACAACTATTGCTTGTGGAGCGTTCATAAGGGGCTTTCCACCACCGTGTATTCTTGATAACTCGTCAAGAATACCTCTATCATCAATCACTATGAACCTCCATGGCTGACTATTGTGTGCGCTGGGGGCATAACGTGCTACATCGAGTATCTTCTCTATGATCTCCATAGGCACTTTTTCTTTCCTAAAACGTCTAATGCTCCTCCTAGTCTTGAGAAATTCTATCAGGTCATCGGGGCTACAACCCATTTCAATACACCTGCTGTTATAATAATTAGTTAGAGCTACTAATATTTCGGAATAATCGGCGACAAGGAATGATGAGGATACATATCCTGGGGAGCGAGAGTCTGGGTGTGAGAGGCTTATCCTGCTACGTCGAGATCGATGACCATAAAATATTAATTGATCCAGGTGTGGCCCTAGGATATACCCGGTGGAGACTGCATCCCCATCCGCTACAAGCAGTTGTAGGGGATATTGTCCGTTCAAAAATAGCAAGGTTTTGGAGAGACGTGGACTATGTGGTTTTAACACATATGCACGGTGATCATATACCCCTCTACAACGCGAACCCTTTCCAGCTAGACCTATATATGCTAGACCATCATGGCGAGAAAAAGATCATAGCGCCCCCGCCCCATATACTCAGCACGAAGGAAAAAATCAGGCTCGAGAAGATACGTGAGATATACCGTGAGAAACTAATAACGATTAACTGGAGAGCGGCTGAGATAGGCCCAGTAAGAGTCCTTGGCCCTTATCCTCATGGTCTAAGTCGCTCCGGAGTATATGCAGTATACATTAGTGACGACCTATCGATACTTCACCTTAGTGATACAGGATTGCTTGTTGAAGACGCCATGAGTCTAGTAAGGGATCTTAGACCAGACATAGTCGTGACCGATGGCCCACCCATATACCGTTACATGCACGACAAAGTAACGGTTAATGATCTACTAATAAGGGCTAGACGGAACCTAGAGCGAATGATTGGTTATGCGGGCAAAGTAATAATAGATCACCATATCAATAGATGTGATGAAGGCTACCGATGGATAAAAAGTGTTAGGAGAGAATATAGCTGTATTATGACCGCAGCAGAGTATATGGGAGAAAAACCCCTTATGCTGGAGTCATGGAGGAGGACACTGTATAGGCTATTACCCGAAGATAATTATTGGTTCCGGGAAAAATACAGGGAGACAATTGAGAAATACAGGGTAATACTTTATGAGCTTATCACAAGGATTAGAAACGATATGAAGCAGTCAAATGAAGCATCATTCTCCCTCCTGCTCCGCAAAATCCTCACCGAGAAATAATTGTCGAGCGTTTCTTCTGAAAACCTCGTCGATCCTGTAGAGATACATGTAGTTCTTATGTATTAGCGTGTTCTTGCTTGAAAAGCCCCTGATTTCACCTGATCTTATCTTGGCAGTGACAGGTACATAGACTTGCTCAATAATTTTGATTGATGTTTTTAATGGATTATCGCCAAAAGTGCTCAGAATAATGTAGAGCGCCCCATTGATCTCTTTCTCATCTATATCATAGTAAACTGTGTCTCTTAGCTTCCCAGCAGGCCAGAACAGCTGTACCCCTATTCTTTTAACTGCCCTAATGGCTATTTCTTTCTTCTTATCAAGGCACCACTTATACGCGTCAAGCAATAGCTTCAGAGCTTCGTTGCCGGTATATGCGGGCTCAACGGCCTTGTTCTCTACGGACTCGCCGCCGACAGGATATATCATAAGCGTCCTCCGAGCAGGCAATAGTGTTTTATTCATGAAATAAGCATCGAGAAGATAATAGTTTTCCGCTATCTTGGCTTTATAGCATGGTATCAAGACACGCTTCTTAGTCCCGAGCAATCTCTATTCACCAATGGGTACAAAACACTATGTTTTATCTACCATAATACTAATTTATACCGGGTATTAAGCATTGGAGGCAAAAAAGCGAGGAGTCATGCTTAGGATAAACTATGAGGATAAGACCTACTATACTGATGCTATTCTTCACCCCCAAGGATATATGAAGGCAAAATATACTCACCTGGACATACCTGCGGATAAGGCTCCTGAAATCCTTGTTGACCTATCAGGGATACGGGGGATAAGGATTCCGTGTAGGTGCGATGATAACTGTATAATTTTAATTATATCAGGGCTATCCATGCTAAAGATATGTGTTGAAAAGTATCGCATAATGTGTAGAGAGCATGTTTGGATTTCTAAAAAGAAAGACGGAATGATATATGTTGGTCCTATAAAGACTTCTTCTAGTTGAGCAGGAGGTTCTTTAAAAAACGAAGAAGTATTAAGATCTAGTGGTGAACGGGTTGGATGAAGTCGAGAAAGCCAAGCTTATGGCTGCAAAACATGCTTTCCAACTAATACATCCAAGCCACAGAGTTATAGGTATAGGAACCGGCTCCACCGTCGAAAAATTCATTCAGATCTTAAGCGAGAAACGAGAGCTATTCCATGACAAGGTCTTTGTGGCATCAAGTATAGACACTGCCCTAAGACTCAGAGAACATAGTTTCAAAGTCCTTAATACAACGACCATCGATAAGATAGACGTATATATTGACGGAGCAGACGAAGTAGATCCCGCCATGAATATGATCAAAGGTGGTGGAGCAGCTCATGTCCTTGAGAAAATATTAGCCTATAATGCTAAAACAAGAATCTTCATTGTAGACTACACAAAACTTGTGAGACGCCTCGGCGAGAAACACCCAGTACCAGTAGAAGTCTTACCTGAAGCAGCACTCTTTGTTTATCGAAAGATCATGGAACTTGGGCTCCGGGCAGACATAAGAAGAAGCGGAGGAGGCAAATATGGCGTAGTTGTTAGCGACACAAGAGGCGTAATAATAGATATTCATCTCGACAAATCAGTTGATGTCTTTAATCTTGAGAGGATTCTACGTGATGTACCGGGAATTATAGGAACAGGCTTTTTCATAGGTTTGGCGGACAAAGTTATCATTGGGTACCCTGATCATGTTGAGATCATTGAAAAACCCATGAAAACACGGCATTATAGCAGCGATTATCGGTTTTGAATACTTTTTTAGACTTAGATTATAATACAATTATTCATCCGCGCCACCGATGACTATGGATCATGGAATACTATGATCAACACTAATGCGGTGGTTGTGCTTGTACAAGAAATCGCAGATTCTATTAGCAATGATTCTGTTTAGTGTAGGAGCTGCTCTCGGAACTATAGGCAGTATATCGTTGCCCCTAGGCCTAGGCGTAACGGGTTTCTGGCCTGCGGTTGTTGTCCAGGTCGCTGGCGGAATATGGCTTGGTGCTTTAGGAGTACTTGTTGGTGCTCTTTTCCCATTTGTAAGTAATACCTATGCTGGCGCCCCACTAATCGTTTCCTTTCTCTATCTGCCTTCAAACATAGTTCAGGGCCTTATACCCTATCTTGTGTTTAAGAAATTAGGTCTGGATCCAGCGCTAAGGAGCCTGAGGAGTCTGATCCACTTTCTATGGAGCGGGGTCTTCGTAAACAACGCTCTAGGCGCATTATTGGCTACATTTATGATTATAGTCTCCGGACTACATCTATACGCCAACCCATACATGTTTGCACGAACATGGTTTCTAGGCAATACTATACCAATGCTCTTTATCGGCCCTCTTACACTGATGTTCTTGACACCGCTCCTTGAAAGAGTAGGTATAATCTCTAGAAAGTCATCATAGGGGAAAAACGATTTTTCCGAAAAAGAAGTTATTCTATTAACAACAACGACGCTACGGTGTAATAATATTGTACCGTGTAGTGGTTGTCGGTGCAGGCATAACCGGGTTATCGATAGCGCGTTGGCTGACAAGATACAAGGGCATAGAAATCATTGTTATTGATAAAGAACCAGATGTTGGATGGGGTGTAACGAAGGCCAATACATCCATCATACATCCCTGCCACGAGGAAAACCCGGACAAACACCCTCTCCGCTCAAAACTATGTCTTGAAGGCCACAATCTATGGTATAAATGGGTGAAAGAACTCGAGATACCGGCCAAATGGCCCGGCGAGATAATAGTGGCGACAATCGACGAGGAGCTCAAAGGCCTACATAAATATATAGACTACGCTTATAGGATAGGTGTTCCTGGAGTAAGGCTAATTGATCGAGAGGAAATACTGAGACTCGAACCATGGGTTAACCCCGATGCGATCGGAGGTCTATATGCCCCCACGGCAGGGACTATAAATCCTATGATGGCCGCGATAGCTATTGCTGAAAACATAGTTGACAATGGAGGCAAGCTTCTCCTTGGCACTAAGGTTGAAGACATTGTTATAAGAGACGGAAAAGTAGTGGCCATAGAGACCAGCAAGGGCAGGATCGAAGCCGACATAGTTGTTAATGCCGCAGGGCTATATGCCGACAGGATAAGCAGGATGGCCGGTATAGACGATTACAGCATACATCCAAGGCGGGGACAGTACCTACTATTCAGCGACAGAGTAGACGTCAAACCAAGCAAGATACTCCACACAGCCCCAACACCAAAAACAAAAGGAGTATACGCAATAACAACTGTTGACGGCAACCTACTCATTGGGCCGACAGCCGAGGACCTTCCGGAAGAAGCAAGAGAAGAGAATACGACAACGCATCAAGGCTTAGACTTCACCTATAAGATGGCATCGAGGATACTAAGGGAACTACCGCCTAGAAGCAAGATTATCAAAACATTTGCAGGTCTTAGACCAGAGCCCAGCACCGGGACATTTATTATAAGATTCCATGAAAAGCCATGGGGCTTCGTAGAAGCAGCCGGGATCAGGAGTCCCGGCCTCACAGCCGCACCAGCAATAGGAAAACATGTCTCAAAACTGATAATCGAGAGACTGGAGAATATTGAGCCTAGAAAGGACTGGAGAAGCAAGAGACAAGCCATACCACGCCCAGCGTACATGGCTCCCCGTGAGAGGGATAAACTGATACGTGAGAACCCGGACTATGGCTGGATAATATGTGTGTGCAGAAAAGTGAGCCTCGGAGAGATTATGGAAGCGGTCAAGAGGATGAAAAAGATAGGTGTGCCCGAGATAACCCTCGATGGTATAAAGTTTAGGACACACAGCATGTATGGGGACTGCCAGGGCAGCCAGTGCCGCCCACACATAGCATACCTTCTCTGGAAACGCCTAGGATTACAGCCCTGGAGGATCACCATTAAGGGTGATGGTTCAAAATATGCTTTCACCGAAGTCAAAGCCCTCCTAAGAGGTGATCGTGATGCCTGACAGGATAACCAAGAAGGATTACGACATAGTAGTGATCGGTGGAGGCCCGGCAGGACTAGCAGCGGCTCTCAAGGCACGGGAGAAAGGCCTAGAAACACTAGTGGTTGAAACCAGGGACAGGCTCGGAGGCATACCATTACAATGCATACATCCAGGTTTTGGCATACATTATTTCAAGGAGGACATGACGGGGCCTGAGTTCGTCTATAGGTTCATAGATAAACTATTATCAACGGATATCGACTACACCGTTAAATCCTACGTTAACATAGCCAAATACGTGTCTCCTATGGAGAAAAAGCTAGAGATCATAACACCGTACGGTACAGAGATAGTTAGAACGAAGACAATAATCTACGCGGCTGGGGCGAGGGAGAGAACCAGGTACGAGATAGGGATAACCGGGCCAAACCCAGCAGGGATCATGACTGCCGGGGAAGCACAAACGCTCATGGATATGTACGGGGTCATGCCGGGCAAGAGAATATTGATCGTGGGAAGCGGCGATGTAGGCCTCATAATGGCTAGAAGATTCGTTCTTGAAGGAGCAGAAGTAGTCGGAGTAGTTGAGATACTGCCTTATCCTAGCGGGCTAATAAGGAACGTCCAACAATGTCTCAAAGACTATGGAATACCGCTCCTGCTAAGCCACATGGTTATCTCAGTTAAAAAACGTAATGGGAGAGTATCATCCGCAGTAGTAGTCAAAGTGGGCGAGAACTTCAAGCCTATACAAGGGACTGAAACGGAAATAGAGTGCGACACGATAGTAATAGCGGCCGGGCTGAAGCCACGGACAAAATTACTAGAGAGTCTAGGAGCACAGATAGACCCCAGGACAAAAGGACCCGTTGTTAACGAATACTTTGAGACAACTATCCCAGGCGTTTTTGTCGCGGGGAACGCGCTGATAATAAACGACTATGTAGACTATGCCGTTGAACAAGGAGAACTAGCTGCACTAGCAGCCACTAAGTATGTGGACGAGAAAGGCATCAGGATAAAGAAGCCTGTCAAGATTATTCTAGGTAGAAACATGAGGCTAATCGTACCCCAGATACTAACATTGACGAGCGATGCCCTATTCTATGGACGAGTTGCAAGACCTGAGGACAATGTTTGGCTGAGCTTCAAGGAAATAGGTTTCAAAATTCCACAGCTCAAAGTCTTGCCGAGCATAATGATACGTCAAAAGATAAGGCTAGATAAGCTCAAGTCAATCGGGACCAATGCGTTAACAGTGGAGGTAATGCCCCGTGACTAAGCAGGTCAAGAAAATAATATGTATTGTGTGTCCAAGAGGATGTGAGATAACCGTCGAGCTTGAAGACGGAAAAATAAAGAGTATAAAGGGATACTCATGCTCCCTAGGCAAGCAATATGCAGAGAAAGAAGTAGTTAATCCGGAAAGAATACTTATGAGTACAGTTAAATGCGTTGGCGGAGACCTCCCAGTAGTAAGCGTTAAAACAGCTAAGCCCATACCCCTCTCAAGGATGATAGAGGCCTCAAAAGCACTTGCTGACATAGTAGTAGAGGCCCCCGTAAAAATAGGTGATAAGATCGTTGAGAACCTGTTGGGGCTCGGTATTGATGTTATCGCTACAAGGCCTTGTCACAAACAGAAAGAAGAATAGTTCTGTTGGTTTTTCTGTTTGCACTCATAATAGGCTATAATTGAAGGCTAAGTTAACTTGATCCAAATCATTTGAAGCCGAAGCCGAATTAGTTCCTCACAAAAGTCTAATTGATTCGAATTGATAAGGATATCCTACACTTTGGTATTATATATTTTAAATCAACTATTGGATGGGGAAATAAATCATTTGTATAGGGGGTGGATCAAGAATCGGTAAATATAACGGAACATATGGACGGCTGTTATTAAGGATGCATGCCTTACTAAGGGAAGAGTCGAAGACACATGGTAATACAAAATACTGGTTAATTCTAGGTAGTAGCTACTATAGCTTGGCTCAATACAACAATAGCCAAAAACATTAATTATTTATCTGCAAAGGTACTTTCCCTAATGGGTGTAAAGCTGTTTTGCGAGAATTACATGGTTTAACAAAGTCTCTCGAGGAATTAATCATAACAGAAGACCTGGGCCGTCGGGGGGTAATATACTTCTTGGCTGAATCCCTGAAGAGGAAAATAGAGGATCCACTCAACAATTCTCTCAGATTATTAGCAGATACTTCTTCATTAATGATAGTAACAGGGTTTAATGTACCTCCAGACTATCATCCCGAGACAGATGGACTTATAGGGGCGGCTGTGCTCGCAAGAGCGTTTGTTAACATAGGTTCTAATGAGGTGGTGATAGTTCTTGATGATGAGGAACAGAGAATGATTATGGAGCATCTTATAAAGATGCTTTTAAATGAAAATACTGCTACAGAAAAAATAACGTTCTTGACCCGTACTGATAACGAGTACTTATTCAGAGAAATTCTCGTCGAGGAGATCTCCTCTAAAGACATCGGGCTCGGAATATTCATCGAGAAACCATCACCTAATAGGAAAGGAGTAATACATAACATGCGTGGCATCGACGTGACGCAACATCATCTCGACCCAAGAATGCTACTAGATGTTTTCAAGGAGATGGGTGTTAAAACAATAGGTATAGGTGATGGTGGCAATGAAGTAGGACTAGGAATAATAGAGGAAGATGTAAGGAAATATGTACCATACGGGAACATGTGTGCATGCCCATGCAGATCAGGCATAGCGTCATCAACTATCACAGATACTGTAATAGTATCGACAGTCAGTAACTGGGGAGCATATGCACTCGAAGCTCTGCTTCTGGCAATTAACGACAAGTCCGAATACATCCATAGCGGGAAAGAAGAGATAATGCTTATCGAGGAAAGTATAAGAGAAGGCGCAATAGACGGTGTTTGCGGCGAGGGCTTCGTAGGTGTTGATGGAATGCCGCCTCATATTCATGCAAATATAGTGGATACCATCAAGACGATCACTTTGTCGCTTTTATAGTTTTCTTAACCGTTTTAAAGCTACTCGACAAGATATTGATATATACAGTTAGTGAAAAATGGCACCGAATATTGTTGAATATTCAGGGCGATAATATTGGAGGCACTCATCGACAAAAAGGCAATAAAATACATCAAGGAGCTAGATAATGTCCTCAGAAAAGCGATTGAATCGTTGAATGATCCTAGCCTAGTCGCTAAGTATCTTAAGAAAGCAGATGGGATCGTCGATAAAATTCATACTGAGTACTGTATAGAATCCGAATGCGACAGCCTAGTACTTATGATCGATAATATATATTATAATGCTCTCCAGATCTTAGAGGAAGCGGTTAACAATAACACAGCTTCAGATAAGGCAGTAGAGCTTGTTGAAAAATACTTGTTAAAGCTTGAAAGACTGATTCCCGAAGAACACAAGGGGAAAGGATCATTGATAAGCAGATTGTTCTGGCTATACTAGTAATAGTATCAGAAGAAATAAAACGATAAGCAAACAAAACAATAACAATAATGTCAGACACAATTTTGGAAGCTTATCTTCTTTAGTTCATTACTATATATGTTCTATTCCCTACTTACCTATGTCTTGGCGGCATCGAACGGATTGTGCTTAAGGATAAAGATACTATAGCGATATCTATGCATTTTTACTCCTTGCCAACACCCATATCTTTAAACCTGGAAAAATAAATACATGGTTAGGCTTCTTCGAGATATCAATTCACATCAAAATATTTGGTAATCGCATAAGTTGATATATAAAAGATAGGCTGATGCAGGGATTTATTCTAATGATCTCCATAGTATTTTTACGTCATCCATGTTTTATAGTTCTTAATAACTATTATTGTTATGAACATAGTTCACCATGTGGAATCCGATTTAATATGTGTTCGAATATTACATATAGTTGGAGGAATGGTGTTCTCCATGAAATATTTATTATCTGTTGACCAGGGCACGACTGGTACCAGGGCTGTTATATATAATGAGAAGGGAGAGATGATAGCTTGGTCCTATATTAAGCATCATCAAATACTGCCTAGGCCGGGATGGGTTGAGCATGATCCTCTCGAAATATGGCATAATACCGTTCAGGTAATGAGAGGGGCTGTAGAGAGAGCGGGCATTGATCCAAGAGAAATTATTGGCATAGGCATCTCTAATCAGAGGGAAACAACAGTCGTGTGGGAGAAGGAGACTGGTAGACCAGTATACAATGCAATAGTTTGGCAAGACTCCAGAACTATCAATAGATGTGACAGCCTTAAATATGAAGGGATAGAAGACGAGATAATAAAGCCTCTCACAGGTCTCTATGCTCACACATACTTCTCGGCAACAAAGCTAGAATGGATACTAAAACATACACGCGATGGTGTTGACAGGGCTGAGAAAGGAGAACTATTGTTCGGGACTATAGATACTTGGCTCATATGGAACATGACCAGGGGCTCAGAAAACATAACTCCGGATCGTGGGGGAGCCCATGTTACGGATCCAAGTAATGCCTCTAGAACGATGCTCATGGACATAGAGAAGCTAAGGTGGAGTCCCGAGCTACTTGAGGTATTCGGTATACCGGAGAACATGCTCCCGATAATAAAGCCTAGTAGCTACCCTGAATCCTATGGTCTACTAAGAAAAGATATTTTAGGTGTAGAAATACCTGTTTTAGGAGATCTCGGAGATCAGCAAGCAGCGCTAGTCGGACAAGCAGCCTTTGAGTCAGGAGAAGTCAAGTGTACTTATGGCACGGGTAGCTTCATCTTGATGAATATAGGTGGAACGCCTAAACTGAGCAGCCAAGGTCTACTAACTACTGTTGCCTACCAGTTTGCAGGTCATCCACCCCGTTACGCGTTAGAGGGGAGTATAGCCTATTCTGGAGCAGCCATCGAGTGGCTGAGAGAAGGCCTGGGCTTGATAAAGGATCCTAAGGAAACAGAGGAAATATGTATGAAGGCCTATGATGAAGGCTCTGCTGGAGTATACTTTGTTCCAGCCTTTAGTGGTTTGTTTGCACCCTATTGGGACACCAAGGCGAGAGGGCTGATAATAGGTATTACGAGATACACTAAGAAACACCACATAGTTTTCGCGGTTCTGGAATCCATAGCTTTTAGGGTTAAGGACGTCGTAGATGCTATGGCGATAGACTCCGGTATAGAGCCTTTAGTCATAAAAGTGGATGGCGGAGCATCGAGGAATAACTGTCTATTACAGCTCCAAGCAGATATATTGGGCAAACGCGTTGTTAGACCAGTAAACATAGAAACCACAAGCCTCGGAGCAGCATTCGCAGCGGGTCTTGCCTCAAGAGTTTGGAAGAGCATCGACGAGCTCAAAAAGATATGGAGACCAGACAAGTTATTCGAGCCTAAAATGACGCAGAAGGAGAGGGAAGAAAAGTATAAATGGTGGTTGAGAGCAGTTGAGAGAGCGCTAAAATGGCTAAATATAGAGGAAGAAGCCTAGCTAACTGTCAAACCTCCCTGCTCATCACCTCTCCAGCCGCGCTATCATCTATTATCCATTTTATCAAAAACCCCATTATACGGTACAGTGGATTTAGAAAAATAATTTGGTTGCATTATCGAGGAGATGAGAAAACTTATATCTTAGATTTACACCTTATCCGCTCGTCCTCAGCCTCTTGTAATCTGCCGGATAATATCTTGCCAGCAGTACCCACGCAATAATACATAGGAGCCAGAGGCTCACAAGGCTTACTGCCGCATAGAGTAGTGACAATGATTTTGTGAGACCGCTCGAGATGAAGAAATACACTAGTGCTCCATATATTGTCGGCCCTATAGCCCATCCCGCGCTGTTCAGTATATTATATATCGAGAATATTGTGCCCCTATATTCCGGCTTCACACAATCACTGATAACTGTGCTTATATTGGGATATGCGAATGTCGTGAACATCATACCGGCCACCGCCAATAAGGCCGGCGGTAGCAGAGCAGCGAACGATACTTCTCCGTAAGGATACGGATAGGCGAGCATGGCGACCATCGCCAGGTAGCCTATTATAATACCTGCAATGCTTACCTGCACTCTCCCTATGGGGCCTTTCTTTTTCGCGAGCCTGTCACTGAGGGTTCCGCCGATGATATGTCCGAAAGCTATGCTTATCGTCGCAACGATCAGTATCAGACTTGCATAGGTTCTCGGTATCCCCCATCTCGTCATGATGTAATCCACCGAGAAATAAGCCAACATACCCCATGGAATAGTCCACGCTATGATCTGTATCATAACAATTAGGACGCTCCTGGTGAGAGCGCCTCTCACGGCTTCGCGTAAACTATACTTATTAGCTGTCTCCGGCGAATCACTATACCCTATGGTGACACCCTTACTGGATAAGTATAGACCGGCAACAAATACAAGTACGAACAAGCCAGCGATAAGGTATGCTGTTCTCCAGTTCAGCAGAATACCAGCCATGAGCAGGCCGAGCACCATGCCGAACACACTAGAAGCATAATATATGGCGTATCCCTTACCCCTCTTCTCGCTCGGCACGACATCAGCGATGAACGCGTATATGACGGGGCTTATGCCGAGAAGGGCGACACCAAATATTATGAGATAAATCATTATCTCATAGTAGCTCGTCACGCTCGATACAAGTATTAATGATATACCCATGGCGAGGCCTAGGACGAGTAATAGTCTCCTGCGCCCAAGCTTATCTCCTAAAACGCCCCATAGGAACGTCAGTGCTAATCCGATGAATCCCGGCACAGTCTTCAAAAAGCCAGCATAGAGCCTCCACGTCTTCTCATTACCGGGTATAATTCCTTCTTTGTGGAGAGTGTCCAGTATTGGGGCGAGCATATAATTGCCAGAGAAGTAGAAGAGTACCATGAGAGCGAGAAATAGAAGTATAAGGCCAGTCTTCACTTCAGCCATTCTATCACCCCAAGTATTCTTTGAAGAAACCAATTACCTTCTCTTCGTACTCACTGGGATGATCCTTTATGGTGCGGACATGACCGCTATCAGTCACCCATAGAATTGTTTTCGGATTATTCCTCCTCAGCTTATTATAGAATTTCTTGATCTCACTTAAAGCGACTAGGTCATCATTCGTCCCGGCTATTATCATGAAGGGGATCTTTATATTATCGGCGTATTTGTACATGATTAGATCATCTATATTAATACGAGCTTTGGAAGCTGTAAACCTAACTATTAATGGGTATACGAGGAGGAGCAACGCCCTCATTATCCCCTTAAGTCTCATTATCCATCTCCGGCCTGACTCCCTGATATCTATATAGGGGCTATCAGCTACTGCTGCATTGATTCTCTTATCCTTAGCTGACAACATGATCGTGACTGCTCCGCCCATAGAGTACCCTATAACCCCGATCTTCCCAGCCTTATCGGGCTTCTCGGATTTAAGCCAATCAATAATCCTCATATAATCTTCAACTTCCTTCAAACCAAGCGTCGTTATCTCGCCACCGCTATCGCCATGCGCCCTAAAATCGAAGGCTATAACATTATAACCGTTCCTAGCTAGCATGTCTATAACAGGCTTCATATAGTCCTCTTCATACTTTGAAGCCGTATATCCATGAATCGCTATTATTGTGGTATCTGATCCCTTATCGATAAACCATCCTCTAAGTGTATAACCATCGCTCGTCGTAACCTCAACATTCTCGTAATCATGGCCGAGATCCTTTGGTGTCCAGCTCTTCTTTAGGCGTGGCGGGCTCAGCATCTTATATGAAGCTACTCTAGCTAATCCTACGAGGAAAAGTATAATAGCAATAATAATACTGGCAACTACACCGACAACGATGAAGAGACCCGGCAAGGATATCGCACCGTTATTAAAATCTACCACTAAGAAATAAATTCTCTTTGTATAACCATATCTAGCATAGGTGCAAGACATGAAGCCTATTCTAGTTGGACATAGGGGTTTTCCTGCGAAATACCCTGAAAATACTATTGCCTCATTCCTTGCAGCCCTATACTATGGTGCTGATGGGATAGAGCTCGATGTATGGCTCGATCGAGATAGGGACTTGGTTGTAATACATGATCCCGATACACAACGAGTGGCTGGAGAAAAACTTTCTGTCAAAGAAACAAGTACATCAACGCTTAGAAGCCTAGACCTTGGCTTGGCTCAGAGAATACCTTTACTTGAAGAAGTATTGGATGCTATACCTAGTGCTGTCCCCTTATTTGTAGAGATAAAAGATGTCGAAGCAGCAGTCCCGGCTTACGAACTCGTAAAGAAGTATGATAGACTTGATAAAACCATGTTTATAAGCTTCCATCCAGAAGCCCTTGAAAAAATAAGGGAAGTTAGTGAAGAGGCTAGATTAGGCTTTATAATAGGAAGCCTTGAGGCTGCAGAGAAAGCCCCTAGGCTTGCCGAGAGGCTTCGTTTGCAAGCCGTAGCACCTCCAATACTTGGAGCAAAGTACCTCGGTAAAGAGAAGTTCATCGAGTACCTTAAAACGATCAAGAGCCTGGGTCTGTATACTGCTGTATGGGTCATTAACACAGAGGAAGAATATAGGCTCGTTAAAGACTATGTAGACGCAATTATCACAGATAACATAGAGCATATAAGAACACTTCAACACTAATTTTTATTCCTTAAGATGAATTTGAGTATCGATCCATGGGATCTCTTATGGTCGTGATGAAAGTACCATCGAATGACCGGCGAGTCTAGGAGCAAGCACCGGAATTATGCTGAAATTATGCTCGGTTCTTTTCCTTTATCCTACTATATGGGTCCTCGAGGAAGAATCCTTTCCTGCACCTAGGACATATAACGAGGATAGGCCTCTCACGTTCCTCGTGGAGAACCTCGTGGTCAGCCATGTATAGTACGGATTCATACATGTAGTCAAAATCCTTCGGTTCACCCTCATATCCGCAGAATGGACACTTTATCCTATTGATCATGGCTAACACCTCTTAAGATAGGCTCCATGTATAATTTTATGCAATACAGGTTATTACGTGAATGGTTGTATGGATACTTGCACCTATTGCTCGTAAAGCTCTACTTCGACGAACGGCTTAACCCTAGACTTGATCAAATGCCCTGCGTACACACTATATCCCTTGACCGTATATGTTGCGAGGACGGCGTGTATGTGTATACGGAGTCCTTCATCACTATTCCTATAATTTCCCAGAAGCGATCCGATCTCGATAATGAAAGGCTCACGAGGCCTGATCTGGATCTCATGGTACTTTTCTCCATCGTAAACGCCTATAATAGCTTCACTGAGGCCACCGATGCCTGTTATTGCCCCGTTCCTTAAGCCTAGTCTCTTGATCTCCTTTTCCAGGAATTGGTGGATGTCTCTGCCTTTCGGAATCCTGATCTTGACGAGCTTCATCTTCCCGCCCCCATGATCTAATTGTTTTTATCGGTTAATGACTCCTTTCCACGCACGAGGAAGATGATCTTTCTCCTATGATTATGTACAGGCCTTGTTTCAAGAAAATATAGCCTAGTTCCTCTTAAGAGAGGCTCGCCATTAATTATCAGTATTCTTTTATGTGTGCCTAGGAGGGCAGATCTTAGGTGAGCATACGCATTACCATGCTTCCATCCCGTGATGGGTATATATTTTTTAATGAATTTATCAAGATGATCGAGTACTTCGTTTTTAACGAGCACTAGTGCTGGTGTAGCGCCGACGGCATGTATATCCACTATTCCAAGCCTAACACCGGACTCTGATACTATGTCATGTAGAACGCTAGTAAGATCAAAGTATTTCATAGGCCCTCTAGTGATGATCTCAATTTCTGTCGAAAACACCTTCAAGAACAACTATCACCTTCTTCTCTCCATCAGCACCACTAATGTCTACGAGGACAGGGTGCTTGAAGATGCCCTGACATGTCTCCCCATTATCTACGGGCAGTGAAACGTCTTTACCGTATAGGGCTTCAGCAACATAACATCTTACCTCAGGCTCTATTTTTTCTAGGAGCTGTTCAAGGTCATGCATAAGACCCGGCTCATATTCTGTTAGGACTATGAAGCAGCACTGATCAGTAGAATAGAGGGTTATGATGCCCTTGAGGAGTCCGTGTTTACTAATGATATCATCTACTTGTTCTTGTAGACTCACAGCTGTATAGCCGCTGGTTGGGACGATGATACGGTCTATACGTATGTCTAGTGATTCGCTCATTTTTCCTCTTGCTCTCTAATCTTCTCGAGGAACTCGTCTATTTTCTTTGCCAGTACATCGAGGGACTTACTTCCCTCAAGCTTATCTTTCAGCACCACTTCACCGTTTTTGACGTACAATAGATACGTTGTCGGCGATGCGTGTACATCATATTCTTTGAAGCTGTTCTTCGCGGCCTCTGAATCGCAATTTCTAGCGAACCAATTACAGAGTATTATCACGAACTTCACGTTCTCGAGGTTTCTCCCCACGAGCTTGATGTAAGGGTACCAGGAGAGATCATATATTCTGCATGCCGGGCACCTAGTGTTATCAAAATAGATAACGTAGACGCCATCCTCTTCGGGCTTGAACGCCTCTCCCTCTGTTCTCACTAGCACCCACTTGTCCTTCTTCTTATCGTAGATATAGATGCCATGGGGGGAGTTCACGTCTACTATATCGAGCTCGAGCGTCTCCTGCTTCATGGATTTCTCATCCCCTTTACCTACTAGTTTTCTGGCGAGCTCCTCAAGTATTCTATCCAGATCATTCTCAACCATATAGGGTATCACCTACTATATGGTTTATCTTACTTGCATACAACTACATGTACACTCAAGATCAAGAACCAGGTAATCCCTTATCCCCCTCTCCTCGGCCAGCCTCAGGAAATCATATAATTTGCTTACCGGGACGAGATATGTTCCCGGACATAGGCGGATCCCCTCAACGTATTTCAGCATGCCATATGACCTGTATTTTCTACCTTTGACAATCACGGTTGTCCCGAGGAGAGTCTTGGCTACTTTGCTCCTTGACCGCTTGTCTATTCCTTTCTTCAACCTAATGATGGCATATACTGGCATTTCTGCGCGCCGGTGTTACGTTTATGCAACTAGTGGCATAAAAGAATTATTTTGTCTTGCCAAGCCACCTCATTATACCTTCATTATCGCCCCGTTTACGTTTCAAAACCTTCTCCACGAACCTATCTCTCACGGGCTCGTAGACCTCCTTATAGAACAGCTGTGGATCACGAAGCACGGTCTTGGGGAATCTCTCGATGTATTCTAGGGCTGCTTTCCAGGCATCCTCAGCCTTTATTCCGGCTTCCTCGAATCTTCTCAGAACATATCTATCGAAGTCCTCCGGCCTCTGCTCTATTCCTCCCATAACGAAATAGCCTCTAGGGGAGATCTGTAGTTTTTCTCCGACTTCTTCGACGCGTTTCAACTCCCCGGTTACCTTGATGCCATAGATCCTTCCTCGGGGCCTATAAGCCGCCACTCCCCTCTTAGCGGGACCATAGTATTTCGCCCATGCATAGAATATTGCGCGGTTCAGCCCGAAACTCTTAGCTTTTTCAAGATCACCGGTCAGGAGATAGTATCTTGCAGCCTGTAGTAGAGCCATAACTGGAAACCTGCCCGGCTTCGTCACGTTTTTACTTATAGGTTTCTCCACAGTCTTGAGTTCTCGAGTTTCAACGCCAATCCTGGTCGCACGAGCTTCTAATAGGCCATGCTTCCGCACAATGCCTACATGCCTGATAGCCTTATATGCTAGCTCGTCTAGCCCGCCTTTCTCGTAGAACCTCCATGAGTCAGGATCATGTCTTGGGTTCGATGGGTTACTCCATTCTAGCTTGAAATCTTCAAGATCTCTGGGCTTGAAGAATATAACGGCTCTATCGAGTCTTCTATGAAGGCTTAATGGTGCTGTAAAGACCCTCTTCATTGAGACGAGGTTCTCGATCTTCACTGTTCCCCCGGATTCCCTGATAGCGTCAATAAGCCTGGGCCTTAATATATCGATAACATACTCAATGAGGCAGAAGCCTACGTCCAGGGGATGGTATTCTTTCAGTGGCTCATCTATGCATTTCTCATTGAATCTTACATGTATACCCGCTCCACTCCATGCTAGATAGACGCATTTCTCGATATTATTCTCTATCACGTAGTCTGCTATGATCTTGGCTGTCCTGACTATGTATACGTATCTTTTATCGAGACTCTCCTCATCGATCAAGTCTATATCGATGAAGGGCGTGACTGTGACAACGTTTTCCGTGTATTTTTCCGTTACGTCTGCTTTCTTCTCGAGGATTTTGAACACTTCTATAGTTCCGTAGATACTCCGTGGCTTTATGAAATGGTATTTCCTGAAGAGCCTCGGTATGTCCCCCGGCCTATTGATGATCAGGGGCTTATCGTCTTCCCATCGCACCCATTTCCTATTCTCGCCCTCTAGGCCTATCCATCTACCTTCCAGATACTCGGTTATCTCCCTTAGTTTTGTGGGATCGCTATAGTACCTAGTAATGTCCACGGCTTATCCCGTGAAAATAATATTGGATGCATAGAGATTTAAGGAAGAGGAGGCCGGGAATTAGTCACTTCATGAGGATTTCCATCATGGCCCGGGCATTCTCCAGCATCCAGTGGTCATTATTGAAGAAAACAAATATTTTCACGGGATTAAGAACACGTATTTTCTCGGCCACCTCACGGAGCTCTTCCATGGTGTATTCGTGGGCGTACCAGCTACTCCTACCATGCATGCGGAGATAGACTATATTGTTACTGCTCCATATCCACACTCCGATCGGACTATCTATGCTGACGAGGGTTACGCCGATCCTTCTACAAAAAGATATGGTTTCCTCATCGAACCAACTCGGATCACGGAACTCGACCGCAAGCCTTGGGCCTAGCCTGAATCTCTCTGAGAACTTTATGAGACGATCAATATTTGTCGGACTACGCTTGAATGTTGGAGGAAGCTGTAAGAGGTAGAAGTCGATCTTACTGTCTAGCGGCTGGAAAAGCCTCAGAAACTTCTCGAATGTCGTATAAGATGTTTCTCTGAGCCGCTTGTAATGCGTTATTATACGGTTGACCTTGACCGCCCATCGTATGCCCCGGGATTTCCGGGCCCATGATCTAACCTGGCTCGGGAAGGGGAACCTGTAAAAACTGGCATTGAGCTCTACGGCGTTGAGGCCTGAGTACTTAATGTACCAGTCTAGATTGCCCCACTCATTCCAGTCGTAGACCCAGCCGCTTGTTCCTACGTATACCTCCATGAATCCTCGCTTCACGGGGTTGTTGAGGCTTGCTCGGGCTTGCTAAGTATGCTCTCAATTTCGCTGATCTCTATTCCGAGCTTCTCTGACACTTTCCGGAGAGCCTGCCTCGACAGCATGCTCTCAAGCCTAGATATGATCTTTCTCGTCTCCTTATCAATATTAAGGGCTTCCCGCACTGCTTCTCTAACACGTGATTCCAGCGGGAAGGTTTTCTCCGCCTCTATGATCAATATCTTTTCCTCGGGGAGAACCTCGACATTGTAGCCGTACTTTTCAGCCAGGTTTGACGCTATCAATGAGTAGAGGCCCAGGGGCATCCAAGCCCTATACGCGTACTCGTAACCTATTACTGTCTTCTCGAGATATATATGTCCCTTATCCTCATCACGCCATAGTGTCAGGTTATCATAGAATTCCAGGCCCTCAACCTTATAGGTATAGCTTTCCTCCTCAAGGACGGCAAGGGGCATTACCTCCATTACCACTGGCTCGCCATTAACAGTCTTGAATGGCAGATCCAGAAACTTCATCCTCATAACTGTTCTCATGGGAATGAAGACGTGTATGTGGTTCTCGTCAACGATCTCAGCAGGATATCTCCGCTTACGGACTTTGACGTATTTTAGAGTCTTATCGATCTCGATTGATCGCTGTGACATAGATCTTTCACCCAACCCTAGTCTAGACTTGAGAAACAAAGCCTTATAATAGTTACAATACATGCTTCATCGGCCCGTAGCCTCTGAACGAGGCCTCGTTCCACATCAGCACTTCGGTGGATCAGGCCTTTTCATAAAACTATTTCTTTCCGATACTATTTAATTTCAATCGCTTCATCAATATCGATCAGCTCTTCATAATCTGCTAGTTCGTCCCCTACTCTCTTCTTCCATGCTCTTTTCTTCGCAATGGCATCCATGCTCGACAGGATCGCAAATGCTTTAAGCGCGTATGGTAGTTCTTCAGGGAACACCCTGCGTGGATCATTTGTTCTTATAAACTCAATGTTCTCTCTCACCCACGGACAACTACTGCTAACACGTAATGTATTGTCTCCCCAGCCTATGATCAATGGATACATCTTGCATGCCAGCGGCTTACTATCATGAATTAAACATTTATATTCATTTAGGAACGGACATTTTCCTCTGATGACCCATTTGTAGAGGAGGACATATGCTTTACTGCCAGAAACATATCCAGCATATGGTCTGAACTCGAGGCTCCCAACCCCTCTCTCTGCGGCGAGCCGCTCCAATAACCTCTTCTCCCACGGAAAAACAAGAGGGGCGTCCTCAATATTATTGAAGGTACAACACTCTCTACCGCATATAATAAGGCATTTAAACACATTATTCATTTCTAGGGCTCACCTGTAGGGTATTATGCAGGGGCTACCGAATTTGCCCAGCCTTATCTTCGATCCAATGCTTCCGTTAACTGGTATAGCTCTGAGAGCAATAGGCTTCTTCTTCGTGAGCCAAACCGTGTATGTGTCGAGAATAAAGTTTGCTAGCATCTCTCTATTAGCTGGTACTACCAACATGTCTGGGCCCGCGACACAGGCTATTGATGCTAGAAGGAAGTCCTGCGCCTTGATCCTACCGCGACACCCCGCGTCTATTAATACCTTGTCCTCGGCGTAAGGAAGCATTACCTCATTGAACCCTGTCACCCATGCGATACGGGCTGCAAGCTCTGATATTATCTTGTTCAGGAACCGTATGGCACTGAGGAATCCAGGCTCGAATAGCCCTGCCTTAGATACATTCGTTATTAGTCCAGCCGTGCTATCGCTCATCCACGGTGAAAGGCTTAGGTCAGCGAACGCCGTGACACCCCTAGATCTAACAATCGATAATGGTTTCTCAAGCATGTCTAGGAAGTCCTCGAACCGTAGCTCTCCCCTAACATGTTTCTCCATTAGATCATTGTAGAGATATGCCAGGCCATAAGTCCAGTCCAGAGCATAGCTCGTGCTATCGGGAAAGTATGGTGTCCTGATGGGCTCATTATGTATGGCCACAGCTATCCGGGTAGCGAGGACAGGATCGTGTGAGGCTGCCTCATGGATTATCCAGCTAGCAGCTCGGGCCCCCTCAACCGGGCTCCTCGTAATACCGTGTAGGGGAACATAGTATCCTTTCTCGACTAGCTCAGTCACGATTTTGGGGGAGACACTTGTTATCTCTAATCCACCGATAGAGACTAGGGTGTGCTGCGGGGGATCGGGAAGAAGTGATAATAGGGCCCTGTAGGTCTCGATAGGAGGCTTTGGTAATGTGATCCTGAACGTCCATATATCGTAGCCGTTCTCATGCAGAATATCTTTTATCTCCCCGAGCCTAGTCACGGCTTCCTCAAAGAGACTGGCAATGGGATCTCTGCTCCACTCCTCAGGGAAAGGAGTGAATACCGTAAGTGCTCGTATCTTCAAAACCGCCACCACACTAGAACTACAGGGATTCATTAAATAATAATGTTTATAACACTATCCATGGGGACGGATTTGCAACTACTTGGAATTGCGAACAAAATAGTGTTTGTACATGACGACTTCATATATGCCTCCGTTACAGCTGGCCAGATCTATAGGGAGCTCCCATCAATAATACTTAGAAGTATGGATGACAAAACATTCAACAATACGGTCTTCAGACATCTATTAAACATCACAGGCGACGACAAGACGAGAGCCAAAGACCTCTATGGCTCATCCCTTAAGGAGACGGACAAGAGGCTGGGAGGCTTCATCGAAGAATATAACTCTGCAAGGCCTTCATCCTCAATAGAGTATTGCTTGAGAGGTCTTCCACGAGAAGTTCTAGTTGACCTGATATCAAGGGATCTAATTTGGGTTGTTCCTTACGACAAGATAGAATCCATAAAGGTAAGAAAGATAGGCACCCACAAAATCATAGAGATAATTTATATGTGTCCATACACCATGACCAGACGGGCACTCAGACTACTCTATAATGAGGACTTCTACAAGCTAGTAATGAGCCTAATTGGTGAGAAATATGAGCATATCCATTGAGCTTGCTAAGCCTCCATATACCAGAGAGAAGATAAGGGAGCTGCTGAAAACAATAGAGAGGCTAAATCCGGCCCAACAGGCGGAGGCCCTCGCAGGATTATCTGTGATCATGGATCGCCAAGGAGCTGCTCCAGATACATATAGGCTCGGAATAAGAGGAGAACTGGCCGAGATCGGCGAAGAATATCTCAGTAGGCTACCCCTTAACCTATGCCCGCACATATTCAAATCAACACTGATCTCATTCTTGGTAAATAGAATAAGGAAACCAATATCATCCGCTACATTCCTTGACTCTCTCCGAAGATTACACGGATACATGACATACATGAACCCGTTGGCCATACTCTATGTTCTTTGGAAAAACCCTGCAGGTGCCAAGAAATATTTCATTGACCTTATTGATAAAAACCTGTTAACAGACCTAGCCAACCCAGATCTGAGATATACGGTTCTCTACAGAGACCTCCTGGTTGCATTATCACCAATACTGTCCATGGAATTGTTTAGGAGATATTATGAACCAGCATCGATCCCTGAGGAAATCCTCGAGACAGCAGGAGAGCTTGATGAGAAAGCTCTGATCGAACTCCTTGTTAGAACACTAAGATCATATATCAGAACACTGATTTCGATCACACAGGTCCTAAGAGCCGCTGCTAGGGCCGAGGAGTACTTAGATAAAATGAAGCTTGAGACCATAGGACTAGTGAAATACAGGGATGTGCTCGGCAGGCTCGTGAGAACTAGTAGGAACCTAATGTTGACAAGCCTTGAAACCCTGACCATCTATCCCGAGCCGGTGACCGCGGAAGCATTAGCTGGTATCGTAGGTAAAGGATTAGAGTTGCTGAGGGAACCGGAGGAACTAAGATTAGCTCTAAACTTGATACTCGAGGCCAGCCTCGCCCCAGAGGATCTCGTTCGAGGTCTAACCTATATTCTTGAGAAACTCGTAGAGATAATCAGAGGTGTTGAAAGGGAAGCTCTGACAAAATTATGTGGAAATATTAAGGGCAGGGTATTGTTCGGGAGGCTCGCCAGACATAATGATAAAAAATGGGTCTCAATGCTGGGGGTTAGATGGGATAGAATATGTACGGGCTAGATCTTCTTTAACATTAGGGTCTTTACCTCGAATCCCCTCAGCCTAACGGGGTTTTCTGTTTCCCCGTGGTTCTTACCGATCAGATCCGTTTCCCCCACGACCCTATATTTACCAGTTATCTCAATTTCTCTTTCTATTGGGTATGGGTTGTAGATGTTAGCGTAAACTATGCTGCCCGACCCCCTTAACCCGGTGATTATAGCTGATTTCTCGGGCTCAATAGATAGGATTCTCTCTTCTATCAATGGCTGTCCCCGGAATATCTTCAAGGGGCTCCAGAGCTCATAAGTTATAGCTGGCACCATCGCGCTCCACACGTCTCCTTTATGAGGATATAAATAGTATGTGACCCTGAACCTACCTATACCGCTATAGGGGTCAGGAATTATCGGTGCCTTGTGTATTGTCAAGCCAATCTTGTCGCCGAGCACGCTGTAGCCGTGCTTATGTATAGATATTATCGCTAAGCCCTTCTCTCCATCACTTATATCCATCCATCTCAGTGCAGGGACTTCGTAAAGCAGAGCGTATTTTCTGGGATCCTTCGGCATAGTAGGCCTAGCGACTGCACCGAACGGTATCTCAAACCATGCCTTATCAGTCCATATTTCTGGTTCGAACCAAGCCTTCAAGTACCTGAGCCTGTCCCTCCAGTCTAGGTCTAGATCTACCCTGACCGTGTCTACTCCGTTGAATAGGCAAACCCTCATCCTAACCCTTGATTTGCTGTTCTTTTTCGAGAATTCGATGCAAGCGGCTCCGCCTCCGCCCGCTAGTATTTGTGGCTTGCCGTGAGGCTTTAATGGCTGGCCATTCATAAGCCCTGATGGGTCAAGCTCCCATGCATCAAACATAGGGGGCCTGTCAAGATGTACTAGCAAGAGGTTGCTTGGCTCATTGAGATAGTTGGCCCCACTCTTGTCTCTGAGGCTGAGTATTTCGCCGGTATCGGACATGGTGAGTTCAAGCGACTCGTTACCAAGCCTAATGATTTCTCCGAGATCTACGTATGTGTTCCCTGTCTCGTTTATTTCTCCAGGTTTATTCCATGATGCTCCTATACCGGGGACTGCCTTAATTCTTACAGCGTATTCTCCCCATCCTATTGGTATGCAGTACTCGATCTTATCTCCGCCTATACAGTGATCTCTAAGTAGTATTATTCCTGATCGGCGCCATGGAAGATCATTATAGATCGTGTATCCCTCACTACCCGATACAACATTCCTCCTAATAGTCCCAGAAGCAGTATCCAGTAATCCTTTGATCTCCCTTAACGCGTTCTCATAGGTTTTAGGAATACTAGTACCCGGTAACACATCGTGGAATGCGTGGAGCAAGAGCTTCCTCCACATCTTATCGAGAGCACAGCCTCCTGTTAGTGCTTCGGATATCTCGGCGCTTCTAACCATCATTTCAGCTCTGGCGAAACAGTCTTTGATCCTATGGTTCGTGGTAAGTGTCCCCTTGTGGATCTCTAGGAGAAGATCGCCAGTGATAACTGGTAGTTTGTCTTTGGCTTTCCTATAAGCTTTGACAAGCTCCTCTTCATCGATATCCTTCACTTTATTCGTCGCGCTGAGCAATTGTTCCCTATAGATCATCATTTCCCACGAGGGGCCTCCTCCTCCATCGCTGTATCCATAAGACATTATGATAGGGATTTCTCGGGGGACCTTTGCTCTTCTATCATACTCTAGAATATGTGATGGTGTGAGGGCCTCTGCATAGTTTGTCGGTATAGTGTACACGGGTATCTCTGTACCATCAACGCCTCTCCATATAAATGCGTGGTGGGCAGGCTTGTTTATAATATTCCAAGTGGTTTTATGGATTACGAGGAGCTCTATGCCTGCTTTAACAAGTATTTGCGGCAGGCTCGATGGGTAGCCAAAACTATCGGGTAGCCAGCCGATCCTCGATGGCCTTCCCAAGCGTTCAATGAATTCTCTCTGGCCCAGCACCAACAACCTAGCGAGGGACTCGCCATCAACCATCCACAGGTCGGGCTCTACCAGCATCCCCCCAACCGGTATCCAGTTTCCCTTCCTTGTTAGCTCTTTTACCCTTTGGTACAGCTCAGGTGATTCTTGCTCAAGCCAGTCAAGGTAGAGGCTGCTCGACTGGATAAACTTCATTTTGTTCTTGTCGGCCAACATAGCTGCAGTGCTGAATGTTCTCCTTATTTTGTGCATCGTCTCGAGATAATCCCATAACCATGCCGCGTCGAGATGGCTATGGCCAGCAACATGTATTGTATGTTCTAATTTATCTGTCAGGATACCAGATAGTAGCTTGTCTAGTTTTTTGTTGATCTGCTTTGCCCGCTCCCTTATAGTGGGGTCTAGCTCGAAGACATGGTGTTCTCCAGCAAGGATCTCTGAGCCATAAAGGCCTGCGGCGAGAAAATGATCAAGGATGGGCTCCGGTATATAGACGTGTTTGTTGAACACGCAGGGTGGTCCGATCCACAGGGTTATTAGAGCGGCGGCCATCTGGATATGGTTCGGGATTTGGCCTACTTCGATGATCTTATAGAGCCTGTCTATGATTGATTGTTTCTCTTGATCGCCTAGTTTTTCCGCCAGATCCAGTATTCCCAGTGCCTTTATTCCCGCCTTAAACAAGTTGTTGTCTATCCTGGCTAGGTATGAGCTGTAGAGAATAAGGTAGGGCTCGTGATCTCCGTGGAGCCTCGTGTTGTCGAGGAGGAGCTCTACGGTGTGCTCTCCTGGCTCGACTGGATGGTACGTATGATAATCATCTATTCCGGCATAATCACGCCCATCTATCCGTAGGAGAGCGTTTCCATTTGTTATGATCTTCAAAACCCATGACTGCTCGCCCTCATTCATAGGAACTTCTATTCTAGTGATGAGCGTAGCCGTCGTTGTTCCTCTTATAAGTACTGGGGGCTCGTAGTGTTTATCCTTGTATATCCAGTCCATGACAGGTTTTATCTCTAGGATACTCGAGGCGATTAAGTCGTAGGCGGCTCGTTTTGCCTTGAGAACAAGTATGTCCGGGGGGAGGTTCAATCATGGAACACCTGTTTATAATGGGCTAAGACATGATCTTTCTGGTCATGTTACTTATGTTAAACATAGGGATTCTTTTTCCGTAAATAGTTTTATCTAAATAGATTACTAGATTTATAATACATTATCTGCACCGTGGTAGCTCGGCCTTGAAGATTTCGAGAGCCAAGGCGATCTATTACGGTCTAGGAAATCTTATGGGTGTTGGTTCAGGCCTTATAGTGCAGTGGTTAATGTTCTATTATTCGCCTCCGAAGAACGCTGGACTTATTCCTCTGCCCCGATAGTTATTATGGGTATAGTCTTCTTGTTTGGTCGAGCAATCGACGCAGTATCTGATCCGTTGATCGGATGGTGGAGCGACCGGGCATAAACGAGTTGGGGTAGAAGGAAACCCTTTATTGTTGCAGGCTGTATTTTGATGGCTTTGAGCAAGACACTAATACGGATACCACCAGTCCACACCGTCTCGTTGATAAATGCTATTTATGCCGCCATTATGCTCGGCATATCCTGTTCGGGTTCACGGCCGCGATAGCACCTTACCTAGCGCTTCTACCAGAAATCGCGGAGGATGATGCTGAGAGGATCAGTATGACAACCTATCAAGCATTGTTTCTCAAGGTAGGCGTGGTGATCACCGGGCTTACTGTCCCGTTGCTCTTGCTCCGATACTTGTGGTTCTTCTGGCATCTGACGTGCTAACTGCTATTATGTTTTTCTCAATGACATCTCTTGTACTGGCAATCAAAGAGAGGATTACGCCTGACAAGGTGGCGAAGGAGCTTGGGTTCTTCGAAGCGATCAAGCTCACAATGAAAACAGGGTTTTTCGTAACGTATCAGGTTATGATATTCTTCCTACAACTGGCAATTAACATGACGAACCTTGTCCTCCCGTATGGCGTGACCGTGCTTGGAGAGCTACAGAAATACTATGTCGGCTACTTCTACATCCCATTGCTCATAGTGTCGCTCAGCACTCTACCAATATATAGGTCGATATCGGTTAAGTGGGGGGAGAAGAAAGTATTCATGATGAGCATGATAGGTCTATCAGTAGCATCTATTGTTGTCTCTCTTATAGGCATAATTCCGGTTAACCAGCTCATAATGATAGTGGTCATCGGGGATTTGTAGGTGTATTCATTATCCCGCAGTTCATGATGTCCAATGCATTCATTGCGGAGATATCCGATCTAGATGAATCGATAACCGGGTACAGGAGAGAAGCAATATACTTCGGTGTACAGGGCCTCATATGGAAGAGTGCGGCAGGTGTTGCCGCCCTCTTCTCCGGATTTGTTATGAGTAAATACGGCTATAATCCCGGCCATGACCTAGGCGTCAGACTGGTCTATATAATATCGTCTGTATTGCTCGTAGTTGCCGTTGCCATTCTGAATAGGTACAGGGTAAATAAGCACTAGATCCTAATGATGCTACCGGTGTGGGCCTCCAAATAGTGTTCGGGATAAAGCTTATCAAGGACCTCCTTGATCGTACCACCACTACAATGTATGGGTGCGATCTTTCCTACGCCTAAATCAATGAGTTTCTCAGCAATCTTCTCACACTCAGAGTAGTTATATCCCAGCAGGTGGAAGCCGCCTATCACGAGGCAAGGCGGTCTGCCTGTGAAGTTTATTTCTTCCTGAACCATTCTAACTATTCCTGGATGACTACAGCCCACCAGTAGGATTGGACCTTTATCGCTTATTATGAGTAGTGATTCCTCCCAGGGTGGTCCGTACAATTCTCCCAGTACGTTGACGCCTTCCATTACCCTTGTTGTATTGTATACTGGGACAGGTCTACCACCATATCTTCTTATCTCAGGAGCTAGGTAGCTGGAATCTTTGCCTGGAACGTAGACTGGTATACCAGGGTGTACCTTGAGGATATATGGTAGACCGCCAGTATGATCTCCGTGCAAATGACTGATAACAACAGCCACGATCTGTTCGGGATTTATTCCTAGCTCCATAAGATTGTGCTTCAGTATTGAAGGGCTAGGCCCCGTATCAAATAATATGTAGCCATTACTAGTCTCTACAAGTATGGATAAGCCCCAGGCCGACTCAAGCAGGCCATTTGGATCGGGATCATTATCCACAACTAATATCAAGGTTACATTGCCTCTACCAGCAAGCGTGGTAGTGGTCGGTTTAAATTTCTGAATAATTATTGAAGTGTTTGTCTCCTGAATATTATGTGTTTTACTGGTATTGCTGTATGTTGTCGTCGTAGAAATACTTGTTTGGACTAAAGAAACTCCTATAGTATAAATAGCTATGCTGAAAAGAATAATTAACAAAAATAAGACTACGAGATATATTCTCCTCATATCTCCTCATAATAATGCTATGTTTTTCTTAAGAAAAATCTTTTATAAATTTATTAGGCTAGACAATAATGTAAAACCTAACTTAGGTGACAAATAGGTGTTAGACTATATAGGCATTATGGTAGTATCGCCGAGGAAAAGCATACAGATACTGGTCGCCGAGAAGAGAACGATACTTCTGGGGTTAGCAATAGTGATTTTGGCGTCACTTGTCGGCGGCTTAAACCTAGCATACATAGTATCTATTAAGGGTCTTGGATTCGTTGGCTTAAAACTACCTTTCTCGACAAGCCTATCATCCGTCGGCATAATGGCTGGATATACGATGCTCAATATTATTCTTTGGCTAGTTCTCGGGATTCTCATATACGCGTTTGATAAATTGCTGGGAGGAAAAGCATCTCTAGAAACAGTATTGTTGGCCTATAGCTATCAATGGCTTCCAGTATTCATCATAGGATTACTATCTCCGATATTCTACTATCTGGATATTCTCACGAGTATAGTAGCATATGTGTTCTTATCAGTAATAACATTCGTTTGGGGATATGTATATACTCTGATCACAAACGCTGAAGTAAACAAGTTCACACTTGGACAATCATTTGCTTCAATACTAATAACCTTCATTGTTATTATCTCAAGCGTAGCGTTATCAGTGTCCATAGCGGGGGGTTCATTATGATTGAGGACGTAGTTTATAGAGCAATAGGTGCACTTGTTATAGCTGGTCTAATAATAGGTATAATCACCCCACTATACCTCATTGCAAATAATATGCCTGGCAACAATGGTTCTCTAGTCGATCTTACTCAGATGTTGTCTGGACTAGTCAGCTCGGCCCCCCGCATGAACTATAATTTTATCTTAGAGAAAGAGATCAGTACCAATAGCACAAATGCATTAAGACTTGACATAAACTTGCTAGACGGGTATATAGAAGTTAGCAGAGCACCTGTGCATACCATAGTCATTGACATATACTCCACGACATCCACGGCAAATGGATACAAAGCATCATTTAATGAGCAAAGTGGAGCCTTGGATATTATGGCTAGAAGCTCCACGATCAAACTGGTCGTACGGATACCGGATAACATGATTGTGAAGGGCCTGAATCTCAATATGAGCAACGGAATAGCAAAGATAAACATAACGGAGATGAAAGGCCCGATATCATTTATCATTGATAATGGAATACTTGAGTCGGAGCTCAAAAATATCGTGTCAAACAATACCTTGATAAAGATGAGTAATGGTGTTGTAAAACTCTCTCTCCGATACAGCCCCATTAATCTTTCAGAAATAAAGATCCAAATCAACGACGGGGTATTTAAGGCCAGTATCAGAGTGCCTAAGAACACAATGCTAAAAATAACTCCTACTATACTAAATGGCGTCGTCCACGTAAGTCTCAATGGTAAAAACATAACAATCTACGAGGACCAAGAATACGATAATGGCTCCTCAAGACTAGATTGCGAAATAATGATCCTGAACGGTTATGCGAAAATAGACTTCGCGAGATGAGGCCATAATGGATTCAATAAAGATAACGAGAGATAGACCCTTAGCCGGATATAGATTAATACAGGCACTGAATAGTGGCCCGAAAATAACTATTTTAAAAGCCCTCATAAACAATCCAGATGGATTAACCGCAAAGGAGATCGCTAGGCTTCTCGGAGTAAAACTACCAACGGCAATGGAGCATTTATCAGACCTTATACGGACGGGGATAGTTAGGGTGAAGTATGAGGGAAGACACAAGAAGTATATTCTTCTAGCCAAGAACATTGTGATCGATATAAACCTACCATTGTATGTGAAAATCTCAGAAAATAGAGAAGAAGCTGAGCTTCATGAGCTAGAGATAATGGCTATAGAATACCTGAAGAATAAAATAAGCGGTGATGGACTTCCAATGAACATAACTGTGAAGGATGTTGCTAGAACTATAGGGGTTGACACGGCGACGGCTATAAGTATCGTTGATTTCATCAACACATATTCTGATCGCTTCATCCACGTGGTCGAGCAGATCATACTTGAAGAACTACGTAGAAGTAAGGGCCCGAAGAAGATTGCCGATATATCTAGAAGCACAAACATTCATAAATACTGGGTTGTACTGGCTGTTCAAAATCTTGTTTCCAAATCCCTGGCCAAGCTCGAAGGAGATCAAGTACTCCTAGTTAGCTGACCTGATCTTAGGATAGCGCTGCATAGAGGAAGCCAATGCCTATGAGTATCAGTATGAACGCTCCTAGATGTTGCCAAAGTGTCCCGGGTATGACAATTATCCCTAGCATCTCGAGGCCCCAGAGAATGAAGCCTATACCGATAACACCTAGGAAAAGCCTGCCAGAACTAATTATTTTTCTCACACCTGTACGCGCAGGTCTTGAAAAAGATGTACTAGGAGCGAATGCTACAAATAATAGACCGATACCCATACCCAGGATAGTACCCGCACTGGTATGGTCAAACAGCATACCAATACCCATGCCTAGAAACATGCATGCCAGGAAGAGCAACACCTTGTTCATACAGCGCACCCCTTATAGTGGTATCTCATAGATACAATTACTAGGCGCAACTGAGTTATCCATAGTTCTCTATTCATGGTTCATCAATAAACCGTTTATATTGTCATTGCACTCTGGTACTTGGCCCGGTACAACGGTTCTTCCCAGGAGATAGCACTTATGTGAGATCCTCTCAAAGAATAAGCATTTGCTACAGTTCATCCAGATGTTATTTTCACTAGGATATACCAGATGGATTTTCTTGAGGCACTTGAAAAGTATGTCATCGATTAACGACTCAATAAATGAGACAAATTTCTTTTTCCCCACTAATCCTTTGAATAATCCCGCCTCTGCCTCTCCCGTTACATGTATTTCGGTAGCTCCATTGTCTTTTTCTCTAAACCAGATCACTAGGTGGAAGTAGTCGCCATCATATGGTTCCATGGTGAAAGAAGTTTCTGTAGTCTTCACTCTTATTTTAGAAGTCAGTTTGTTCCAGTAGAGATTTAAACTATACTTGTCTTCCTCTATGAAGGACAGATTCTTTATATACTTCTCGGAACTGACCCAGTTGTTCATATCGCTCATACATTTCAGCAATAAATGCTTGTCAACTAGCAGTTCTCTATAAAATGTATGCGACAACCTCAAATTTATCTCCAAATAACCTTATTACTCGGCACATGATAAATATGTAAGTTCCACTAGCAAGACCTTAACGAATCCTATGCCTAACATTGCCGTGGATCTAGCATATGATATTCTCATCCCAGCAATACTATGACCAGTTCCTCTTTAGAGTGGAGGAGAATGTTTGGCTCGATAGGTATGTTTAAATCTTTCTTCGGATCAAGATTATAGATAGTGATAGCCATGCCCGAAAAGCTGAAATTCTTCGACATAAAGGCGAAGAAGCCATTCTACACCGACAAGTATGAGGTAAAGATCGTCGAGAAGAAGAAAGGTGGTAAAGTCAAAATAGCCTTCGCTGTAAGCCCCTACACGGGCATCAGGGTTGCAAGGATTATCGGCCCGGTTAAGGAAGAGGGGAAGAAGAAAAAGAAGAGGTAAGGGAACCAGGTTCTCGCCTAATAGATAATACTGTTTTTTCCCCGGCCCTATTCCCCCCTTAATAATTACTTGCTCATCCCCTTAAAAGCCATAATTATTTATTATAACATAGTCAGTTCTACTGGTGGAGTGAAGGTTGGAAAAATACTATATGTTTAACGTTGTTGTGGATGACGGATTAAAACCACGTATCAATAGGGTAATTAGGAGATTCTTCGGCAAATGGATGCATATAAGCTATAGGAAACACCATGGAGCATACAACATTGTCATAATTGAAGATAAGGTTAATGAATATGGCCTTGCAGATCCTTTGACAGCCGTGCTCAAGATCACAAAGGATATGGTGGATATTGAAATAGCTAGAGCCATAGAGCATGCCCGTAGCCTAATCAGGCTATCAGTTGGATGGCGGAAAGGATATGTGATAGGTGCTCGTAACTACTTGGATGGATTGGAGATTCATCCGGCCTACGACGTATTCATGGCATGGCCCGGATTGAATCAGCTGATGGAAATACGTGTCACGCCTCATGCTGTCTTAATCGAGAAACTATTCGGTGGCGAATACAAGGTCTTCTGCAATGGTGTTAAGGCGGGGAAACTATTCATACCAGATGATGGGTGTGAGGTCTTGGCAAATATTGATCATCAGCTATGCAAGGAGTATAGTGGCGAGAAGCCTGAGCGTCTTAACTGGGATTCGATGCTACAGCACATAAATGTGGCGAGGAGATTCCTAGATAGCCTTGGAAAGCCTGATAGAGTAATAGTTAGTTTTAGTGGTGGCAAAGACAGCCTCGTAGTTTTAGATCTAGCTGTTAAGCATTATGGGGCCGAACATGTAGAGGCGATATATGTTGATACAGGAGTGGACTTTCCATCTACCAGAGACTATGTTAAGCTGGTGGAGGAGAAGCTCGGCGCAACGATTCATTCAGCCTACGCCCCGGTGAAAGAGCAACTGAGTATCAGGGGATTACCGAGCAAGGATAATCGTTGGTGTACTCTTCTAAAAACCCGTGCTTTCAAGGAGAAGCTCAGAAAGATTACGAGGCGTGACGAGAAAATACTCGTAATAGTTGGTGACAGAGATATAGAGTCAGAAACAAGGTCTAGGAAGCCGCCCGTAAGGCGTAGGATATGGTATCTTGAGGCCGCTCCTATTAAACAGTGGAGCACACTCATGGTACAATTATACATTAAGATGTACAACTTATCACTCAATCCCCTTTATGAGGCAGGATTCTATAGGCTCGGATGCTACATCTGCCCAGCCCTGACCAGCCTAGAAAGGAGAATTATGATCGAAAAACTATGGTCTCGCATAAACACTCTACCGTGGATCAACGAGTATTTTGACCTACACTGCTCCGGAGCACACCCGAAGTTATAGGCCTCGACAACAATGCTAGTAGTGCAAATACTAGGCCACCGGCCAGAATTAAGGGATATTCGCCTGAGGCCTCAAGCTTTAAGGCTACTACTAATCCGATGAACGATATTATTAGACTAGCTATCCTTATTCTCCAGTTATTATTGGTTAATGGTTCGCTAGGGATCCTTAGCAGTATAATTGCTGATACAAGGCTTCCCAGGCATATACCCGTCAGTAGAGGGGAGTCAGTATAGTTTGGCATCTCTAACGATGCTATAACTGATAGGACCAGGCTCGGGATACTGACGATCAGCAAGTATTTCGCGGCGTTCTCGACGCGCCTGTAGATCATGATCGAAATAATAGCTATCACTACACCGATGACAGCGCCTCCCACAACATCGACGGGATAATGTACATGAAGGACTAGTCTGGAGCCGCTAACTGCGAGGGCATGAATGAAGAGCGCTATCCCGAGCAAGGGATCTCCTGACAGATATCCTATGAGTAATGCGAAGGAAAAGCTCATAGCGGCATGACCGCTGGGAAAACCTGGTCCCTCAGCTTTCACCAGCCATTCTGATGCGGGCGGACGCGGCATCTTGATGATTGTTTTGAGCACTACATCGGTTGAAGCAGTTAGTCCCAGCCCACCTATTAGGAATGCTCCTTTGTCTCCACGATATAACGTATATATCAGTATTCCTAGAACCATGTAGGAACCGCTCTTACCGATAGTGCTTGCGATCTTGGCGACGCCGACATCGCCGAGATAGACTCCTATCAACTCCACAATTGCTCCTATAAATAATAGATAGACTGGTATTCTCCTTAGGATGCTCGACAAGATAGTTCACCGGAGACCATCGATCAATACTAATCTTTAATTCATAGCGACAGTATATTATGGTTGTCTAATAGGATAAATATCATTATTTCCTGCTCATGGAGAGCTTCTTGGTCTTGGCCGCTTTTTCAATTACTTCCCTTATTTCATCTAGTCTTCCCTCTTCGATTCTGAAAACATAGCGTATCCCATCGAACCCGTATACCATAACTACGTCTACAGGCCTAGTTCTCTTCAATGAAAACATGCTTGCTACTATGAAGAACGCTATTGTAACCATGTATATGTAAAGAATGTACTGGGCTACAGTAGGGCCAAGAGTGTAGTGTGCTATAATGAAAATAGCTATGAGCGTCGCGAAAACTGCGAGGGATATCTTTCTCACCAAGAAGTATGTATTACTGGGAACCCTCATAAGGCCAAGACTGACCTGGTAGGCCTTAATCCTATATATTCTGCCATTGCTTAGCTCAACATCAACCGTTCCCTCGCGGGGAACTGTGAGTGAGCGTATAGTTCCGGCGAACCTTGTTTTCTTAATATAATACTGGGTCATATCCTGAAGCACCAATGAGAACGTGTTACAAGTAGTACAATCATGTTAGGGTAAATTATTGGTTCTGTTCAATCTCCGGGCTTAACGCTTGACTCTATGTGTCCATCACGTATGACTACCAGGTAATCTGCAAGCCTCATTGCCTGATCATGATTATGCGTTACGAGAACTATTGTCATCTCATCTCTAAGCCTCTTCAGTACCTCTTCTATCCTATGCGTATTCTCAGGATCAATGTTCGCAGTAGGCTCATCAAGCAACAATATCTGAGGCTTAAGGGCAAGTGCTCTTGCAATACATAGCCTCTGCTGCTGACCCCCACTGAGCACACCTGGTTTTTCATCCAATCTACCCTTGACTTCGTCCCATAGCATAGCCTTCTCTAGAGCCCACCGGACTATTCTGTCTAGATCGGCCTTGTCCCTGACTATGTCATGGAGAACGGGACCTATAGCGACGTTCTCGTAGATGGTCATATGGGGGAATGGGTTAGGAGTTTGTGCCACATAAACCGCTGTTCTACGTAGCTCATACACATCCCAGTCCATTATGTCCTTGCCCAGCACTCTGATCATCCCCGTGTATCTTACGCCTTCTGTGAGCTCTATCAGTCTATTGATCGTTCTTAGGAGTGTCGATTTACCGCTACCGCTCGGACCTATTATGACTGTGATCTTATAAGCTGGTGCACGGAGACTTATGTTATGCAGTATCTGCCTATTCTTTATCCAGAGGTTTAGATCCTCGATCATTATTGCTGGATTCATGGCTTTGAAAACCTCCGAAATACTGCAAACAAGCTGAGATATACCATAAGCAATACAAGACTGGCACCCCAAGCCGCCTCATGATAATTCGTGTAGGGCGTGAGCGTGTAAGTGTAGATGAGAAGTGGGACAGCCCCTATAGGCTTGCCAAGTCCCTGGAAATATGTGAACCAGTTACCTCCAATAGTAAACAACAATGGAGCCGTCTCACCGGATGCCCTCGCTAGCCCTATTAGCATCGCTGTCAATAATCCTCTTTTAGCCTCGCAGGTGAAGACGTAAAATATAGATTTGGCTCTAGATAGGCCGAGGCTGTAGCTCGCAAGCCTTATATCCGCGGGTATGCTTCTCAACGAGTTCTCGACATGTGTATAGATATAGGGAAGAATCACTATTGCAAGAGCTATCGCTCCCGCCCATGCGGAAAAACTCCCTGTCGGCACAACCAGTAAACTATAAACCAGGACACCTATGAGGATCGTTGGTATCTCCAACAAGCTCTTGACAAGAACATCTATAAACCTACCAAACACGGATTCCGGGAACTCGACGGCCAAAACCGCCGTCATGAATGCAAGTGGGTAGCCGATAATTGTGGAGAGAAACATCAGGATAAGCGAGCCTACCAGAGCAGGCCCTATTCCGCCGGGACTGCTAGATAAAGGGCTAGACGGTAAGCCGTAGAAGAAGCCGGGCCCGACCGATAATATGGTCTTCCCGCCGTTCACTGCTATGGCTGATATTATAGCGAATAATGGAGCGACTCCAGCCATGGCGAATACAAACACCATTATTTTGAACAACTTATCCTTGAAATACCTGTGCCTAGACACTGGTCTTCCACCTCCTCATGAGATAGAGTCCTGTGCTACTCGTGATCACCCCTAGGAGCAGGAGGAATAAACCCCCTGCATATAGGGCGCTCGCCATATAGACGTAGAAACCTGAGTTGCCGAACTGGTCCGCGATAAGAGAGGAGATGGTGTACCCTGGTGTGAAGAGGCACTCGGGTATATTGTAGGTATTGCCTATCGTTAGAGAAACCGCTATCGTTTCCCCGGCAGCCCTTCCCAGACTTAGTAGTACTGATGCTATTATCACTGGCCTCATAAGCCTTAATAGTATTCTTACGGTTTCGTACTTGGTCATGCCTAGGCTGTAGCAAGCCTCTCTTATCTTTTTTGGGATCTGCCTTATTCCATCAAGTATGAGGCCAACCATGTATGGCATGATCATGATTCCGAGAATTACTCCGGCAGTAAAGACTGTGTATGGTGATTCCGGCATACACCCGAATATTGGTATGAACCAAAGTATTTCATGTAATGGTATCATTAAATCGGATTTTAGATAGTCTGCGAAGAAGAGGGACGCCCACATACCATAAAGGACTGTGGGTAGGCCAGCCATAACCTCTATGATAGTCTCCATGAGGCTTTTCAAACCAGTGGGGAGATACTCCTCGATCATTATCGCTAATGATAGTCCTGGAGGAAGTGATATTATTATTGCTAGGAATGAAACCTCCAGAGTGCCAATCATAGGTGCGAGAAGACCATATACCTCAGCCTCTGGGTTATTCTCCACAGGCCTCCATGTGCTCGAAGTATAAACCATTAATCCCTCATGTATAAAAATTGGGAGGGAGTTGTATAGTAGTGTTGATACGAATACAATGAATACCGCTACGACTATTGCCCCAAATGGTAATAACGCTAGGAAGAATAGCCTGTCTTCCTTCATAGGGGGTTCATCCCCCGCTTTTCATGAGTTCTATAGCTCTGATAATAATCCCCTTGACCGGGCCGGGAAGGGGTGCATAGCCGGGTAATATGTGCTTGTCGCCTGAACTGATTATCCAGGAGAGAAAATCTCTGATGGCCTCCGCCTTGTGAGGCGGGTATTTTGCCCATATGATGATGTGTGTGAAACAAGTGATCGGATAGGATAGCCTTCCAGGCGAATACACTATTGCTTCCAGCTCCTTGCTGAAATCCCCGGTGGGACTAATTGGGAGGAGGCCTGTTCTGGCGGCGTTTTCGCCGGCCGCAATTATTGTGGTAGTGTTGGGCTCTATATAGTAACCGGCTCTATTCCTAAGGAGAGCTACATCAAGCCCGTATCTGAGGGCGTAGGATAGCTCGACATAACCTATACTATACGGCGTGTTCTTTACGATCGAGACTACTCCTGCATTACCCTTGCCGCCAAGCCCTCTACCTGTCCTGTCAACAGGCCATTCGATGTCCTTGCCGACAAGTCTCTTCGGCCAGAGCCCGTCGCTAGATCTATGTAGGTAGTATGTGAATATTTCTGTTGTCCCGCTAGAATCACTTCTATGAACAACTATTATCTTAGCATGAGGTAGTAGATTCGATATGCCTGGATTAAGTCTCTTAATGTAATAATTGTCCCAGTAAATTATCTCTCCGAGATAAATCATGGATAATACCTTGCCGTCGAGTCTTAGCCTATGGCTTTTTAGCTCCGGAATATTGTAAACCACGGCGACCGCGCCCAGAACAATGGGCAATTGTAGTATTCTTCCTTTGTGCTCTAGCCATGTCTTATGGCTTAGCGGTGGATCACTACCGCAGAAATCTGTTAGATGTTCAAAAAATTGTTGTTGACCTGCGCCACTACCTACTCCATTATATTCTATAGTTATAGATGGGCGAACTTTATGGAAGATTGTTATCCATGCCATGAGCTGTAATTGCAGGAATGTTGATCCTGACCCCCGGATATGGATGGTTTCCTTGTTACCGGCTATTAGGCTTGGGGTCGTGAGGCTTATTATGAGGGCAAGGACAAGGAATAATGTTAGGGATAGTATTCTTCTTCTATGCATCCATATAGTGATCATTCCTTGCCCTGTTAACTCTCTGCCTGCTTATAGAGTTTTTAACATGCTTCCATGGAGGATCACTGATGTATGTAGGGCATGGTTAGTTTATATAGATGTATATAGGTAGAATAGATGTTAGAGTACCTATAGCGGGTATGAAGGGACCGGTATTGGATAACAAGTACAAACGAAAAGTACAGTTGACGGGTAGCTCAACCTATATTGTCAGCCTACCAAAAGATTGGATCAGAAGACTAGGTATAAAGCAGGGATGCGAAGTACTGATCAATATCATGCCGGACAACTCGCTCAAAATAACGCCCCTTATATCAAGGGAGAAGGGCGAAGAACCTCCACGTATAAAGTTGATCCAAGTCAAAAACATCAGTGGAGATGCGCTAGTAATAGAGATGATCTCTGCATACCTGGCAGGCTACGATCAGATAATTCTTGAGTATCCGGTCGAGCTAGAGCGTGAGATTATCGGGGAGGTCGAGAAGGTCCAGGCGAAGACTGTTGGGCTTGAGGTTCTCGAGGAGGAGCCCGGACGGCTGAAACTCTATATGATAGTGGATAATACCAGTCTTAGTATTCATGAGTCGTTGGAGAAGATGATGAGCATAGCTGTACTCATGATTGACAATGCTCTCAAGTTTTTAAAGGAGGGAGAAAAAGTTCTTTTACAGAGTATTGTCAGGAAGGACGATACGGTCGATAAGTTATTCCTGCTAATCATGAGGCAGCTGAACCAAGTACTTTCAGGCAGGATAGGCCTGGATAAAACAGGGCTAAAGACTTATCCAGAGATAGCATATCTTGTAATTGTAGCAAAGAGTATTGAGAGAATAGCTGATCATGCCGTCCTATTGTCCAAGTATATAACTAAGATGGATCCCTCAAGACAAGTATATCATGATATTTATGAACTACTAGATCTGGCCAAACAAGCATACATGCTATCTATAAGGGGATTCAGATTACATGATACAAAACTAGCTCTTAAAGCACTTAACAAGATAGGCGAGGCAGAGCAACGTCTCAACGATTTCATGGAGACTCTACCCCCAAGCGATGGCCTCAACTCAATATACCCTGTGCTAGAGAGCATCAATAGGATAATCGCTTATAGCAGAGATATTGTGGAAGCAACATATAATCTAGCAACATATAGGGAACTGATCGGCTATGCAGATCACAAGGAGAAAGTCTGAACTAAGACTCCTTGAGGGGGAACCGGTACAGTACAGGGGCGCAATATGGATTATCAAGGGGGAACAGCATCCTCCCGGATACTTAGTGGCTTATCCCCGCTATGATCTAATAAGGAGAGACAAGCTATTAAGTCATGAGAAAAACAGGCTTATTAGAGAGCATCTCTTCTATTGGGGCTGCCTAGACCTACGCGTACCCGTTATACCTCTTCATAACACGATACAACATTATGGGGGATTATCGTGGCAAGCCGAACTGACAAAAACTATTATGGAGCAGATCATAGGTGATCTGGGCGAAGTAAACGTATCAGGTTCATCAATAATTATGAGGGGCAACGATGTAGACCTAGTCATTTACACAATCAAGACTGCATTAGTAGTAGAGAAGATAAAAGAGAACCTAGGTGTTCTAATCGAAGAAGCAGGGACAGGTGATCTGTATAGGGAGTGGCTGTTGAGGCATAAATCTACCCTGTCTTTCCAAGAATATCTTGGTTTAAAGGAAAATAGCCTGCTTCACATTAAGATACTAGGTTATCCTGTTAGCCTGAGAATAGTTCCTTATTATCATGGCTTCTCATCATGTATCGATCCTGTATTTATACGGAAAAGATACTCTGGTTATCTAGATATTGTAAGACCCCTTAGCCCATACACTACTCCTGCGAGATTCCTTGCTAAAATATCCGATGTAGAAAAAGCTGTCCTTGAGACTAGGAGAATTTTGTATGCAGAGGCAAAAACCGGCAGATACTTCTTGGAAGACGGTTATATCGAAGTAAGGCGGACTGGCAAGTATATTGTACCGGATCACGGTATACTTCATCCCGTCAATGTATAAGTGATCTTATCCTATCCAACGCTACTTTGAGATAGGGTTCGATCGCATCTACGAGTTCATATGGTTTACCAATAAGCAGGTCCATGTTGCTGATGTAAGGTATATTGCCGAGGTACTCCACGCCGTACTTTTCAGCCAATTGTTTCAAGGGACCCGGCTCAGATGCCATGTTCTCGATCAAACCTATTATATCGTGGCCGAGATCAATGAGAATCCTGACGAGTTTCTCAACGCTTTTTATCGCTAAGGGGCTGGGGGTGCCGACTATTAAGGGTCTAGGTGAAGGTATGTATGTCAATATGTCAAGAGCTTCGTCCCGGATTCCTGGCGGTGTATCGATAATGAGGGCCTTCACTCCCGGCCATCTCGTGATACATAGTATTTCTTTGAACACTTCATCTACATACTTCCCTCTAAGGGGCAATGGCTCGTCACCACTATAGTATGCGGTTGTCATGAACCTCACACCAGCGACCCTTGGAGGCACGACCCCCTTCTCCTCCTCAGGCCACGAGCTGATATCAGCGCCCAATAGAACATGGAGGCCCGGATTAGTAAAGTCAAGATCCAATAGCCCTGTCCCGATGCCGCTACGAGCAAGTAGAACTGCTAGTGAACCCGCAATAACTGTTTTGCCGACGCCGCCCTTACTGCTCATGACGGGCACAATAACCTTTATCTCGGAGAGCTTCTCCTTTGCGGCCAAGAGCCTCGGATCCATCATTGTCACGGCTATTCCACCTCGATTAGGGTCACGTCTACTCCTCTCCCCTTTACTATGTCAAAGTCACGACTACCACACATCGGGCATTTGTAGTAGGAGAAAATAGTCTCGGGGACAAAATGTATGGCTTCCCTGACCGTATCGTCAAAAACACTAATGTCGGGTTTCCACTCGTGCCCACATTTCCTGCACCGCAGTACCGGTTCTTCGTCCTCGAAATCTATCTTTTCGACGTGATAACCCATGCTTTCTAATATTTCTCTTAATGCGAAGCCCAGTATCTCTTTGTCAATGCTTTGAAGAACCCCTAATTTCACGATAATCCTCTTGATACTCTTTTTCTCGCCACCGATCCTATGTATGATGTATCTTGCGAGGGCATCGGCGAGAGCCCATTCATGAACCATAGGGAGTCCACCAATCACGGAATATGATGTTGTGGGATAAAATAAATATCATGTAGAGTCTAAAATAGGATATTATGATCCTCTAATAGCTGGCGAGCAATTAACCGGGGAGGTAGTATTATGGTTGACCCTCACAAAATATATTTATGGATTGATAGATATCCTGATTTCGCTTTCTACATGATTATTGTGGTAAACATTATAATTCAATTATTCCTGGGAGTCGACCTTTATTTCGTGGTCTTTGTGCTGGCCCTTATGTTCTGTAACTTCATGATTGTGCTGGCGACAAATCTTTTAATGAAGAACTTGTTAAGGGTGAGCAGGCCCGCCGCATACTACAAGGTTCACGGAGATGGTTCGAGGATTTTCAGAGGATCATTTCCCAGCCTCCATGCCCATTTCGCCTTCGCAATGGCCACAACATTTGTTGCGGCCCTATATATCTATGAGGGATGCCGTTTACTGACGCCTCGAATGCTAGTAGCAATACCTATGATATACTCCATGGCTTTCATTGTTGCGGTGTCTAGGTACTCGATAGGGGTTCATCGTCTCCAAGACGTTTTGGGCGGAATGTTATTCGGCGTAGCCTTCTCGCTTCCGCTCACATTGTATATTTATGGATCTTTTGACGACCTCCCCCTCGTCCTCCAAGCGTTCTTTGGCTTGTTCTTCTTATTCCTGGTCTTTCTCCTCTCACATTATGAGAGAAGGCACGTGTCCGCCTAGATGATTAGCGGCATGTTCTCCGCCCATATCCTGCATGTTCCCTCACTGCTAACCATACAGGGCCCATAAGGGTTCTCGGGCGTGCATCTCTTCATGAATAATGGGCAGTCTGTTGGCTTAGCCGCTCCTAAGACTATGTCTGGACAACGGCATCCCGGGAGGTGTTCGCGTGAACCGGGTTTCTCCTCGATGCCTAAGACTGTGACTAGGTCTCTATTCCTGTATTCTTTCTTTGGATAAGCACCGCTATCAGGTATGTAGCCTATGGCTCTCCAATAGGCGGTTCTAGCCTCGTAGACTTTCTGAATGACCTTTTTCGCGGAGATGTTTCCCTCGGGCTTGACAACCCTCGTGTACTCGTTTACTAGGCGCGGCTTATCCTCAAGCTTCATCTCGAGAATGTATTTTATAGCGAGAAGCACGTCCACAGGCTCAAAACCCGAGACAACGACTGGTATGCGGTATTCTTCTGGGAGGAAAATCCATGCATTGGCACCAATAATAGATGATACATGACCCGGAGCTATTACTCCGTCTAAACGTATGTCTGGCCTGTTCTCCAGTAGGTGCTTTATCACAGGCGGTGTGAGTCTGTAGGCATGGAGTATCAGGAGATTGTTGGGGATGCTGTGGGCCATGAGGGGGAAAGCAGTTGTAGGCATTGTGGTCTCGAAGCCTACCGCGAAGAACACGTGCTTCTTATCCTTTTCCCTTAGCGCGTGCCTTATTGAGTCTAGAAAACTATAGACGACCCTAACATTACCGCCAGAAGCATGCGCCTCATACAGACTCCTAATGCCTCTGATCCTTGTTCCCGGTAGCTTGTACGCGTCTCCATATGTATGTATAACATATCCTTTAAAGCTTAGGTCGATGAGTAAATCGACATAGTATCCTGGCGTTATACATACAGGGCATCCAGGCCCAGCGATGAGCTCTATGTTATCCGGCATTAATGTCCTGAGACCGTAATGCGATATTGTCCACTCGTGCGTCCCACAGAAATTCATTATTTTTAGAATATCACCATATTCTCTCGCGAGGAGATAGATCTCATCGACTATTTTATTTGCCCTTGGGTTTCTCTCAAAGACTTGTTTAATAGTCCCGATAATATCGTCTCTTGGCAAAATGCTAAGCACCATCCGCTCAGCGAGTATTCGAGATCTTATATGGTGAACGCCCTCTTTTATAGAAATATCGTTATTTATCCCTATGCGCAATGTTTCTATACTGCTTTATATGATCCTAACAAGCAAACATCGTTCATCTATAGGTTACTTTATCAATTTAACAAGCACTTTTTCTCCTTCAATATATCCTTCGATATGCCCTGGTATAATCACATAGCCATTGCTTCTCGATAGACTGGACAGTATACCGCTTCCCTTCAGCATGTAGGGCTCCGCATAGATTATTTCGTTCCCAGTTATCAGCTTGACCCTTATGAGGCTAGTATACCCAACACGGTTAGGCAGGCTCCTACGGAGAACCGCTACAGCTACCGATCTCTCGAGGCCTCTTAATCCGTACTTGTTTATCATGGCTTGTCTCAGGATAAGCTCTAGGCCTGTCCATGCGGCGACAGGGTATCCGCTGAGCATTAGCACAGGCTTATTGTTCACGAGCGCCAAGCTAGTGGGCCTCCCCGGCCTCATCGCCACTCCTCGGAAAACCCATTCTCCCTGGTTCTCGACAACATCCCTTACGACATCGCTCTCACTGACGCTCGTGCCTCCCGTGGTCAATACTATGTCGTAACGCCATGTAGCGTACTCGATAGCCTCTCGTATCGCATCGTAGTCGTCCGGATAGATCCCGAGGTAATCGGCCTTGAAAAGACCGGTCTCCTCAAGATATGCTTTGACGAGATATCCTGTGGAAGCATATATTTTGCCCTCAATGTATGGTTTTCCGGGTTCTAGTAGCTCATTACCGGTGCTGATGATCGCGGCAGATAGTCTCCCGTACACTCTGACTCTATCAATCCCGTTACTAGCGATTATCCCTATGTGCTGGGCCCTGATCCTCTCACCTATTGGAACGATAACTGAGCCTTTAGAGAAGTCCTCTCCTTTCCTCGAGACGTTAGCGTATGGACTGACAGGAGAATATACTTCTACCTCGTCGCTTATTCTCTTCGTGTCCTCGTACATTACCACCGCGTCTGCGCCCCTGGGCAGAGGAGCACCAGTATGTATCTCGACGGCTTCTCCCGGCCCAACCACGTGTTTGTCGGGCTTATCCCCCGGCTTCATGGAGCCCACTACTCTGAGCACGGCCGGGTTGTTTACACTGGCTCCCTGGACATCTATCGATCTAACCGCATAGCCGTCAACAGCACTACGGTCGAACTCCGGCATATCGATCCTCGCCACCATGTCCTCGGCGGAATAACATCCCAGCGAATTAATTAGCTCAACACTCTTGATAGGAAGATTCTTGGGCAGTACCTTGGCTAATCTGTTGACAGCTTCATCCACACTAATCAATTTTCCTAGGAACTTGGGCATACCTGTCACACCACGTTCTCTCATGGATTACTCTTTGCTCTCCTGAGTAGGTTTAGCCTAGAAATAATTAATAATAAATATGATATGACTATATGGTTGAAGCCCGTAATTTATGTAAGTGATGCCAAATGACCAGCAAATACATTAAGTTGCTGGCGGTGGCCCTAGTGGGGATAGTTCTCCTTTCAGCAATTATTTATGTATCAATATCTAACCGACCCCTAAGCACCACCAATGGTGTCCAGTATGTTCCTAGAGAACTTCTCAAACTCTATGTTTTATCCAGCCTATATCTAGACAGGGCGAGCTCGTCACTATACCATACTATGTACGATTTACCCTTATCAACTAACATAACCATAGATAATATAGACCAGCTGCTTTTCCGCTATAAACAAGACGAGAAGTATCTTCCCCTGGTCCCCGTCACAGGCATTGATCGTTATCTCGTTGGAACCTATGAAACATATAGAGAGATAGCGATCATAGCCAGGGATGTAATAATAATAAATAATAGTGTCTCGGAAATAATGCCGAAAATGAAAAAGTCACTAAGATCTCTGGTGAACTGTAACTATACTGAAGCCATGAAAGACTACCAAGGAATCAGAGACAAGGTAGTCCGCCTTGAGGAAAACATCAGTAATACACTACTTAATCTCACAAGTATCAATACATCCTATATCTTGTCGCCAAAACATATACAAGTAATCAATAGGACTATAGCACTGCTCAGACAACTAGACGAAATACTCAACAAATACACCACGATAATGGATGAGATCCAGAAAAACCCGATCTTGCTGCAAAAAGCATGTATGATAACGTCAGGGAAACACCCAAGCATCGGCAAACAGCTGATCGAACAGGCACAGGAACTGGTCGACCAAATGAGTAACTCGCAGCTCGGTGGCCTCGAACCCGAGAAAGACGCGCTCGTGGCCCTCATAAGCAACATATTGTCTCAGAACAGTAATGGCGGTCAGGGACAATCAAATAGTAACGGAGAGGGCGGAGGCGCAGGCTCATATAACTACACGGAGACGGACTAGTAATGATAGTTTTCATGAGGCCTTGGATCCTCCTCACTCTACCAGTTATAGTTGCGATAATTGTATTAATCCATAAACGATCTACGGGGAGAAAAGTCCGTCTTGCCAGTGCTCTTCAGGGAAAGGTAGGGCCTAGTACTTGGAAGTTCTTATCAACAGCTATGGCGGTCTCGATGTTGATCATTGCATTGTCCCAGCCAGTTGTCTCTTATCAGGAAAGAACACCTATTAACTCAATAAAGGATATGATAAAGTACAACGACAAGCTTCCAGCCCAGTACATTATACTAGTAGACGTGTCCCCGAGCATGCATGCTGGGAACCCTCCACGCCTCGATACCGCGCTGAAAGTTGTCAGAATGATCGTGGACAATATAAGGGATAATGGAACGATTGTGCTTAGCGTTTTCGGCGGCCGCGTGGAACAATTATATGTCGGGAAACCCACTAATATATCAAGGATCCTGTACGTGATCAGGAATTACGATATAAAATACACAGCCATAGGGGACGCCATAGGATACGCGGTATCATGCACTCACGCATCCCGCCTCCCAAGCATTGCGGTGATAATAACTGATGGAGCCAACAACTACGGTTCCGATCCAGTGCAGACCTATATTTACGCTAACAAGACACATCTACCTATACTCTTCATAAGAATAAACAGTGATCCCAGGGCTAACCAGTTATTCGCAGAACTAGCAAGACATGACGCATATATTGTTTCAGCATCGAGTTTTAACCTAAAATCCCTTGAGCCGGTCATAGGGCAGGCAATGCAGCGGATGAAATATACTGCATTAGTAGAGACTGGTAAGAACTACGTAGTAGTGAACAGGATCACTAATCTTCCAACAATGATATTCGGCTCAGTGGCACTGGTAGCTATCCTCTTATCGAGGATGACGTGGTGAGAAAATGATTGTATTCGAGCACCCAGAAGTGTTCATAATCGCCATAGTCTCTGCAGCGACATATTTCATTATATCGTTGAGAAAATCCAAGAAACTCTACATTAAACACAATAGATTCTACAATCCGTTGATAAAGTATGTAAAATATAAGACGGGTAGCCAGACAACCAAGGTCTTGATCGAACAAGCCCTAGTCGCCATCTCGATCTTCTTAGTAATATCGGCTCTTGCTAATCCCTACCTAGTTATAACTGAGTACAAGACTATCAACATCGTGTCACAGGCAAACCTTAGGATCAAGGTTAAGCCAGCCATAGTACTGATAATAGATACTTCAGGCAGCATGTATGGGGAAAAGATCGAGGAGGCTAAACAAGCACTAACAAAGTTTGTCGAAATAATAAATGGTAAAGCCGATATCGGCCTTATATCGTTTGCTTCAACCGTGAAAACAGCAATACCGCCCACAGGAGATACAGGCTTGATCATCAATGCGATCAATAGGCTCAAAGCAGTAGGGGGAACAATGTACCAGTACCCTCTAACAACCGCGCTCAACTGGCTGAAAACATATAGGTACTTCAACGTATCCGCATGTGTCGTATTCGCATCCGATGGACTACCCGCAGATCTTCCCATGGCAGAGAATATAGTTAAGCAGTTCGCATCGCTGGGGATACCAATATACACGATATTCATAGGAAAGTCGAACATAGGATATAAGACCCTAGAGGAAATAGCTAGGGAAACCCATGGAAAGTGCTTCCGGGCAAAGAATGCCGCCGAGATAATGGAGAAATATATCGAGGCGGCAAAAGATGTTAAAACAAGTATTTTACGATCGGTAAACGTCACCGTCACAGATAGAATAAGACTTCAGAAACAACTATACCTGTCATGGTATCTTTATGTAGGCGGATTAACGACTTACATTCTAGCCATAATCGTATCTTATAAGACTAGGAGAATTACCTATTAGATCTACTTCTTACTAACCACCTAAAAGTTTCCCTAACTGCCTCGGGATCCCTTTTATAATCAATAAATATCAGCGCCAAGCCTACGAAAGCTACAGCCGCAGTTCTGAGAACAGCATCCCTGCTTACCTCAATATAGCCTATGAACCGGAACGTTAAGGGGTTGATATAGTAGATATCAATATTCTTCATAACCGAATTTAATATTCCGTTCGCGGCCCAGCTACCGTTAAGGGCTGAATCCACGACGTGTCCTATACAGTACAGGTTTTGCGACGGCATTACATTAAGATCTCTTACAAGCGTATTCCTATCTACAACATAGATTATCACCATATAAACATATCGATAGCTTGTTAACTTGTTCTCATTGATCCTTAGATCAATACTTATTCCTGGTACTATGTTTATCTCATATATGGTATTACTGTAAGCAACTGCGAGAAATCTATTCATAACCTGCGGTTTAACAGCACCCGTTATATGTGGAACAGGCATGTAGGTTCCGATGATCAGGAGCTTAGCTTCTAGGGGGGTATTAAGACTTATAGGAGAACCTGATACTTCTAGGGAAAACACGTAAGGTAAGTTCGGGTTTCCGTAGTTTTTGAGAATACTCTTAAAGTCAACGCTTACAATTGCGAAGTAAGTTTTGCCCCCTATATTGGATGCTATAGAGGCTATGGTCGACGGGCTATTTAACGTGTACATAGTCAATTCTGGTTTTTGAACAGCAGCTATAGCCATCGCTATAATGCCTACTAGTGATAGCATTATTATTAATATGCCTAGGTAACGAAGCATTATACATCGACCTCTCTCCAAAACATATAGCTAAGTAATATGAATATAATGTCAAGAATTATAAGAATAATAACTGATTCCAAGTAGGGATTCATTCCGAACACGCCTACCATACTATATGAGGATATTGCCACATAGAGTAGCTGATTACATATGAGGGTTATACCCTTAAAGATCCCCTCTCCAAGGCTTGGTGTGAATATTGATGCTAATAGTCCTATTGAAAAAGGAATTATTACCATAAGCAGAAATACTGCGAAAACAGCTAAGGATCTCCGTTTAGTGAAAGCTCCGATAGTCATCCCTATGGTGCCATAATATATCGTCTGTAAAGCACAAATTATGAGAAGTTGTTCAAGAGATACGTTTAATCCATACTGTTTGACAGGAACAACTAGTATTGATGGATCAATGATTAGTGCTGGTATGGAGTATATGAGGAGAAAGACTATGGTTTGGAACACTATACCACCAAATAACCAGGCACTATAATACTCTTTACGTGTCAGTCCGGTTGCCAGATAAACTTGTATAGTCCCCTTCGATAGTTCGTCAACCGGCTCAGTAGCTAGAGCACTGATCAATGCCACATATATGAAGAAGAAGAATGGGAGAAGGGATAAGCTCATTGATGGTGAGGAATAGAAAGCATATGATATTATAGCAGAGAATATGAGTGTAAATACGTAAAATATTCTTATCTGTAGCCCAACAATGTAATCTATGTGGTTTATTATTCTTCTAATTGAGTCCTGCAAGCTTTTCATATAGTTCACCCAGCTCACTGGATACAAGTTCTAATCTGGTCTCATCACCGACGATCTCTCTGAGGAAATATTGGATCTCATCCACGTCTTCTCCCGTGGCTTTAACGAGTAGGGTATCGCTGGCTATCTCAACGGATTTTATCTTGTCAAATAAAATTAGCTTCGAAGCAAGTCTTCTTGGATCGGAAACACGTATTCTGAATATGGCGGTAACCCTATATCTTGCAACAATTGTGTTAATGTCGCCATATTCTACTATCTTGCCCTTCCTGATAAACACTATATAGTTAGCTACCTGCTGGAGCTCCGGCAAGATATGAGTAGCAATAATAACTGTGACGCCGAGCTCGCTCATGAGATCTCTGATTAAACTTATGATTTCCTTCCTAGAAATAGGGTCGAGATTAGCGGTGGGCTCGTCGAGAAGAAGTATCTCGGGATCGCCTAGGAGAGCTATTGCTAGGCCAAGTCTTTGGATATATCCTCTCGACAGAGATTTTATGTTGAAGTCAAGATACCTCGTAATACCCGTCAGCCTAGCTATCCTAAACACATCCTGTGAAGCAACGTTCCTAAGCTTGGCGATGTGCCTGAGAAGAGTCCATACTTTAACTTGGGGATAAATGGGTTTCTCCGGCAAATACCCTATTTTTGAGCGCACCTTATGCTCTTCCTTAACAGGGTCTTGTCCAAATACGTATACTTTTCCACGGGTTGGTTTGATGAATCCTAATATAAGTTTGAAGCTCGTCGTCTTGCCGGAGCCATTTGGTCCGAGAAGGCCAGCGGCTACGCCGCCAGGGATTTTGAAACTAGCATTTCTCAAAGCATAGATGCTTCCTGCTCTTGAACGATATATTTTTGTGACATTATCGAATACAATCAACGGGTCTTCACCCTGGAGTATTCTTCAGGACGAACTCGAGCCCCTCTTTTATGACGCGCATTCGTGCCGACGCGGTGCCTCCATACTCTATTATTGTCTCCATGTTCGGGACGACTCTATGGTTAGCTACAGGATAGAACACAGCATTGATATCTACTGGCTCCACGGCATCTGCTCCCCTTACTGCAGCGTGTGCCTTAGCCGCTTTCATTAGTGCTATGCCTGCACGTGGGCTCAGCCCTAGCTCGAAATACTTGGATACAGGCTCCATGATCTCCGGTCTTGTTGCTCGGACAAGCCTAGCAGTATAGTCGAGCATGTCTTCAGGAACAACTATCTTCTCTGCAACTATTTCCTGGGATTTAACAACCCACTCGGGCTCGACGACTGGTTCGAGCTCCTCAAGGGGCTCTCTAAGTCTCCTAGAGTGAAGTCTGAGGATTTCCTTTTCTTCCTCGAGGCTCTCCGGATAACCAATTATTATCCTCATGAGAAACCTGTCGAGCTGGGCTTCGGGGAGGGGATAGGTTCCCTCCTGCTCGATAGGGTTCTGGGTTGCGAGTACAAAGAAGAACTTATTTCTTGCCCTATCTTCGAGTGGATAGGTCTTGTCCCCTATGGTTACCTCTCGCTCCTGCATCGCCTGTAGCATGGCGGACTGTGTTCTAGGAGTTGCACGGTTTATCTCATCAGCCAAGACTATATAGGCGAAGATCGGGCCGAGCCTTGGTTCGAAGTCTAGTGTTTTGGGATTATATATGAGACTACCTATTATATCGGACGGCATGAGATCCGGAGTAAACTGTATTCTAGAGAAACCCTTATAGGGAACACCGTTTAACTCAACGATTTCCGTCTCGTTAAGCCCCAGCAGTCTCGTGAGGGATCGAGCCATCGTCGTCTTGGCTACTCCTGGGACCCCCTCCAACAATACATGGCCATTAGCTAGGAGGGATATAAGGATATACTTGATCTCTTCATCATATCCTATGACGGCATTCCTCATATTTTCAAGAATTTCTTTTGCGCCTCTAACCACGTAGTCAACATCATGAGATTCCATGGTTCCCGAAGCACCCCCGCTACTTCGTCAATATAATATCGCCGATTTTGAGAATTGATGACCAGGGAACATCATGAAATGTGAGAGGAGATTCCTCAACATATTCTTCTAGAATATTCAGGGCATCACTGCATTCATGTTTTGCGATAATTCTTTTCACATCATCTAGTAAGGCAAGCGGTAGCTTCCTATTGATTAGTGGGTCTCGCCACTCCGCTAAAGCCTCATAGAGCTTTGAATATCCTTTCTCCTTCAATCGGCGCAGGAAAGCAAGCCACTTGATCTCCCCCCGTCTCTCTAGGCTTTCGCATCTTAATCCAGGCTCGCCTGGGCCAACCACTATTTCCTTCGCATACCCTAGTATCCCTTTTTCGAGACTAATTACTAGCTTATCCATGATCACGTCTGGATCCAGAACCGTTTCTGAGCCTCTGCCTCTTCCCCTATACTTGGCTTCCCTCGGCGTGTCCAGCACAATTGCAACGAGCTTTCCCGAGGGCGTCTGAGACATAGATATCAGTTTGATCTCGCTTGGCTCAATAAATGATTTCAGTAAGGAAATATTCTGTTTGGCTCTCCTATACGGTATATCGAGGCCTTTCTCCTTGGCAAGAGCGACCAGCTCTTCCAGGCTGGCCTCGTTCTCTTTTTCTTTGATTCCCAATATCTTCGCGAGCTTCTCATAGTCAGGATACACATTATCCGTTTCGATCTCAACACAAATCTTCAACCTAACCCAGCCGTTCTTGACTGCTAAGCCGCAAACCTTACCGAAAAACAGTGCCTCGGAGTCGTATACATCGGCATTCATAAGCTCATTAATACTGTAGAACCTCAATATCTGCCACCGCCCAGTTATCCATTTATCTAGGGGAGACTTCATATAAAAACATGATTCTATATTTAATACATTGTTATAGTTGGTGCAATAAATCATGAGTGATATATGCAATGCATCGAGACAAGCCATTAGGATGGGCATAGTGGACGCCTATGCACTACTACAGGGTAGTAGTAGGTCTAGGATCAAGGGGGAAGGAATAGAGTACGTTGACTTCAGACCTTACATGCCAGGTGATGATGTAAGATATGTTGATTGGAGAATGAGTGCTAGGAGGACTGGCCCTGGGAAAACCATTGATCTAGTTATAAAGGAGTTTATGAGCGAGAAAATAGTCAATACACTCATAGCTGTAGACATGTCCTCCCCAATGAACTTTAGAGGCAAGATAGCCGGGTCCCTGTACACGGCATCACTAATGACTAGCCTTGCAAATATGCTCGAAGATAGAGTTCTTATTGGGATCATAAAAGATGACCATTACAAAGTATATGCTCCACAGAGGCCAAGAGAAGCGATCTACTATCTCGTTAATACTGTGTGTAAGGAAAATCCTGGTGGTGGAGAAATAGATTCTGCCATATTATTTGGCGATATGGTTAGGAAGACAAGGATGATAAGAGGAGGAGTATTGATCACAGATTATTCACACCAGCCGGACAATATAAAATCATTGAAAAGCATCTTCAGAGCAAGGGGGCTTGGTGTTGCGCTAATATATATGTATGACTGGTCCGAGATCAATCCTCCTCTCGACAAGGGCTTGATCCCCTTATGTAGTCTTAATGAAGAGTGTATAGTGAATGATATCGGAGAAATATACAAGGCTGTAAGAGAGCACGTACAAAGAATACGGGCAATATCTAGGCTCGTAACACCATATACATTCAGCTTGGCGGGTCTACAAGGCGCTAGGGCAGAGAAGATAAGGATAATGAATGCCTACATATCTATAAGGACGAGGAAACCACTAGTCTCACTAGGGTGAAGATCGTGGAGAATACTCTGAAAGCAGGCATAATAGTTGTAAGTGACACAGTTTATGAGGGACGCAAACAAGATGTCAGCGGAGAAGTAGCCCGTGAGATCCTCTCGTCCAAAGGCTACCACGTAGTTGCTAAAATAGTGGTTCCCAATAGATACAGGGAAATACTACGTGCAATCAACGAACTGTTTGGGAAGACAGACTTCATAATAGCCATAGGAGGCACTGGTCCAAGCCCCAGAGACATAACGGTAGACGTTGTAGAAAGCATTGCGTGGAGGAAAATACCGGGATTCGGCGAGATATTCAGGCTAAGATCCTATGAGGAAATAGGGATGCGAGGAGCAATCTCTAGGGCAGAGCTATTCATACTGGCCAACGGCACCCCAGTCGCTGTGACCCCTGGCTCTACAGCGGCCGTCAAATTAGCTCTGAGCTTACTCCTAGAAGTAATAGATCATCTTGTCGAGGAGTCGCGTAGGTATGAGGGACAACACCGTGTCCACGTGGAGAAGTAGAGAGGAAGAAAAAGATGGAGATATATTTTTATCAACCAGTGACGTTGACGCCGTAGAATTCCTTAGCGGCTTTGAAGAATTCTTCCGGGGAAGCCGTTATTGTTGGCGCATCCCCAGTGGTCTTCTTGACTATATCGGGGTCCTTTAAGCCGTGACCTGTTACTAGCACAACTATTGTCTCGTCCCTGTCGACCTTGCCTTCCTTGAGGGCCTTGATAAGGCCTGCAAGGCCTGCGGCGCCGCTGGGCTCGGCGAATATGCCCTCCATGCTCGCCAATAGCTTCATAGCCTCAATTATCTCTGGGTCACTTACTACTACGCCGTAACCATTTGTCCTATATAGTGCTCTTAGGCCCGCGTCGCCATCCCATGGGAATGTGTCCTCTAGGCCGGTTGCCACGGTCTCCGGCGGCTTCTCCCAAGGCCTTATCTTATCCGGGTCGGCACGTTCCATCCAGGCCCTGACGAACGGATGGTTGCCCTCAGGCTGTACTGCCACCATCTTGGGATACTTGTCTATCCAGCCAACATTGTTCCAGTCCCTGAACCCATTATAGACTCCTGTTAATAGGCTGGCGGCGCCTGTAGGTATGAAGACCTGGTCCGGCACCCGTAGCCCTAGCTGCTCAACTATTTCCATAGCGATAGTCTTAGGTCCCTCGATCTGGTATGGGTTGAACGGCCCGAAGCTAGGGGACGGATAGAATCCATAGTTCTCTGCCAGTAGGCGCATCATTTTAACAGTCGGGTCTTCGGCCTCCGTCCATTTTACCCTAAACACCTTGGCCCCGTAGAATAGTAGCTGGGCGATTTTGCCGTACCCAGCGAAGTCGGGGACGAAGGCGTATACTTCTATCCCGGCCCGAGCACCGTAGGCGGCTAGAGCGGCCGCTGCATTACCACTGCTGGCGACTGCAGCTCGTTTAAAGCCGAAGTACTTTGCCATGCTCACGGATACACTCATGCATCTATCCTTGAAGCTACCCGTAGGGTTACGGGTCTCTTCCTTCAGATATAGGTTTTTGAGGCCTAGATGCTCGGCGAGCCTCTTAGCTTTTATAAGGGGCGTATAGCCCTCACCTAGGCTGACAATGTATTTCTCGTCGGGTACCGGTAGGAACTCCTTGTATCTCCACATATTCTTGTCTCTCTTCTTGATTTCGTCGAGGCTTATCGCCTCCTTTATGGCCTCATAGTCATATATTATGTCGAGTCTCCCTAGATCCTTTTTACGGCACATGACTGGTTTATCTTCTAGCCTGTATATGGTTCCACAACGACTACATTTCAGGTACTGGACATACACTTCATGGACACCCGCGTGTTTCTCTATTCCTCTATGGTTGTTGCATATAGGTATTATTGTTATCCATAGGATCATGGATAATCGTATTAGCACCCCACGACCATAACCTATCAATAGGGCGCAAGATATTGGCACGGCACACGAAAAAGGAAAAGCATGCAATATGCTTCGAGATCCAGGACGCCATGAAGCGTACTGGGTGCCCTATCTGCAGTATTCTGAGAGATCTAGAAGAGGATACGATCAAGTACATGCTGTACAGCCAAGTAAATGATCCAGCCGTCCGCAGGAAGCTAAGGCAAAGCCTTGGCCTTTGCCCTTATCATGCATGGCTTCTAGCGGACATTGTAAGAGGGAATCCCGAGATTGATCTCCTCGGTCCATCGATAATATATGAGGATATGCTTAGAACATATCTTGAAGAAGGGAAAAACAGTAATGGCGAGTGCTTCCTATGTGCTAAAACAAGGGAGTTTGAGAGGATTTATATTGAAGAGATGGCTTCATGCATCGAGATAGATCCGACTATGTTGGACGAGTATAGTAGGAGTCGTTCGATACTGTGCCGTAGACACTATGAAATGCTTTTAAACTGTCTCGACGGGGTACTAAGAGCCAAGCTAGAAGAGATACAACGTGGGAAACTTGAAAGAATAATTCATAATCTTTCGGAGTATATTAGGAAGCAGGATTACAGGGTCAAAGAACCCCCGACATACGATGAGGCCCGGGCCTGGCTGGACGCGATAACATTTCTAAAAGGAGAACGTATATCCACTAATATCTATTCAAGAGAGGAGGCCAGGGTTAAGCATAAGAGGCGTAGACGTCTATTCTCGTTCTAGGTAATGCCATGTAGAATTACGTACAGGGCCCTCGATACCCGTCATCAAGAGCTCTTCTATTTCCTCCTCATCTAGAAGTATCCTGGCAAGCTTCAAAACATTGTCCATTGAAGGGTTTCGCCTAACACTCCTAATTAGTCCGGGATGATATTCTTTAGAATATATCATAGACCTAATTATGTCTTCGAGCAATCTCCTACCATCACTATTCAGTATATCACTGCTAAAGTATATCCTATAGCCCCTCAGTAGTTTTCTCATCAAGTTTTCAGCGTATTCTCGATAACCGGTCAATGCTTCCATCCATTTCTCGAAAAAATAATATAAAGTTAAGGATTATTATAGCCTAGGTGTAAATATGATCAGCTCTCCAACTGGCCAAGTAAGAAGCAAACACTTCATAGATGCCATGGGAAAATTAAAAGAAGCAGCACTGCTAATGATCATTGGTAATATCCTGATATCAATTGGTGCAGTTTCAATATTTCCTGCGGTCATTACCGGGTTTCATGGTTTGACCATAGGACTGATCTCCGGCGCAGTAGCAATTGTAGGCTTGATCATCATATTGATCGCGCTTTACATGCATGTAGTTCCCTCCTTCGAGTTGCTAAGGAGTTATAAGCCCAGACTCTACGGTACTGCAGCAACTCTTGTAAGAATAGGATATGTCTGGGGAGCAATACTGCTGATAATAGGTATTATAACATTGATCATAATAATTGGCGCAGTAATGTTAATAATAGGCCTAATCCTCTTGTTGCTCGGTAAAATAGGGATAATCATAGGCATGTTCCAGGTAAACAGTGAAATAGGAGAGTCAATGTTCTTGGTCGCAGGTATATTGTTTCTAATAGGACTATTCGTGCCTTTCCTATCATTTATAGGGTGGATAATAGTATATACTGCAGCGGATTCTGCTGTAGCAAGATATATGGAAAAAACGGAAATGCAACCGAGACAACCGTCTGAGTCAATAGACCTTATATAGATCAGGTACTAGTGGCCAGTTTTAATGCATATGAAGTTTTTGTCAAGATCAATCAATAACCCGGGTTTTTGGAAGATATATGTGTATTGACACAACAGCTACAAATAATCTACAGTCCTTGTAGCCTATGGTTTCTAGTCCTCCCTTCACTGGATAAACATATAGTTTCACAGGTTTTACAGGCAGTAACTCCCAGATCTTGGCTGGATCAATATCTTCGGGCTCAGGGACTCCTATATCCATTATTATAATTGAATCCTTAAGACCATAAGTGCCGAGCTCGTCAGGGGCTGGTATGCAAACTCTGTGTATTATATCATTGATTGCTCTCGCCACAGCAACCATTGCTTCGGCGTGCAATAGATCAATGCCTATGCCGGTCTCTATTATTAGGCGCCCATAACCCTTATTCTTGAGATCTATATGTATCCTCAGCCTTTCCCCGGGAGATCTAATCAAAAAATAATTTTTATTCACCGAGAACATCACCCTATGTGAGGGTCATTGTAAATACTTCCATTCAAGGTATTCTATGAAGTACTTGGCCTCATATTCTTCACCGAATGCTTTTCTGAGCAACTCTTTCGGCGCGTAGGTGGAGCCCCACCTATGTATCTTTTCTCTCTGCCACTCTTGGATCGGCCTGTACTCCTTGTTCCTTATTTTCTCGTAGAGGTCGGGCATGTCTTTGAGAAGGTGGTGTCTCATCTGTGCAGCGACAAGGTTTCCAAGGGTGTATGTTGGGAAATAGCCTATGCTTCCCATGCTCCAATGTATGTCCTGTAGGACGCCCTCAGAATAGTTTCTAGGCCTTACACCTATAAGATCCTCCATGTATTGGTTCCATATCTCTGGTAGTTCGTCAACCTTTATTTCCTCGGTCAGCAACTGCTTCTCGAGCTTTGCCCTCAATAATATGTGAAGGTTATAGGTTACTTCATCCGCCTCCGTTCTTATCAGGCTCGGCCTGACTGTATTGAAGTAATAGTATATGTCTTCGGCATCATAGTCCTTGAGAAAATCGAGGTACTGTTTCAACAGCGGGGTCAGCACCTCTGCAAACTCCTTGCTTCTCCCTATAATGTTCTCCCAGAACCTTGATTGCCCTTCATGTATGCCCAAGCTTACACCATTACCTATAGGGGTAACCATTAACCGCTCATCGATCTGTAGCTGATAGAGTGCGTGGCCGAACTCATGAACCACACTAAGTATGCTCCGCTTGAAGTCGAAACCCTCATACCTAGTGGTGATCCTTACGTCCTTTATTCCCATCGACTGTGTGAAGGGGTGAGCTGATTCATCGAGCCTTGCTCTACTGCCCAGGGGAAAGGCCAGTATTTCCAATATTTTCTTGTTAACAATCCTCAGTTTATCTGGATCGTACCTGATTTTTTCGAGCTCATGCTCTGCCGGATATTTGCCTGAGCTCATGATCTTCTCGAGTATCCTCCTTATTCTTGGCTCGAGGTACCCGAAGATTCTATCAACGTCTCTCGTCCTCAAGCCTTCCTCGAAAAGATCGAGTAATGCGTCGTAGGGATGCTCTTCCCAGCCCAGATAATCAGCTATTTTCCGGGCTAGCTTAACGATCTTTTCTAGGTACGGCTTGAATATATTAAAGTCGTTTTTCTCCTTGGCCACCCTCCAATATTGCGTAGCTTCTTGGCTTATCCTAGCGTACTCAGCTATTACTTCCGGAGGTACTTTCAGTGCTTTCTCTATGTTCCTCTTAACAACCCTAATAATGCCTTTTTCATAGTCATTAAGGTCTTCCTGCTTCTCGGCCTTCTCAACAAGTCTTCTTATCTCAGGACTAAGTATGATCTTCTGCTTCAGAACAGCTAGCTCTGACTGAGCGATTGCCCGCTCCTGTATCCCCTCTCTAGGCATATAGGTCTCAGCATCCCATCCCATGAGTGCTGAGGCGTGATCCAAGGCCCATAGGACACGTAGTTTGTTGACCAGTTCTTTTATCACAGGGTTCTGGAATGCCAAGATCGTGCACCTATTACGTTGTATTAGTTTTACCACAACGTATTACTTGGCGATCTCGATATTATAAACGAATTGTTCCGGCGTCATTCTAATGTCTGTTCATGGCCTGTTATATGATTAGATGTTTCAACTATTGATTCATAGTTCTTGATATACTGATTCTGTGATTAGCGATAAGAGTAGAATTTATGTATTTAAGCTTGGTTAAAGTAATTATAACGGATTTATAGCCGATAATAAAGTTTATCTTTTATTTCTAAATAGTATTATGTATACAAAAGAATTCTACCTCGGGTGTACAAATTGATAAATGGTGGCGTACTAATAGTAATAGCTATCATAATCTATGCGATCTTCTACTTCACTCACGGTAGGTATCTGCAGAATAAGGTCGTCAAAGCAGATCCCAACAGGCCAACACCGGCTCAGAAGCTATATGATGGAGTAGACTATGTCCCGGCGAACAAGTATGTCCTATATGGACACCATTTCGCATCAATCGCTGGTGCCGGCCCGATAGTGGGCCCGGCCATTGCGCTGGGCTGGGGATGGCTCCCATCGATCATCTGGATCTGGTTCGGCAATGTCTTCATCGGAGTAGTTCACGACTACCTCGCCCTAATGAGCAGTGTAAGATACGATGGACGTAGCATCGGATGGGTAGCCGGAGAGATGCTGGGAAGAAGAGCCATGTATGTGTTCAACAGCTACATATGGTTCGCACTGGTCCTAGTTGTTGCGGCGTTCGGCTTCGTAATATCAATATTGTTCACTGCCACTGAGGGAGCCGGCCTAACAGCACTACTCCTGCTGTTCTTCGCCGTAATAGTTGGCTTCCTAATGTATAAGTCTCCTGTAGGGTTCAAGGGTGGAACAATTATTGCTTGGGCTTTCATCATAGTAGCGATCTACCTCGGTGTGCTGTGCCAGCTCAACCACTGGCTCAACCTAACCTTCGACGAATGGTTGATCATACTCTTGATCTACATTATTATAGCGGCATCGCTACCCGTATGGGTATTACTCCAGCCGCGTGACTACATGAACGCCTACATACTATGGGCTAGCCTAGCGATCGGTGGCGGCGCGCTCATATGGCTGGCAATACAGGGTCAGGGGGCACTAGTGTTTCCGTCCTTCACAAAGTTTGACGCCAACATTGTCGGCGGACAGCCGTCACCCTTCTATCCAACAGTTCCACTAATAATCGCCTGTGGTGCACTATCTGGATTCCACAGCCTTGTGGGAAGCGGTACGACTAGTAAGCAGTTGGCCAACGAGCTGCACGGATTATTCGTAGCATATAGCGGTATGGAGACCGAGGGCTTCCTATCAACAATGGTCGTAGGCTCAATGGCTGGATACGGCGTATATGCATTTGTCGACGGCATAATCAAGAACTGGGGCAAGGTGGGCGGCCTAGTTAATAAGATTGCTCATACTTTAGGAATAAGCAGTGTGACGAACACGCCGAGCTCTGTTCAAGCATTTATGAATGCCCTGGCAAATAACCCGTCGGCCTTTGGTGCATGGTATGCTAAGCTCGCCGGCGCCGTGAAATGGAGCGTGATCCCGCGGAGCTATGCCTATGCTGTCAATCATGCATTCGGATGGGATATAACGGTCATGACGATATTCGCTACTCTCTGGATCACAGGGTTCGCGCTAACCTCGCTCGACACAGCTACCAGGCTTGGTAGATATGCTTGGCAGGAGCTAATGACGCCATTGAAAGAGAAGGCAGTGGGCGCCTACAAGGTATTAGCTAATAAGTGGGTTGCCGCGGCCATACTTGCCATTATAGGAATTGCTCTGGCTTGGACCAAGCAGTTCCTAATAATCTGGCCAGCGTTCGCTGGCATGAACCAGTTGCTGAGTAGCCTCGCATTAATGACGGTCGCGGTATGGGTTGCCAAGGTACAAAAGGCGAGCGGGCTAGGAAAGTTCCTAGTGATAGCACCAGCTGTCTTCATGTGGTTCACGGTAACCATAGCGTTGCTATGGTACGAGGCAGTAGTCGTTCCCGCTATGCTAGCGGCTGGCGGTACCAAGGCTGTAACCGCTATAGTGGTAGCCATAGTGACGGCTATCGGTGTCATACTGAACCTGTATCTGTTCATCCTCTGGGTACTGAGAATGAGAAAGAAGGAGTAAACAAGATCATCTTGAGAAGAGGCATACAAGACTAATTTTGTTTTTTAGACCCCCCCTAACATACGGTTATACATAAGTGTTTACGAGGCGGTATCTACTTGGTTTTCAAGAAGATATCCAATTTCCTCGGCGCAATAATATCTGTTTTCAAGGGACGCAGTGTCGAGTATATCGAAGCGGAGCTTAGGGAGCTCGAGAACGTTTTCGCACTCATAGTTCTCGGCTCTTTCATAGGACTGCCTAGCCCTCCGTCCACGATAAGCTTGAGGCTCCTCCCATATATGGGGAAAGAACTTCTTGTAATGAGCAGGGTTAGTGAGAGGCTAGACGATATGCTTGGAGAAATGGCCGGGTTGTTCGATATATCCTAGACAGGGTGATATGGTATGACACTAATAAGATTCTTCCTGGGAAAGGGAGGAGTTGGAAAGACTACTTCTGCAGCAGCCTATAGCTTATACAAGGCACTGCAGGGTAAGCGAGTGCTCGTGGTAAGCCTAGATCCCGCACATAATCTTGGAGACGTATTTGATACCGAGCTAGGCGACGAACCAGTTAAATTAATGGATAATCTCGTAGCGATCGAAGTAGACTATGATAGGATGATCAAGAAACATCTCAAGGAGCTCACCGAGAAGATCAAGGACATCTATGGCTACCTGAAAATATTTAATCTAGACAAGTATGTCGACGTCCTCAAGCACAGCCCGGGAGTCGAGGAGCAGGCTAGCCTTGAGAAAATAATAGAGATAGTGAGGAAGTACGGTGTAGGAGAAAAGGCTTTTGACATAATAGTATTCGATACACCGCCAACCGGGCTAACACTCAGAATAATGGCCCTTCCCACCATAAGTCTCATATGGATTGAGAGGCTCATCAAACTAAGGCTAGCTATACTCGAGAGAAGAAAAACTATATCCAGCATAACGGGTGAGCAATTCGAAATAGAGATCGCTGGGAAGAAGTTCAAGGTGCCAACAAGCATTAAGGAGGACCCTATATTCAAGGAACTAACCAAACTTAAGGATGAATATAATTGGATAAACAAACGCCTAATTGATCCTCGGACAACAGCGGCGATCATGGTAATAAATCCGGAAACACTACCAGTCCTCGAGGCATATAGGGCGGTAATCTTCCTCAAAAAGATAAACGTGCCCGTAACGCATCTGATCGTGAACAAGGTATTCGAGCTAGATACCATTCCTGAACGTTTACGGCCGCGGATAGAGGAGCAGGAGAAAGCACTATCCCTTGCTAAGGAGAAGCTTCCGGGACTAGAGATGATAAAGATACCCTATCTGGAGAGAGAGCCTAGGGGCCTCGATATGCTGAAAAGAGTGGCGGAGTATTTATCATCTGTACCGTGAAAGATATCGTTTGTCTGGGTGTACATTCATTGGACCCGCTTATAGCGATCTTCGTTGTGGTCATAGTACTAGCAGGAGTCTCCGTGGTATGGTTCTATAGGAAGAGAAAAGTAAACCTCATGATCCTGGAGAAATCGATCAGGATCCTCGAGAAGGTATATCAGCCATACGATAAGAAATACACAGTAATAGGGATCTATGTAGGCTACTCAGCATTATA
>WAPN01000034.1 GCA_015520735.1 Desulfurococcales archaeon
GGCTCAGATCCGCGTCCATCGTCACTATGTACTCCGCATCTGTCTCCTCAAGAACATGCTTTATACCATGTTTTATCGCTGCACCTATTCCCTCCTTCTTCTCCCGTATGATCAGCTCTACGTGCTTATTGTTTTCCATAATCTCCTGAACCTTCTTCCATGTACCATCGGGACTATTATCGTCTACAACGAGGATCCTGTACTCTATATTCAGCGGATCCAATGTTCCTGTAAGTCTACTTATTAGCTCCTCTATGTTGTCTTTCTCATTATATGTCGGTATGACGACATAATACAATATCTTACAGCACCCCTCCTCTGGCAGTTAACCAGTATGTTCTACCTCATGAATTATCTTTATCCACGTTCTAATATGATTAAGCAATTATATCTTATCCATTGATGAGGAACATTAAAACAATGCCATAATGATTTTATGGATAATACTACAATAGTGGTTAATAGCCATAAAAACTAGTTCTTTGGTGATGCTTCTTGGAAAGAGTACTTGTTACGGGTGGAGCTGGCTTTATTGGGAGCCACCTCGTGGATAGGCTCGTCATGGAAGGCTACAATGTCAGAGTGATCGATAATCTGAGCAGCGGTGATCTATCATATATCTCCCACCACCTTGGCAAACCGAACTTCGAGTTCATAAGAGGTGATCTCAAGAACTCCGAGGATGTATCCAGGGCCATTAAGGATATCGATACAGTGTTCCACTTCGCGGCCAACCCGGAGGTAAGGCTCAGCGTTACCGAGCCAGAGATTCATTTCAGAGAGAACATATACGCGACCTTTAACCTTCTCGAGGCAATAAGACGAGAAGGAGACGTAGAACTCTTTGTTTTCGCGAGTTCGAGCACAGTGTACGGCGACGCAAAGATCATACCTACCCCCGAGACGCATGAGATAAGACCTATAAGCGTTTATGGGGCAAGCAAAGCAGGCTGCGAGGCACTAATCTGCTCATACGCTCATCTCTACGGCTTCAAAGCAGTATCGCTGAGATATGCAAATATTGTGGGGCCAAGGCTAAGGCATGGCGTGATCTATGATTTCATTATTAAGCTTAGGAAGAACCCAGAAAAACTAGAGATACTCGGCGATGGAACGCAGAGGAAGAGCTACCTATACATAACGGATACACTTGACGCAACACTATTCGCAGCACAACATATTGAAGGGTACTACGACGTATACAACATAGGAAATGATGACTGGATAACAGTGAGGGAAATCGCTGACATAGTATCTAGGGCCATGGGGCTGAGGCCAAACTATGTATTCACCGGAGGAACACGTGATGGCAGGGGCTGGCCGGGCGACGTAAAACTGATGAGGCTGAGCATCGAGAAGCTTAAGAGGATGGGATGGAAGCCAAGATACTCGAGCAAGGAGGCGGTCGAGCTGACGGCTAGGAGCTTGGTTGGAGAACTGCTTAAGAAAAACATCTCAGATTGATTCTATCCTCACACCCTCATCGATACCTACCTTTAGGGCAGACCGAGCGCCTGCCTTAATCGATGCCTCAATTATCCTAATAGCGTGTTCATCCCTAGCAAGTGCTATGAGCGAGCCTCCGAGGCCAGCCCCCGATAGCTTAGAGCCATATGCTTCATTGTCAAGCGCCGCCCTCCAAATTTTTTCGAGTAATGGAAGAGAGAGATCGTAGAGATCCCTTAGGAGCTCGTGCTGGTATGACATTATAACCCCCATTATCCCCTCCCTCCGATCATCCTTGCCTAGATACCTATCGATCTCCGAAGACCATTTCTTCCCAACAATCCTCTTAAGATCATCTATACAAGTATAGTCGCCGCGGAGCACCCTCAGAGCTATCTCCGTAGTCTTGTTCGCCAGCAATGTGTACAGGATCCTCTTCCTAGGCTTCTCGGGAACCATATTCATGAATGGCATTATCTCTTCTAAACTTATTTCCTCCCACTGAACCTCGTCATATCTGTGCCCAAGCTTTCTCCTGAGGGACTTGGTGAGGCTGTCAAGAGATAATAATGCGCTAAGTCCCTCGTTTATCTCTCTTTGCCTAACAGGATGTATGTCGGCTGTGCTATGCCTGATTCCAGAGTCCATTACGATGAATACCGCGTCAAGCCAGGGAAGCTCCTCCACTCTGAAAGGGGGCTTCGTCTCTATTCTGATAATTCCGCCAAACGTGGATCCATACTGGTCTAGCCTGCCGCACGGTATGCCGAGGACGTCGTGCTCGGCTATGTACGCGGCCTCGGCAATCTGCTTCCTGTTCATACCGAGCCCGAAAAGGTCGTTAAGGCCTGCAATGAATGATACGAGTAATGCCGCACTACTTGCTAGCCCGCTCCCGACCGGTACATCACTTAGTATCATGGCTTCGAATCCATCGACATGCATATCGAGTCTGTGCAGGGCCTTGATCGCCGCTCTAAGATAGTTCCCGAACCACCTCTTCCCTAGGATTGGGGGATCGGGTGGCTGGAAGGTATCAATGTATGGCTCACCGAGATCCCTCATGTTGATGCTTATAATGTGTGCCTTATCATCCTTTCTCCTTAAGCCTACGTAAGTTCTTAGGTTCACCCCGACGGATACCACGGGCAAACCCTTATAGTCTTGGTGAGTGTTGAGGAAATCCAGCCTACCAGGAGCACTTGCTACAGTATCCGGTTCGGCCTTTAATACCTCTCTGAACTCTTTAACCAATAGTCTTATCAGGTTATTCAACGCATTCACCCATATGATCTAGTTTATCGGACACCTTAAAGCATGAGCTCCTTAGTTCTTTTCTCTTCTCCTCTGGGTTCCCGTCAAATGTGAATACCCAGAAGCCCGTCTCGATCCCGGCTCTGTATTTTAGCTTATCACGATCCCTGTATGGCTGATAAAATTCTACGTGGAAGTGATAATATTTGTATTCATCATCGTCGCAAGGACTATTATGCATAGCCATAATGTATGGCATATCCCTATCGAATAATCCATTATATATCGCCGTCGTCATCCTGAGGATGTCCGCGAGACTCCTCAATTCTCCCTCGGTGAGCCCATCTATTGCTTCCACATGCCTCTTTGGATAAATATGTAGCTCATAGGGCCACATTGCGTAGTATGGATGTACTAGTATGAAATCTCTATTCTCATATATTATCCTGTTATCCCCTCTACGCTCCCGCTCCAAGTCTATAATATGACATAGCAAACATTCATTCCTCTCCCTATAGAACCTCCTAAAATTGTCTAATTCTACAATTATTCTGGGTGGTATAAATGGGAGAGCATAGATTTGACTATGAGGATGTACTAGACTGACACCGATCTCTTTCCCCTTATTCCTAAATATTGCCACGTATTTGATGAAGTCTATCTTTGATAGCCTCATGTATTCGTCGCGGTATTTTTTCACAACCTTCAGCATATGCTCCATGCTGAGGTCATGTAGATCACCTGTATGCTTAGGGGTCTCAACGAGAACTTCGCAATAGCCACGGGCCGCCATAGATGCATATATGTCTTCGACAGGTTTTGGCGGCTCATAGGCACTAGGTTTCAGAGCAGGATACTTGTTTGGAAGAACTATGACGTCCCATTCTCCGAGGTCTCTTGTCTCAGGAGAGCCTGGACAAAATGGGCATGTCTTTGCCTCACTAGGCTTCTCAGTAGGACGCCATGGACGCGCTCCTCTGTGTCCAGCTACAATAATCCATGTTCCTATTAATGGGTTCCATCTGATCTCATGTATATTTTTTCGCATAGCCTATATAACCCCTCCTTTGCTCATGTATTACGAACATAATGAGCCTATGCCGGGTATTTCTTTGCCTCGAACTCTCATGTCTGCTTGAATACAATGTCTTTATAGATCGTCTTAGTATCGTGTGCCTCTACCACAAGAGCCTTACCTTCACATCCACCCGGTCTATACCCATTGTGCCATTCCTCAACTATGTATAGTTCATCTCTACGTAATTCAATCTCCTGTATTTTGTCCGATCCTTCCTTCTGAACTACCAGGACAATCCTACCACTAAGTAGCAGAAATAACTCGGGCCTGTCGTGTTTCTCCAAGTAGCTTATCTCGTCAAGGCTCTTAAACTCGGGCCTATATATCCCTATCCTCCATCTTCCAGGATCTTCAAATAACACTTTCCATCTCTCTTTACTATTTGCATCTATTATCTTCATGTTCTTCACACCTCATGAAACAGAATACTACATATGTTTAAATATATGTTTAAACCATGCTTTAAAATAATAGCCATGCTTTGAAAATATATTTTAGTACAATGTACTAAATATTCCAATAGGGATACTGACCCCTTAATAAAGGGTGCTTGTTATGGTTGAGGTAGTAATTGAAAATGTACGCAAGGTCTTTGGCGGTAATGTTGTAGCGCTCGATAACATTAATATAAAGATAAAGGATGGTGAATTCTTCGTTCTACTGGGTCCATCAGGCTCTGGTAAAACCACACTCCTTCGCTGCGTTGCTGGTCTTGAGAAACCCGATCAGGGACGTATAATTATAGGTGATAAAGTGGTCTTTGATGCAGAGAGGAAGATATATCTTTCTCCAAAGGACAGGGATATTGCTATGGTGTTCCAGAACTATGCCCTCTATCCACATATGAAGGTATTTGACAACATCGCTTTTCCCCTTGTGGTTCGGCGTAGGGAGCTCAAGCTGACACGCGAAGATATAAGGAAAAGGGTTGTTTGGGTTGCCAAGATGCTAAATATTGATAACCTGCTCGATAGATACCCTAGGCAACTTTCTGGCGGACAGCAGCAGAGGGTTGCCCTGGCGAGGGCATTGGTACGTAGCCCTAATTTATTCCTCATGGACGAGCCCCTCAGCAATATTGATGCAAAACTGAGGGTAATGATGAGGAGCGAGCTCAAGAAACTTCAGAAGGAGCTTGGTATAACCACTATTTATGTGACACACGATCAGGCTGAGGCCATGACCATGGCCGACCGTATAGCTGTTCTCAATAAGGGTAAGATCATGCAGATAGGCGGTCCTAGTGAGCTATATCATAAGCCTAAGAATCTATTCGTGGCAGGCTTCATCGGATCGCCTCCCATGAACTTCATTGATGTGACACTAAAAGAATTAGATCACAAGTATTATCTTGATGCAGGGCCCTTCAAGATCACATTACCAGATGAAATTGCAAACATTATACTATCGAAGACCCGTTCGTCAGAGCTAATACTTGGTGTAAGGCCCGAGGACATCATAGTTAGTAAAGAGCCTTTGAAAGACGCGTTCACAGCAGAGGTATACGTCGTAGAGCCTTTAGGCTCCCATACAATTGTGAATATAAAAGTTGGTGAGCGTATCATAAAGGCTGAAGTCCTCGGCGAATTCATTGCGCAACCAGGCGAGAAAATATATGTGAAGTTCAATATCAACAAGATCCATGTCTTCGATAAATCTACCGACGAGACGATTATATGAGCCCCCCATTACTCTTCCTAAGATTCATTAATAAATTAGACCATAAATGTATTTTTGGTCAGGCTTTAGTACCCGTTCCCAGCGCCATTAATCCCTTCATGAAGTATCTCCCTAAGAATATGAATATTATTAGTGGCGGCAGTGAACCAACAAGAGCAGCTGCAAACATCCTGTTGTAGAATGTGCCGCTCTGCCCTACATAACTGAAGATCTTCAATGTTATAAACTTATTGTATCCTCTTGTGAGAATCAATGGTATGAAGAAGTTGTTCCAAGAGACGATCAATATGAAGATCAGGGTCGAAACTATTCCAGGGCCGAGGACGGGTAATACTACTCTCCGGAATATACTGAATTCTCCGGCGCCATCGACGACTGCTGCCTCTATAAGATCCCTGGGTATGACTGACATGAAGATTACCATTAGCAGGGCAGCCATGGGTGTGTAGTATATTAAGAATCCAAGAGCTATGCCGGGAAGTGTATTATACAAGCCGAAAGACCTTACGATCTGGACAAATGGTACTAGGAGGGCCTGGTATGGTGTATAGGTTGCTATTGCTACTAACAACATCAACGTATCGCTTATCTTTGACTGTCTTCTAATAATGGCGTAGGCGGCGAGCATACCAAATATCGTCGACAGAACTGCTACTGGTATGACGACGATTGCCGTGTTAGCTAATGGGATCTTGAGCTCATTAGCTACCTCGGCTATAGTGGTTAGATCAACTTGTTTAGGAGGGACATATATTGGTGTATTCATTACTTCGCTCAACGATTTTATCGATCCGAGGATTAGTGAATAAACTGGAAAGATCCAAATGATTCCAAGCACTACTATCACGACGATAGAGTAGACTAAATTCCACCTCATAACTCCTCACCTCCTCACAATCCACTTCTTAAGCCCATACATAGCGTATGGTATCACTATGAATGCTGATACAACTATTATGATTATTGCGGCTGCAGATGCTAGGAAGAAATATTGCGAGACGAACTTATTGTAGACATACATCACCATAGTCTCTGTGAACGGGTTCAAGAATAAAACAGCGTAAGGCAATGCAAACATCTGGATGGCAAATAGCGCTAGGAAGATCGTCGAGATCAATAATCCTTGCCTAGAGTTGGGTATGACTATACGTGTCATAATCGTGAAGGTATCGGCGCCGTCGACCATCGCACTCTCAATAATGGATCTATCGACGTTATAGAAGGCGGCGAGGTATAGCATAGCAGAGAAGCCTGCATACACCCACACCGAGACCAGGGATAAGCTCCAGAACGCATTGTAGCCTGTGAGCCAGTCAATGCTCCCTATACCGAGCCCCTTCAAAATTACATCTATTCCCTTATATGGATCAAAGATCCATCTCCACATGATGCCGACAACAATCATCGATAAGCTCATAGGATATACGAAGAAAGCAGTCAATGCATTTCGTAGTCTCGGGCTCTCGAGCTGGAATATCGCCGTGGCTATCAGTAAGCCCATAATGTTTCCTAGGACGACGAGAACGGCTACCCATAGCATTGTCCGCTCGAAAGCCATCTGGAACTCGTAGTCGTTGAATAGAACCATAAAACTATATAGCCCCGTAAACTCTGGGACAGGATGTAAGAGCGAGTAATTCGTTAGAGCAATGTAGATATTCCAAAATACTCCATAGTAAAGCAGGGCTCCAAATATCAGGGCTGGGAGGAAAAATATGAAAAACTTTTTGAGACTCATCTGCATATCTGCTCACCTATTGAATGTATTAGGTTTGGGGAAAAATAGAATTTGAGTTTAGGACTTCTTAGCCCAAGGAGGTAGGTATCCAGCGAATGGGTGCTCGTAGCTTCCCATGAACATTCCGCTCTCTGACCACTCCTTATACTCCTGCTGCAGGGCCCACTTGATCATATTGTACCATAGCTGCGTGTTGCCTGTCTGAGCCAGCAGTATTGATGATTGCAGGAACTTCTGCCATACATCATCGAATAGGCCTCCATGTATTAGTGCATAAACGTAGGCCTTTGCACTACCATACTGTTTAACTTCCCACTTCTGGGCCTCTGTCGGGTATATGTTTGTCGGAATATCTGGATAGGTTGCGATGGAACCCTTGTATGGGTTGAAGATCTCCTGTCCCTGCCTGGATGCAAAGAACTTGGCGAAGAGGACGCCGCCCTGCTGCTGTGGCCCCTTGGGTACCATGACACAGTCTATGACAAGGCTGTATATGCCCTGTGTGCCAGGGAATGGCTCTACGACGATGTCCGTGTTAGGCTTTATGTCGTCAACGGGGCTTAGCACTACCTTCGGATATACGTTGTATAGCAAGCCGGTCACCCAGTCTCCGTCGACTACAAAGGCACCTTCTCCCTTAACAAGGGCTGCAACCGCAGATGTCCAATCGAGGCTCATCCAGTTCGGCGGAAACGTCTTAACTAGCTCTAGAAATATCTGTGTAGCTTTCTGGATTGATGGGTCATCAGGGCTAAGAGTACCGTACATGAACTCTATGTATTTTGTAGGCCCAGCGACGGCTAGGAATATCTGTGTCCATAGCATTGCTACGGTGAATTGGTCGGCACCAGCCTGTAGGAATGCGGGAACACCGTGCTGCTCAAGCACCTTCGCATCATTTATTAGCTGGTCAAGTGTCTTGGGTATAGGCAGGTTGTACTTCTTTAGTACATGTATATTGATGTAGAGTAAGTTTGCCCTATGGATATCTACAGGTAGGGCGTATAGATGACCCGATAACATTGCTGCATTGGCTGCGGGCGTGTTATATAGACCTATCTCCTTGGCTATATTGGTCATGTCAACGAAACTATTAACATGATTAACAGCGGACATGAAGTAGCTGATCTGCTCAGCAGAAGCGTGTACCTGGAACGCTGCCGGCGGCTTACCCGCCATTATAAGAGCAAGGATAGCGAACTTGGCGTTAACACCTGCACCGCCGGGAACAGCCGTTTTCACAACTTTAATGCCGTATTTTTGCTCGAACGCACTGATCAATTTGTCGATAGCGAACTTCTCAAGGCCGGCCCACCACGTATAGAATGTTATCTGACTGGGTAGCCCAGTCGTTGTTGTGGTCGTTGTCAATGTTGGAGACGCGCCGGTAGGCGGCATTGTTTTCGTGATCGTGGTAGGTACTGTTACCGTTTTAGGCGTGGTCCGTACTGCGTAGTAAGTTCCTACTCCCACAACTATCGCAGTTATAACTATAGCTATAATAATATAGGCGGCCACTTTAGATGCGGCCTTGGAGTAATTCATACAACTCTCCCCTTTAAGTGGCCTTACTATATTTAAATACACTTAATAATATTATCATATTCTATTAATAACTTTACTTTTCCATGAACCTTAAGATATACATAATAAAAATAAAACATGCAGCAAGTTCATTATGCATAAATCGCAAATTGTTGAAAAACAGCCCATAATTAAGCGTACTTAACTGTAACAGGGCCTCGATCTATAGACTATTATGAACTTTACATAAGAATGCTTTTATCCAATGGTTACCATAGTCTCGTTTTGAGAGGGAAGGACACATTCACGACGCCTAAGGAGATGATTTATTATGTCCATGACCGAGGTTCGATGGCATGGGAGAGGAGGCCAGGGTGCCTGGACTGCGTCGAACATTCTTGCGATGGCCGCAGCTATTGATGGCAAGCATGTCCAGAGCTTCCCAGCATTTGGTCCTGAGAGAAGCGGTGCACCAGTCCTAGCGTTCACTAGGATCAGCGAAGAGCCCATTGA
>WAPN01000035.1 GCA_015520735.1 Desulfurococcales archaeon
CAATAGCCTTTATGTCTGGGTCGCGCTCCACCGGGTATTGAAACAATAAACAAAAATTGAAAGGATACTCCTTCTTCAGCATGAGGGCCTCCGCGACCGGTATGGGAAACAATAAACAAAAATTGAAAGCTGCTATTACTTCGATCTGACGAGTAGCCTCTTCTACCGCCTGAAACAATAAACAAAAATTGAAAGGCGCTTGTAGGCTGGTATGTCTAGAACATATACTTCTATTCCGAAACAATAAACAAAAATTGAAAGCTTATAACGTTCTGGGATCATGCTCCACAAGTAATCTGCGAAACAATAAACAAAAATTGAAAGGTAAAACTCAGTCCGTCTTTTACATAACCAGTAACCCGGTAGAAACAATAAACAAAAATTGAAAGGGACGCTATGATGGGGGAACGGATAAGGATGTTATAGGAAGGCAGAAACAATAAACAAAAATTGAAATCGTATATAATCCTAGAGGCGATGGGCTATACGTGGGATATATGTGGAGGTGGTTTTTATCTTTTTGAAGCAATGCTCAAAGTAGTGATTCCTATAGCTTGTAGCTTCTGTATGTATTTTTGCTTATTTGTCGTTGGGTTAATTTTTATATAGGTGCACCTTTTTTTATATATTTGGTGTACCGAATGGCGACTCTCAGTAAGGGCTTGAAGGCTGGTATAGCTATTATTATTATAATTGCGGTGGCTGTAAGTATATCAGCATATATTTATTATAACAGGATAATGAATACCGTCTCATCAGCGGTGAAACAGTCAAGGATTTATGTTACAGACGCAATAGGTCGAAGAGTCGCTGTTCCTGTAAATGTATCGAGAGTTGTAGCTGTAGGGCCGGGATGCCTCAGGCTATTAGTATATCTAAATTGTACAGATAAGGTTGTGGGGGTCGAGGACGTGGAGCATAAATGGTCACCTAATGGGAGACCATATAGAATGGCTCATCCGGAACTCGGCAGACTCCCGGTGATCGGTACTGGCGGACCGCACTTCATGCCTAACGCGGAAGAAATAGTGAGGGTCAAGCCCCAAGTCATATTCGCGACTTTCATGGATGCCTCGGCGGCCGATGATCTCCAGGAGAAGACAGGTATACCCGTCGTAGTATTGAGTTATGGCAGAAGCCTAATAGATCTTAAGCCATTATACTATTCTCTCCTACTTGCAGGTAAGATACTGGGCGTGGAGAAGAGGGCTAGGGAGGTAGTCGAGTTCATAAACAATACGATCAACGATCTGATGAGGAGAACAAGCAATATACCTCCTAGCGAGAAGCCCACAGTCTATGTAGGCGGAATAGGCTATAGGGGTCCTCACGGCATAACTTCCTCCGAGAGAAAGTTCCCGCCATTCTACTGGGTTCACGCCAACAACGTTGTCAATAGCCTAAGAGGCGAAGGCCACATATTCATTAGCAAGGAGGCGTTGCTGAAGTGGAACCCAGACATAATATTCATCGATGAGGGCGGACTAGCAAATGTGCTTAATGACTACGCCAAGGATAGGAGCTACTACTTGAGCCTAAAGGCGTTCAGAACTGGTAGGATATACGGTATTCTCCCCTACAACTTCTACGCGACCAACATCGGCACAGCCCTCGCCGACGCATACTATATCGGAAAAATACTGTATCCAAGCCGCTTCAAAGACGTAAACCCGGTGGAGAAGGCCAATGAGATATTCGAGTTCCTTGTAGGGAAACCAGTATACGGTGAGCTTGCAAAGCAGTGGGGAGGCTTCAAGTGCCTCGCACCCGTCTTCAACATCAGGGCAGGCGGATCATGAATGATCCGGAGCAACACCTCGATGCTGATGGAAAAACTAGCCGGAAGGGTGATGGAAGAAGTAAGCCCTGATTGGGGCCTTAGGATAAAAGAATACTGCGTATGCCTACGCGCAGCCTACGTGGTCGTCGAGGACAAGAATGGGGAGAGATCAATAGGTATCTCACACATAGCTCTGGAGGACCTGCATGACTCGACACCACCGCGTCCTCCAAGTATTGAGGATGTCGATGAACTAGTAATGGATCTAAATCCTATTACCCGTTCGCTCGCCCTATCTTTGCTTAATGCTGTATCACAATACATCATCAAGAAGAGGAGCATTGATCTTGGAGAGAATAGGAGGGATTTTATAAGTCTGATCCGCGGTGAGCCCGTCTGTGTGATCGGTAACATGGTTCCCCTAGTCAGAGAACTCGAGAAGAAGGGCGTTGAGGTATATGTTTTCGAGAAAAACCCGAGGCTCAGGTGTTTCGGCAAGTGCTTCTCGGATTCCGAGGAGAGAATACTCCTACCCAGATGTAGAACCCTGATAATCACGGGCATGACTCTGCTAAACCACTCGATCGACGGAATAATTGCTGCATCTAGGGGGTACAATATAGTGGTCGGCCCCACGGCCGGCATCCTCCCCATGGCCTTCAGGAGCAGCGGCGTGGACATCGTGGGCTCCGTGCATGTCGTAGACATCGATGGCCTCATCAATCATCTTCGTCTGGGAAACTATTTGTCAGGGCCAATGATGCGTTCATACGGGAAACCATATCTTTACGATGTTGATAATGATGTGTTCCTCTAGCGGGGTCAAGCATGAATGGTATACGTGAATACAGGCGTTACAGGAAAAGAATAGCTGTCATATCCATCATCTTAACCCTGTTTTTTACATCTATGGTTTATATGTCACTAATTACGGGAGCCTATGGCCTTGGCCCGAATCTCCTCATAGGTGGCCGAATTGCACATGAAATCCTTATCGGGATTAGGCTGCCACGTGTCCTATCCGCCATCATAGTTGGATCAGCTATAGCTATTGCGGGGGCAGTTATGCAATGTGTCCTACGTAATCCCCTGGCTTCACCCTATACTCTTGGCGTCTCTCAGGGCGCGGCATTCGGTGCATCGTTCGCTATACTTGTGCTTGGGGCTGGGGTTGTCCACAGGACTGGTGTGGGCGTAACCTTCCTAAATCCCTACGTAATACCTTTCTATGCGTTCCTAGGCGCAGTCATAGACATTATTGTAGTGCTTGGCCTTGCAAGGATCAGGAATATGTCGCCAGAGGCTATAGTCCTAGCGGGCGTAGCAATGGGAGCCATGTTCCATGCTCTGACAATGCTTCTCCAATACTTCGCAGTCAACGAGGTATTAGTAGCTGCATCGCTTTTCTGGATGTTTGGTGATGTAGGGAGGCCCTACTACCCTGAGATAACCATTATGACCGTGGTCGTAGCAGTTGCTCTAGCGTGCTTTGTGCGTAGGAGATGGGACTATAACTCCCTCCTGCTAGGAGATGATGTCGCAAAATCTGTAGGTGTTGAGCCTTCTAGGGTTAGGCTGGAAGGAATGATCCTAGCATCTCTCGCAACATCTGTATGTGTTTCTTTCACAGGCATAATAGGTTTTGTCGGCCTGATAGCACCGCATATTATAAGGATTACGATAGGCGGTGACTACAGGTATCTCCTCCCTCTAAGCGGTCTCACCGGCTCAGCAATAGTCTTAGCAGCGGACCTGCTCGGAAGAACAATAATATCCCCTGCAATAATACCCGTCGGCATAGTCACGTCATTCATAGGTGCTCCGACACTCATATATCTACTATTGAGAGGTGAGGCTGGACGCTGAGAGTTACGGGTCTCTCATACAATTATCGTACAAGGATATCGGGAAAGATGATCAGAGCACTAAGGCATGTCTCCCTAATGGTAGAGGAGGGGAAGCTCCTATTCATACTAGGCCCGAACGGATCAGGTAAGACAACACTCCTAAAATGTATGGCCAGGATCTTAAAACCACATGGAGGAGCTGTATTAGTAGATGGTAAGAATGTATCTGAGATGCCCCGAGCATTTGTGTCGAAAATATTCGGCTACGTCCCGCAAAGCAGCCGGCCAGCCGAGCTAACAGTTTATGATACAGTGCTACTTGGAAGGAAGCCCTATTTTTCATGGGGTCCTGGGAAGATAGATCATGAAGTTGCTAGTAGGGTCATAAAGCTTATGGGGCTTGAGGATCTTATGCACAGAAGGCTCAGCGAACTTAGCGGGGGCGAGCTCCAAAAGGTAGCGATAGCGAGGGCTTTGGCGCAGGAGCCAAGTATACTTCTCCTAGATGAACCTACCAGTCAGCTTGACATAAAGAGCCAGGTGGAGCTTATGGGGATTCTCAAGAAAATAGCGAGGGAGAAAAGTATAATAACAGTTATCTCGACGCACGATATAAACCTCGCATCACTCTATGCCGATAAAATAGTGATGCTAAAAAACGGGGAAATAATGGTTTCCGGGGGACCTGAAGTTATAGATGAGGAGAACATATTGAGAACATACGGTATTAAGGCAACACTAATAGAGGTCGAACGAGGAAGGAGGATAATACTACCAATTCCTGGTTAATCCATGCATGGCGATGCCATATTATCGGGGATTAGTTTCAAGCCCTACAAGGAACAATACGGAAAAAATTGAAAGAAGACTATATTCAATGAACTAATGTAATATTTGTTAAATAGTCGCCGGACCTCATATGGGCAATGCATCAGCATAGGTACGCAAAGACTGAATCTTGCTGGAACCTCGGGGAATCAATCATAATAAAAATTTAGAAGCCTCTCCTCCGCCGGCTCTTAGAGTAAATAACCATGTAACATGTATGCGGTGTCGAGCGGGATGAACCGCTATAGAATAGTAAGCATGTTAAGTCTTGCCGCCAGTGTATCCGCTACCCGTTCTTAATCCGAGAACAGGGTCTTTTGCTCGCCGTAGATCTGTTTACTAGGTATTTGTGGGGCTCGCACATCGGGACAGCATATTGGCGGGCAAAGTAGCGCGGCTAATGAATAGGTGATTAATGGCGAAATGATCTATTGTCTGTATGCCTGGAATTTGGCCAACAGGCTGCTTACCGTCTACACTGATCGGGTATGGGGAAATGTCTTGTCTGATTTCTTCTTTTTTATTAGGGATGCTACTTCCTTCACTAGTTTCTCAATTCTCTTTCGGGCAGTATTAATGTCCTTCTCTTTGCACCAGCCCTCGTAGAAGCAGACATGCATTTCGGTCGCGTTGGCCCATGAGTCGTGAACCCATTCCCCAAGCTCCTCTCCCAGCCTCCTCTTATACTCCCACAGCTCCCCATGACTGGTTAAACGCTTACCCTCCCTCCAGTAGGCGTAGGCTTTAATAGCGAGGGCGGCGGCGCCCCAGAGCTTCTCGGCGGCCTGGCGGACATTACCCTTCCCGAGCTCCTCACGTGCCTCCTCCAATAGGTCTTCTGCCGCCTCAACGTATTCTCTCGCCCTATCCCGGGGGTCGAGGCCCTGGCTTAGGAGCTCCAACAAGTATTCCTCAACACTGATACTGTGCTTCTCAGCCTCCTCCCGGACACGCTTAGCCAGCCGGCCGCGGAGAACAATGGCCTCGCCCAATCCGTCATCACCTAGTATTACAACCAATATAAACCTCAGACGACCCTGCTAAAAAAGATATAGAGATAAAAATAAAGCAAAACAATATGATTACGGCGTAAGAATAAAGTCTGGATAGGCCTAGGGAAAAACACTTCTTTTATCGGGAAGCTCTCCGTGGATCCTTGACTAGTCCATGACGGTGGAGGAAAAACTAGTGTTGTTTCTTCTTCACGATAATAGCTATTACTGCCGCTGCGACGGCTATCGCTGCTATTAGGGCAGCGTAGAGGCTAGAGTATAGCCTTAGCTGATCAGATAGCGTCTTGATACCCTCTTGTTGCGCCGTGATGGTCTTGTTGATCGCGGCTATGGTGTTTTCTAGCTGTTCTATCTTGTTTTTCAGCATTGTTATCTGGGTGGCTGTGGTGTTGTCGAGGCTGTTGACCTGGTCTGCTATGTTGTTGAGCCTTGCCCTGAGCTGTGCTAGTGTTTCCTGGGCTTTTTCTAGCTGCGTGTCCGTGTAGTTGATCCATGGCTTCTCCTCTAGTGTTGTTCTTATGGTGGTTATGGTGTTGTTGAGTATTGTTATCTCGTTGTTTAGCCTGGCTGTTGTCTCGGCTATTTTCTCCGTGAAGAGCTTCTCTAGGGCTGTCTGGTTCCTGCTGAGATCCGTGACTA
>WAPN01000036.1 GCA_015520735.1 Desulfurococcales archaeon
TGGTAAACCTGCTACTAATGCTTCAATAGCAGATAAAGGCAGGCACTCCATTCTCGATGTTGATATATAAATGTGAATTAAGCATACATTTATGAAGAAATTCAGGCTTTACAAATCCCACAAACATAATATTGCATTTGTTGATCCGAATTTTTCTTCTAGCTTTAAAGTTCCTGCAAGTATTGATGATATAAAATTCATATTTATTTCAGAATACCTCTGAAATTAGTAGATGGTAAATAATACAGAAACTGACATTTAAACAAACTATTAAGAAGACAAATATGTACTGATAGTCTCAGCTATACCTTTCCAGAGATCTACGAGGGGTTTCCAATGTAGTTGTTTTCTTGTTTTTTCTATTTTTGCTACGCTGTGTTTGATGTCTCCTGGTCTTGGCTTGGCGTGTATCGGTTTTAGGTCTGGTTTGCCCATTAGTTCTGCTATTTGTCTTGCTAATTGGTTTATGCTTGTTTCTTTACCTGTTCCTATGTTGTATGGTCCTGTTGCGCGTGTTTTTAGGGCTGCGATGTTTGCTCTTGCTACGTCTTCTACGTATATGAAGTCACGGGTCTGTGTTCCGTCTCCGTATATTATTGGTGGTTTTCCCTCCTTGATCCTCTGGATGAACTTTATGATTACTCCCGCGTAGGGGCCGGGCTTCATTCGTGGTCCGTAGACGTTGAAGTATCTTAGGCTTATTGTTGATAATCCGTAGTTATCGTGATAGGCGTTGACCAGGGCTTCTCCGCCGAGCTTGGTTGCGCCATAGACGCTCTTAGGGTTGAGGGGGTGATCCTCATCGATCGGGAGGTATTTTGGGTCTCCGTAGACGGCGGCGCTCGATGTATAGACTATTCTCTCGAGATCATGCTTCCTAGCGGTCTCCAGCACGTTATGGGTTCCATTAACATTTACTCTTACGGCTTCGCCGGGATTCCTCGTGGCTTCCTCTACGCTGACTAGGGCTGCGAGATGTATTATCGAGTCTATCTCGTAGTGCTTAATGATCTCGTCCAGGAGGACATGGTTTCTTATGTCTCCCTTTACAACCTTGATCTTATCGATGACGCGGGCCAGGTTCTCTAGGCTCCCCGTCGTGAAATTATCGAGGACAACGACGCGGTAGCCCTCCCTAACTAGTAGCTCGACCGTCCAGCTACCTATAAAGCCCGCCCCGCCCGTCACTAGTATGTTCTCCGGCATGCTCCATGGCACCAGGTGATCCTATCCTCTAATATTTACTGGAGCTATATCCAATATATTATATCCGGGGACAGGAAGCAGGAGGCCTGAGCATATCTTCCACAGTGCTATGGTGTGCGTGAACATTGGGAAAATGTGTTCTCTGTGGCCGAGAAACGAGGCTTGTATCGGATACGCTGGGTGTTTGTGTAGACTGTATTAGAAGCAGGAGTGAGGCCCACGGTATAGTTGGTCAGACCCATGCCCGGAGCCGGGCATTGTTCCGCCTACCACACAGGGTTTTTGGCGGTGTTTCTTGCGGCGTATGTGGTAGGAGGTGTGGTTTACGAGAAGGAATGAAGGGTTATTGTGGCCTTGTGGAGAGGCATGGCGGGAGGAGTGTTCCCCGTACTGGCTCTTATCTCGTGGTGCCGGGAACCTACTACTATGACCCACACCCCACGAACTGCGTTGCTGACCCCGTCTGCCCCGCTATACACGGGAATGGTTACCCAGACTACTGCTTGTCGCCCAGCGGAGAGCACGGCTACTATAATGTCGCGGTGTTCTACGGTGTATGCAACATGGATTGCCTATATTGCCAGAACTGGGAGTACCGGAGGATGGCCCGCGACCTATCTCCGAGGATCAGCGTTGAGGAACTCGTGGAGAGCGTTAATACGAGAACGACTTGTGTCTGCTTCTTCGGCGGAGACCCGGGCCCCGTTGCGCCTCATGCCCTCCTATCGGCCAGAAGGATGAGGAAGAGAGCCGAAGAGCTGGGCCTACGTGTTTTCAGGATATGCTGGGAGACAAATGGTCTGTGGAACAAGAACCTCTTCCGAGAAGCTGTTAGATTGAGCCTCGAGACAGGCGGGATAGTCAAGATAGATTTCAAGGCCTGGAGCCCGGAGACATACCATGCTCTCACCGGGATAGAGCCCGAGCACGTCAGGACGATAAGAGAGAACATTGCATACGTCGCGGAACGAGCAGGGGAGAGACGCGAGCCTCCACTCCTAGTGGTCTCTACGCTCCTAGTCCCTGGATATATTGATGAGTACGAGATAGATATGATGACAAGATACGTGGCGGAGCTGGATAGGAGTACGCCCTATGTGTTCCTCGGCTTCCACCCAGACTACATGCTGGGAGACCTTCCCCGCACAAGCAGGAGACACGCGTTGAGAGCCGTTGAGATCGCTAGGAAGAATGGGCTACGAAGAGTATATGTGGAGAACATATGGCTTCTCAGCAATGACTACTAGGATAATCATTAAATATGAAGAATGATCAATAATTAGACTAAAATAATCAGTCACATAACCCGGAAAACCGGTCCCCATACCCCTACAAGGATGATACTCATGAGTAAAGACAAGCCCTGGTGGATGAAGCCCGTACGTGTCCTTCAGTTCAACATAGAGGACAGGTATGGAAGGTACGTCGAGACTATTACTGGGAAAGAGCTGGTGGAGCTCGCCGAGAAGATACATGCAAACGTCCTCGTAATATTCGCCCGAGACCCTTGGGGCCGTACATTCTATCGTGGAGGAACAGTTGGGCCTACACACCCAAAGATGAGAGGAGACCTCGTAAGAGACGCTATACGGTATGGTAGGGAGAAAGGAATACGCGTAGTAGTCATGGTAGGCCACACCGCCAACAAGTACCTGTACCACCAGCACAGCGATTGGGCCCAGATAAACAGGAACGGCGAGATCATACTCTTGGAGCACGTCCCCCTAGAAGCACAGCACTACGAGCCCGAGTGGCCCCAGCTCTGTGTAAACAGTCCATTCATAGATCATGTGAAGCGCGAGATAATGGAGGGCATAAGTCTGGACGCCGACGGCGTATTCCTGGACAGCTTCAGGTACCAGCCCGACATAGAGCGGGCATGCTACTGTAAATGGTGTCAACGCCGATTCAAAGAGGAGCACGGCTATGACATGCCCAGAGAGGTGGACTGGATGGACAGTAGGTGGAGAGAACTATGGAAGTGGAGATACGAGGTGGTTGTTAGCAGGATAAAAGAGCTCTATGAGACCGCCAAGCAGGCCGCCCCTGACAAGCTATTCATGTATAATAGTCACCCCGGTGGATGGGCGGGTAGAACAAACAAGGTGGTCGAGAATGCCCGTGACTATATAGACGTGATCTTCGCGGAGTGTAGCGAGGTAGACCACCAGCCACCGGGATTCATAACCGAGATGACCAAGCTAACCAAGGCTATGAGCGGTGGGAAACCTGTTTGGAGCAGTAGGAACTATTTCCACCTATATAGAACCGTGAAAGCCACGACCAGGATAGCTATTAAGCAGGGTCTTAGAGAAGCAGTAATCGCGGGAGGATCACCGTGGCTCCTAGTGTTCAGCGTTAGCTACAGACAGAACCCGGAGCACCTCGACGCAGCAGAACAGGTGTTCAGGGAGCACGAGAAGATCGAGGAGTACCTCGAGGACACAGAGCCCGTCCGGTACGCCGGGATAATAGTCTCGAACAACACCCGTGACTTCTACGGCCGAGAACACCCCGAGAAATACGTTGACGGCATAAGAGGAGTATATTACGCGCTTACACACAGCCATATACCGGTCGAATTCATAGCAGAGCGAGACGCCCCATCACTAGATAAGCTAGGCGAGTACAAGGTATTGTTTGTAGAGAACATGGTGTGTATGAAGAAAGAGATCGGGAACACTATCAAGAAGTACGTCGAGAGGGGCGGAGGGGTAGTATCAACTTATCTAACTGGCACGAGGGACGAGAACTGTGTACGTATGTATGACTTCGCCTACAAGGAGGTTATCGGTGCGAGCTTCATAGGAGTACTGAGGAAGCCATGGACATACATGTACATAGATGATATCAAGCACCCATTGTTCAAAGACATAGAGGAGAAAATGATCTTGTTCGGGGACATGAGCTACGAGTTCAGAGTCAGAAGAGTGACACCAAACATGGGGTACCAGACACTACTAGACAACGTCCACGGCCAGACCCTCGGCAGAATAGGGCTGGCTGTAGGTAATTGGGGACACGAGTACACGCTCGGGAGATCACCGCCCCCAATGGCGAAGGTCACGGACAACCCCGCAGTGATCATAAACAGTTATGGCAGAGGCAAAAGCGTCTACTTCACCGGCCAGCTGGGACGCCACTACTGGCGCACCGGCCTCCCGACATTCATGAAGCTGATAAGGAATAGCGCAAGATACCTGGGAGGCACACCACCCATAATAGTTGATGCCCCTGAAACCATCCATGTTGAGACATATAGGCAGAAAGAAAGAATCATAATACACTTGTTGAACCACACCTATAACCAGTTGATCCAGGCAATGGGGACCGGCACGACCAAGCAACCATTACCACCATATAGTAGCGTCGAATCAGTACACCCGCCACGGACAATCATACCTGTCGCAGATATAAGCATAAAGCTAGCCATAAGCCCTGGGACAAAGTACAGGGTGTATCTGCCGCTTAGAGACAAGGAGCTAGAGTACGGTATGGACTTCAAAGAAATGCCGGGACAGATAATGTTCAAGCTACCGAAGCTCGAAGAATACGAGGTAGTCGTTGTAGAGCCTAGGAAATAAGGTGCGCTAAGTAGATCGAGAAGGCCTCTACTAGAGCAGCCGCGTAGAGCAAAGCATAGGAGCCAATTATTTTTGGCGCTACCCTTCTATCTCCAGTTAACAGCCTTATCGAGGAAGCTATGAAGAGGGCATAGGCGGATAGTTCCAGTATCGAGTGAGGCATAACCGGGAGCAAAAGTATGGCGGGGCCGGAAGAGGCGAGCTTAGCGCTGATCATGAAACCATATATGATCCCTGCTTGCCCAATAGCATACGCAAGGTACGGGGCACCAATAATTGGAGCGAGCGCGACGGTACTTGGAACCAAGTTGTTCGTATATATCTGGACTGAGAGAAGCCATGGATTATCTAGGCTGAACCTGCTCGTCACTTGCTCCAAGCTCTTATATAGCATTGAGAAGAGGCCTTGGCCCGCGAACCCGATGAAGCTGGTCGAGATGAAGAGGAAATATACCATTACGAGAGTCCCTAGGAATTGAAGGGCGAAGCTTCTCCAGGAAAGCCTGTAAGAAAAATAACAGGTAATGAGTCCCACACCTACGATGTAGGGCAGGTAGACTGGCAGACCGCTGACAACCATGAACACGGCTATCCCTAGGCCAATGAGGAGCATAGACACGGATAGGATGGGGCCGCTAGGATAGAATCTCTCAGGAACACTTGTCTCTCCTGGAACGGGTGGTTCCGGGTGCCGAGAATGAACTAATTCTATATGGTTATTGTATGTCTTGATGAACCGTCTTATCCAGTAGAACATGTAGACACCAATGGTAAGCATAGAGGCCGCTATATCGAGAATACCCTGTCCCAGGCTCAAAGGCCTTGCCTGACTCCGGCCCAAGAACTTCTTCTCCTCGCCATATGCGTGGTTGCTGAACACACGCTCAGCCATATGGAGGATTAAAGGATAGGCGAGGCCTCCGGTAATAAGGCACAGGACTAGAGAGCTCAGTGGCGACGACAAGTTCTTCTTTCTAAGCCCTGACTCGTAGAGCCTCACCACGGCATCGTCATCACCCATGTTACGGAGCCAGTAATAGCTCATCAAGCCACTATCCACCAGATGCCTCGTAACTATCTTGGATAGCCTGTAAGCGGAATACGCTGAGAATGCTATATAGGCAAGGTAGAGGCTCGCGAGAGGGTAATACCATGCCTCCCGCAATGACGATAAACCAGCCATCTCTACCTTGACCGAGAGAGAGGCAATGACGGGGAGGGATATTATCAGGCCTATAGGGACAAGTATGTGGTTGATCAGAGGCTCGCGCTTAAATCTTATCCTCGATACAAGTCTGCCTAGAACAGCCAATATCCAACACCGCGTCGATTGTATCATGACTATATTTGGAGCCGCTAATTATTTTTCTATCACCGCATTCAATTATTAATTTGCAGGAAATAATGAGGGGCGGACATGCTTATGAGGCCAAACATAATCCTACACGGCGGAGCGGGCAGGTGGAGCCACTCCAAATACGCGGATAAGGCTAGAGAAGCAGTCATGAAATGCACGGAGAAGGGAATGAATACACTACGAAACAATGGATCAGCAGTAGATGCTGTGGTTGAAGCCGTTAAGTGTATGGAGGACTCAGGATACCTCAACGCCGGGGTTGGAAGTGTCCTCGACTTCATGGGCGGTAGAAGCCTCGATGCAGGCGTAATGGATGGAGCCACGGGGAGAATAGGCGCTGTAGCATCGGTAACAGCAACGAGGAACCCCGTAGTTCTCGCTAGGATAGTCATGGAGAAGACAGACCATCACATTATAGGGGGCAAGGGAGCCGACCTGCTCGCATTCCTCAACGGCCTGCCCCCATTGCCACCACCACCGCCTCATGTATGGGAGAGGTACCAAGAAGCAGTCAGGAAGCTTTTAGAGGGCAAGCCCGAGATATATAAGAGGATAACGTGTTTCCTCGAAGACTATGGCTTCATAAAGAAGATCATCGAGAAAACACTAGATGTCGGAGATACCGTCGGCGCAGTCGCTGTTGACTCGCATGGCAGGCTAGCCGCCGCGGTAAGCACTGGTGGAGTCATACTCAAGTTCCCGGGAAGAATAGGTGACTCACCCATTCCCGGTGCAGGCTTCTATGCCTCCGAATACACTGCGTGCTCCGCCACAGGTATCGGGGAGAAGATCATGGAGTGCATGACGTGCAAGTACCTAGACACAATGTATAGGGAGACAAAGGATCTAGTCGCGGCCGCCGAGAAAACACTCGAATATGTTAACAAGGCCGTCGGAGAGAACACAATGGGCTTCATAGCCATCGATAAAAACGGGGAGATCGTCTGGGCCTACAACACCGAGGCAATGCTCATAGGATACTATGAGGGCAACAACATCAAGGCATTGATAAAGCCTACTAGGGCACATTAAGATATCTTGAAGAGCTCCATATACTCCGGGGTCTTCGGGAAGATTACCATGTATTTTTTAGCTAGCCCGGCGAGGTATCTTAAAGCTTCATCTGTTATTTCATCCTTTACTTTCTTAGCAAAGAATCGCCTGCTACGCCGTGGAAGATACGATGCTATATTATCGACTAGTTTTCCTGTTTCATCGATTAGGCTTGAGACGAACTTGTCGGCCAGCATGACTGTGTCTATATTCAGAGTTGCTCCATTGCATTTGAGCTGGAGACTAATATCGTCGTAGCGGTACACGAACTCCTTGTAACTACTGATATAGCATTCTAGAAGCTCCTTCTTGAAGCACTTGGTCTTGCCGGATAAGAGTAGTTTTGGCTTATTTACCACGCCGTTGCTGAGCTCTTTTAGTGATTTAACCATATCTTCAAAATCGCTCTTGGGTAGGACGACTATGTTATCTGGTAATAGCATTCCTTCTAGCGATATGTCTTTGCTACTCCATACGACTACATCGCCGTTTATGAAGGTGTAGATATAGGATGCAACCGCGTAATCGTGGATGAACTCTCTCATATCAACTATGATGGCATCCAAGCCGTTGACCACAAGATCATAGCCATAAATGTTTCTGAGCTCCTCAGCTATTACTGCAATGAGTCTACTGCGTCCCTCCCCGAGATAAAGCGGAAGCAAAGAACAACATGAAAGTATTTCATACTCAATACTGTTCAAACTCTTCACCCGGTATAATCTTCTGGTAGAATGTTCTAAGAGACTACTATCCACCACGGACTTTCTAGTCTATATGAATAGGCTCCTCTTAAAAATATATACGGATAATAAGATTCTCTGGAAAAAGAGGGATAACTTTATATAGATGCCTTAATTGCCTCGCCCAATATATCGAGGCCGAGCTTTGCCTGCTCCTCTGTGATTATGAGGGGCGGTATCAGCCTTATCCCGCTCTTACCACATCCTAGAAGTACTAGGCCCCTCTTTAGGGATTCATAGAGTATCTTGTTCCTCCTCTTAGGATCGGGGTCCTTGCTCTTCTTATCCTTAACTATCTCAATAGCCCATGCTAGGCCTAGTCCCCTAGCATCGCCGACGAACTCGTATTCCTCTTTCCATTTGTTGAGCGTCTCTCTGAATAATGGCTCGAGGCTCCTCACATGAGGTAGTAGTTCCTCTGTCACCTCAAGTGTTTTCAGGGCAACCATCGATGCCAGTGCATTACCTCCAAACGTGTTACTATGCATTCCGGGTTCTCGAAAGTCTAGGGAGGCCTTATAGATTGTCGCTCCTATTGGCACAGCTCCTCCGCTGAGGCTCTTGGCCAGCGTTATTACGTCGGGAGCTATACCGAAGTGCTCGATCGCAAACATCCTGCCGGTCCTGCCCATGCCCATTTGAACCTCGTCGATTATGAGGGGTATCCCGTGCTTATCGGCCAGCTTCCTCAGCTCCGAGAAGAAGTTCTTGGGCGGCACCACGTAGCCGCCCTCGCCCTGTATGGGCTCGGCAATGATTGCCGCAACTTCTTCTTCAGGAACATATTTCTCGAGCACCCATTCCTCAATATACTCTATGACACGGTTCACGAGCTCATCGGGCTCCTCGTAGCCATCTATATGCCACGGATTCCTGTAGGGGTTCGGGTAGGGGACATGTACTGCCCCAGGCATCCATGGATAGAAGCCACGTTTATGTACCGGCTTGCTGGCTGTCAGTGCTAGGCTTCCAAGGGTTCTGCCGTGGAAGGCGCCGATGAAGGCTATGAACATCCTGGCCTTCCTATACTGCTTGGTAAGCTTGATTGCAGCCTCAACGCTCTCCGTACCGCTGTTCGCGAAGAACACTTTCTTGTCAAAATCTCCGGGAGCGATGCCCGTTAGCTTCTCCGCCAACATTACCTGGTAGGGATTGTAGAAGTCTGTTCCCGCCGCATGGGCAAGCTTCTCTATTTGCTCGACCAGTACCTTCTTTACCTCAGGATGAGTGGGGTATCCCAGGTTTGCAGCTGATATACCGCTTGAGAAGTCTAGAAACACATTACCATCGACATCTACTAGCCAGACACCCTCTCCTCGCTCGATAACCAGGGGTAGGTGCTCGGGATCATGTGTTGTTGTGGCGACGTATTTGTGGTGTTTCTCTATCCACTCCCTGGATTTGCTGCCAGGACTGCCGGGGATAACCTTGATCTCTGGATGGCTAAACATGAGAATCACCAATAGGATTCTATGAATTGAATACATAGAAAAAATTATCTACAGACGGCTGGGAGGCCTAGATCCTTGGGAGAACAGGGAGGCCCATCACGTACATTGCGTCACCAAGTATTTTCGCGGCACAGTAGATGAGTACGAGTCTGAATTTCTTTCTGTTCACGTCCTTCTCTTTTATAACGGGGATTTTCTCGTAGAAGAGATTAAGGGTTGATGATAGCTCGTAGGCGTATTCCGCCACCTTGTTGGGCTTCATCTCCTCATAGGCGGTTACCAGTACGTCTTTATAGCTCATGAGCTTCTCAACGATCTCTTCCTCCTCCCTAGCCAGATCAACGGCGTCGAAGTTGATTTCATCATAATCCCTTGTTACCTCTTCTCTTACATCGTCTGGCTCATCGATTTCTTTGCCGTATGCTTTCCTGAGTATACTTAGGAGTCTTGCATAGGTGTATTGTATCCACGATCCTTCCGTGTGCTCAGCCAGTTTCTTGGGATCGAATGTTAGTACTTTGAGGGGCTCTATGCTTAATAATAGGTACCTAGTGTTTGCTACGGCTAGTTTCTCGGCCCTGTCTAAGGCACTCTCGGCCTCCTCAACTCCGAGTTTCTTGCGTGATTCCATGTATTGGTCTAGCATGAGCTTACGGTATCTCTCAATAAGCTCGTCTAGGCTGATGTATCTCCCGTATCTTCCACGCATCCTGTAGCCTTTAAGGTGTACCATTTCGTAGGCGAGGTGTATAGTGTTGTCGGCATAGTCCTCGTATCCGAGTAGGTAAAGGATGCTCCTAACTTGTTTCTGCTCGAGGTTCTGCTCGGTCGCGATCACATTGTATACTTTCTTCGCCCTTGTCACCCTGTACTTATATATGGTATAGGCTATGTCTCTTGAGACATAGAGTGTTGTCCCATCACTCCTCCTCAGCACCACGCGCTCGGGCTTCTCTGCCCCGAATATACTATGGATATACTCGTCTTCCTCGTAGGCTTTCCCTAGATCAACTATTACTGCCTGTCCCTCGCTACCACCATACCTTGTCTTTAGGGACGCTTCAATGATCTCCCTGGTCAACCTCTTGATCTCTGGGTCACTCTCCCAGTCATAGGAATCGAAGACTATGCCTATCCTTCTAAGTGTTGACTCGAAACCTCTCAGTACAAGGTCTATTGCTTCCCTGAAGAGACTTGTTATCCTCGGGTCTTCTTCCTCGTATAGCTTCATGAGCTCAGATACTTTCTCCTCGAATACCTCCGGTTCATCAATCGATTGGTATAAGACATCGTAGAGCCTTGGAAAAACTGTTCTGAGGTCTTCGGCGCACTCGTACAGCTCAGCTAGTTTATCTCTAACCTCACTGTACCTTGACAGAAGAGACTCTGCTTTTCTACGTACCTCGGAAGGCCTCTTTCCCTCCTGCTTCTTCAAAGCAGAAACTATCATTTCTAGGACTGCTCCTAGGTCGTGTTTTAGGCTTAGCTGGGACTTCGCTATCCTCGAAACAGCCAGTAGGTATCCGTCGCCGCGCTTCTCAGTTGCTTCCTCCTTGAGGTGCTGGATAAGGATTTTTATCTTGCCCGCTATTTTTTCTTGTTCGCGGTGCAGGGTCTTTATCGAGACTAAGATGTTTGTGAGTGCATAGATCGCCCCGATCCAGTGGTCGGGCTTGATTTCCGGGGGAGGCTCTATCCCTTTCCCCTTGACCTTCATGTATCCGTAAACCATCACGGCTACTTGTCTACCCATATCGTCAACATAGAAGTGCTCGCGGACGCTGAAACCTAGTCTGCGCAGTATTCTCGCGAAGGTATTGCCTATAACGGCGTTCCTGCCACTTCCAATATGGAGAGGGTGAATGGGGTTTGCGCTCGTGTGTTCTACGAGTACCTTTTCTCCCCGTCCATAATACCTTATCTCGTCGAGTAGGGCTTCATCTATTATTTTCTTGAAGATTATCCTGGAGAGCTTTTTATAATCTATGTAGAAGTTGAGGTAACCATTAGAATACTCTATCCTATGTATGAAGCATTCCTTGGCTCTGCTGGAACCCATTATTTCATCGGCTATCCTGGACAGGAGCCTATCCCATTCTTGGCGGGGGGCCTTAACCATATGGAGGACTACGTGGAGCGCTACACCATAGTCCCCGTATTTTGGGTCAGGTGTTCTCGCTAACTTGAGCCTGCGTTTAGCTACAAGGTCTTCGACAATCTTCTCGTCGAGACCCGTGGCCTTAGGGATTGTCTCGATAAGCGAGCGTATCAGGCATTCCTTTATCTCCACTAGTACTTCCCCCCATTGATCAATGGTTAATGGGATTAAATTAATTTAGAAAACACTAACTTATTAGTTCTTGTGTAACCCGGTAATCACCTTGTTTTTACCGTAGGACATATAGTGTTTACCCCCGGATAGGTGTTAGTCTTGCCTGATTATAGGATCTATGAGCACCCGATCCTGGATTTCAGGCGCGGCCGACGTGTCAAGTTCTACTATAGGGACAAGGTCATAGAAGCCTATGAGGGGGAGAGCATCTTAGCAGCCCTCTACGCTGTGGGCTACAGGGTGTTCAATAGGAGCCCGAAACTAGGGCTCCCCAGGGGAGCCTACTGTATGATAGGCAAGTGTAGTAGCTGTCTATCAATAGTTGATGGTGTACCTAATACTAGGATATGTATTGAGCCCGTTAGGGAAGGAATTCATGTTGAGCCTCAGGAGGGCTTAGCAGATATACGTATGGCTAGGAAGCAGGAGAACGTCGAGACGGTCAAGGTAGAGACAGATCTTCTGGTTGTGGGGGGAGGCCCCGCTGGGCTTAAAGCGGCTCTTGTGGCCGCTGAGCATGGGGCGGATGTCGTCCTGGTCAATGATCACTACGTGCTAGGAGGCCAGCTCGTCAAGCAGACACACAAGTTCTTTGGCTCGAGAGACTATTTCGGCGGGACAAGAGGGTTCAGGATAGCAGAGATACTCTCCAAGAAGATCAAAGAGTATAACAACATACATGTCTACACTAATGGGTTCGCGTATGGGTACTTCAAAGACGGAGTAGTAGGGGTAGCAGTACACGGAGAGCATCCACTCAATCTCCTCGTCAAAGCCAAGACTATCATAGCTGCCCTCGGTGCCGCTGAGAAAGGATTGGATTTCGAGGGCAACTATCTACCCGGTGTAATGGGTGCTGGGGGTGCTCAGACCCTCATGAATCAATACGGTGTCCGGCCTGGAGACAGGGCAGTTGTGGTTGGTAGCGGTAATGTTGGCCTGATCATAGCGTATCAGTTGCTCCAAGCAGGCGTGAAAGTTGAGGCTCTAGCGGAGATACTGCCAAGGATAGGTGGCTGGTTCGTCCACGCCGCCAAGATCAGGAGACTAGGCGTCAAAATACTGACGAGGCACAGCATAGTCAGAGCCGCCGGGTTGGAGAGGGTTGAGAAAGCAGTGCTCCAAGCATACGATGAGCATTTCCGCCCCATCCCGGGCACCGAGAAAGAGCTCGATGTCGACCTGGTACTCATATCGATAGGCCTTCAGCCCGACACAAAGTTCTTCGCCCAGGCGGGAGCAGTTATGAAATGGGTTCCAGAAGCAGGCGGATTAGTGCCTATTAGGACATGGGGCCAGGAGACAAGTGTTGAGAACCTCTTCGTAGCAGGTGATGCTTCGGGCATAGAAGAGGCAACAACAGCGTTTATCGAGGGAGAAATCGCTGCTTTATCCGCACTACTAAAACTAGGCCTCGGGAGCAAGGAGGTCGAGGAGAGGCGTGGGAAACTCATAGATTTCCTCTGGAACGAGTACAGGATGGCCCCGGTCGTAAGGAGGGCCAGGGAGGGGAAGCTCAAGGTGACTGTTTCAGAGGAGGAAATGAAAAAGATCAGGGTGGGTGAGTACCCGTGAGCTATAAGGAGAAAGGATATATTGAGCCTGAGGAACTCGAGAACCTAGGCCTTCTCCCACCGAGGGAGAGGCTCGAGAAAGGCCCCGTCGTCATAGCGGAGTGCCCTGAAGAGATACCCTGCAATATATGTGTACATGTATGCCCGTTTAAAGCGATAAAGATGGATAAGATCTACGAGATACCCAGGATAGACTGGGGCAAATGCATAGGGTGTGGAGTCTGCGTCCCCCAGTGCCCGGGCCAGGCATTGTTCGTTGTCGACCTCTCCAAGCCCAGCCAAGCACTAATAACACTACCATACGAGTTCCTGCCGAGACCAGAGAAAGGTATGCGGGTGATTCTTCTCAATAGACGTGGAGAACATGTAGGAGAGGGCGTGATCGTTAAGGCATGGCAACATGACCGCACATGGGCTGTAACCGTTTCTGTCCCAAAGGATAAATGGTTGGAGGTGAGAGCTGTATGGATCCCCGAAAAATAATCATATGTAGATGCGAGGAAGTAACGCTCGCCGATGTCCTAGAAGCTATAGAGAAGGGATACACAGACCTCGAGAGCCTTAAGCGCTATCTAAGAATAGGTATGGGGCCCTGCCAGGGCACCCACTGTATACCCATAGTACTGAGGATACTCCGGAGAGCCACGGGCAAGAACCCGGAAGAACTAATGCTCCCAACATCTAGGCCCCCACTACACCCTGTGCAGGCCAAGTACTTCATGGGAGGCGATAAGGATTGAGATACGATGTGGTCGTGATCGGGGCCGGGATAAACGGGGTGTACACTACACTCGAGCTCCTCGACCGTGGCATTAAGAAAATAGCAATTATAGAGGAAAACTACCCGGGAAGCGGAGGCACGTTCAGGTGCGCGACTGGTATAAGGGCTAGCTTCACGAGCAGAGAACACGTAGTATTGATGAAGAGGAGTATAGAGAAGTGGAAGGAATTATCCAAAAGGTTCAGCTTCCCCTTTATACAGGGCGGGTATGTCTGGTTGTTATCGCGTGAAGAACATCTTAGGAACTTCAAGGAATATGTTCGCTTCCACCATAGCCTAGGCGTCCCGACACGCATAGTCGAGCCCGACAAGATAAAGGAGCTCGTCCCAACCATAAAGACCGACGGCCTCGTCGCCGGGGTACATGATCCAATTGCTGGAAAATCAAACCCGTTCACTGCGCTCCTAAACGTTCTAGAATACCTAAAAAAGAGCGGCGTAGAGGTGAGGTATCCGGAGAAAGCCGAGAAGATAATCGTGGAGAATAGAGAAGCCAAGAGTGTATTGACTGAGAAGGAGAGAATTGATGCAGAAACAATACTAGTGGCCGCCGGGTACGGCAGTAGAGGTATACTCAGTACATGCGGAGTTGATGCCCCAATAAACAATCTGCCCAAACACGCGATGATAACGGAAAAATACAGGGAGGTCTTCAAGCCCCTCCTCGTCGACTGGGAGACGGCATCCTACATGGTGCAAACAGTATCGGGAGGCTTCCTCATCGGCGCTGAGCTCGAAGAAGAATATAACAAACCCCCGATGAACAGGATAGAGTTCTTATATACAGCCGTGAGGATATGGAGCAAGTACTTCGACTGGTTCCCATCAACACACATCATAAGATACTGGACAGGCTACTATGTCATGACGCCTGACCACCACCCCATACTCGGCCCGGTAAAAGATGTGGAAGGCCTCTACGTCTCAACAGGATTTAGCGGCCACGGGTTTATGATAGCCCCAGCGGCCTCCGAGGCAATCGCCGAATGGATAGTCAGGGGCAAGCCAGGAATAAGAGAGGCCGAAAACCTCACCATAGACAGGTTCAAGGAAGGAAAGCTCATCCACGAGATCGCTGTGTTCGGATAAACAGAGAACGTAATAGGATATACAGGAGCGCAGGTAAACGGGGTAGGGCTCTCCAAACAATTTTTTCATGAAGATCAAATAGGCCCGGCTCAAATTCCCCCTGAAAAACAGAGAACAAGTCCGCTATCACCCAGTACTTATATTTGAACAGCCTTGTTAGAAACCATGACTGTTGAAACCTTTTCCTAAGATGTTCAACGCTCTGGTCATAGATCCTAGGATCACCTTTCACGATAGCCCTAGTCAGCGCTGGCACTAACTCCTTTATACCGTAAAGACCTCCCCCAGTAACCGGTTTGGAGGCTGGAAGACTGTCGCCTATGAAAAATATTCTCCCTTCTATGTTGTACGGTCTGTGTGGTAGATCCCTTATTATTGGGCCGCCGAAAACACGTTCTCTCGATACGGGTCGTAAACCGGCCTTTCTGAGCACCTTATCAAATATTCTGTTTGGGTCAGAATGAATCCTGCAGTCAGCATATCCAACCAGTACAGTTTTATCTCCGTCTATAGGGACAATCCACTGATAGAAACAGGGTGTATCAGGATCGAAGAAGACGTGGAAATTATTACCAAACTGTTTATCAACTCTAACTATTCTTTGTAGACCCGTAATTGTCTCCGGCATCCATCCACAGTATTTCTTCCTGAAGAGACTATAAGCACCATCGGCCGCTATTACAAGGCCTTCATACTCCTTTCCACCGGCAACCAAGGCCCCGAGACGGGTGGGGAGGGCATGTTCTCCCAATCTTATCTCGACTCCCATGTCTAGTAGTTTATCACATAGTTTTTGCTCGAGATAGGGGCGAGCAAGCCTATATGCTATTGGTTTCTTAGAGTACACCGTGTATTTCCTTGTGGGCGTATGGAAGGTTACAGAATAGTATTCCTTCTCTATCACCTTCTCCCCGAGTATTTCTTTGTAGAACTCGGCAGTTTCTATACCAACTATGCTTGTGCAGTGAGGGGGAACACCGGGTTTTCTCCTATGATCGAAAACAGTTATACTATTAGAAGGGGCTTCTCTGCTTAGGAAAAAACTCGTGGTAAGTCCTGCGGGGCCAGCTCCGACGATATATATTCTGTCCAAACCACTATTCCCGATAGCTTCGATCAGTATATTTCATAGTGTATTTTTTAGCCTCAAACCTTCTGGCTATATGTTTGAAAGCAGCTATGGGGTCTCCCCCGGAACCGCAGGTGTAAACATCAACGGTTGCAAAACCGTACTCAGGCCACGTATGGATAGAGATATGGCTCTCCAAGACTATCCCAACAGCGCTAACTCCCGGGCTTATCTTCCATGACCTCACATCAAGTAGTGTGAAACCCCCTACCTCAGCAGCCTCTCTGATTATCTCTTCAATCATTTTCTCGTCGCTGAGGATCGCCTGGTTGCAGCCATAGAGCTCGCCGTAAACATGCCTCCCCACGACAGGAGTTTCTCCCCCCTTCTCCCTAACCATATAGATAACCCCCGTCATCCCAGACACCCCCATTCAATGTTTTCTCCCCCGGGGGGAAATAAAAAGATACCCCCCACCCCTCCGACGAGAGGTCTCATTATATCTCAAGAAGAGATTATATATGCCTTTAAATCTTTCCCCCGGGGGGTAATACCGGGAATTATCTGCAACTTCTGAGCCCTAGTTCCTCATAATCCTTCTCTAGACGCTAAGATACGTTTTTCCTTAACACTTCCGGTTCTCATTCAGATCTTCAGATGCTCTCTCATGCCTAGTATATGCTTGTAGATACGGTGCTGAGATCCATCATATTGAAACACAGAGTATTAGCTAAGGCTTAGCAAGTATGAAACGACAAATTCTTCTACCTGCTACAGGAGTACCTTGTGCCCAGACTCATGATTTGTGCAAATACGTAATTTCATCGATATTATTATATTATATCTTCTGGTAAGAAATTATTTTAACACAGTCACAACCAGGATTCATATAGGTGCTAAGATGACTTCAAAGAACGGCTGTGAGGATCTTGTTCCTGTGCTTGAGGAAGCAATAGATCTCATAGACAAGATCGAAAGTCACCTAGGCAGGATCAAGCCCGGAGACAAGATAAGCCCTGGAGAACTATTTCTTATAGCGTCCACTCTCATGAATCTCCGTGAGAAAGTCGTTGAGGCGCGTATGAGAGCTTTTGAATACTGTACTTGTAAGTGATCGCTGGGTTTTCGGCACGGATCTCCTCAAACCATACATGTGGATCATAGAACATTATCTCGCGGACATCCTCCAGAATTCTTATCCCCACCCCCCATGAGAGTTTAAGTGTGTGAACAACTATTCTCGAAGCATATGATCTCTCCATGAACAGTGTATCTGCCTTAATAAAATCAGCTATGACGGAGCCATTTCGTCCAATGATCAGAGCCTTATCCGTATTAAGGACATCAATAAATAAAGGCCCATTGGCGATCAGATATGCTTCTTTCACTTCTATCCTGGATGCAAGACCATGTCCTATGACTGTTAGTTTTTCAGCCGATATCGTACCATTAACCTGTACTCGTCCAATGATTGTTAGATCGATGGCCTTGATCGTCGTCGACTTGACTCCACCAATTATTATAGTGGGCTTTACCAGTTCCAGTTTTCTCGAAATAACATAGTCGTAAATAGTCTCCACCAATTCTTCCTCTCCCTACGATTTTTTAGGCCGATGGAAACAATAATCTCTTGTCCCGGAAGAGGTGAGTTTCTTGGAAGTCATAGGCATCGATACACGAATTATCGAGAGAGCTGCCAGAGTCCTCAGCAAAAACAAGCCAAGCCTGTCAAAACTGGACGTCTATGACCCGAAGTACTATCCGCCAAGAGAAGATAAGCGTGAAAAAGTTCTAAGGTACTTCCTCGTTATGGTCGCTATGGATCACAGGCTCAGCCGGCCGGAGAAGCCGTACGAGGGCTATGTTGATGGAGAATTCTATCACGGTGCAGACCTGCTCTACAGACTGGGGGCTAAGAAATATTATGAGGACCCGGATTTCTTCTCGCCAGAACACCTTATGGGGATAAATGCCGATGAGGTAAGAGAATGGCTATCGGTCGGTAGTGTTTCTCCCCCTGATATTGTTGTGAGAACTCATCTTCTCAGAGATCTTGGGTTGAAACTCGTCAAACTCTATGACGGAAGCGTTGAGAAGCTTATAGGAGGATATAAGGTGAGGCTCCACGGCGTGATCAGCTCTCCGGGCCTTGTCGAGAGGCTAAGAGTCTTCAGGGCGTATGAAGACCCTGTTGAAAAGAAGGCCATGCTTCTCGCCAAGTTCCTTGAGGCAAGGGATCTCATAGAAATAATGGATGAGCTGGGCCTCGCAATTGATAACCACTTGTCAAGGATAGCTTATAGGCTCGGCATAGTAATGGTTAGTGGTCCCTTATGGGGCAAAATTACTGGAGGTGTAGAGGTCACATGGGAGGAGGACGTCCTGCTTAGAATGACTACAAGAAGAGCATATAGATTATTAGCGCGCAAAAGCGGTGTATCGCCTGGGCTTCTCGACGATCATCTATGGATTATGGGGCGCAAGATATGCCTACGGGGCAGAGAGCCATTATGTAATAAGTGTCTGTTCAGAAACTTCTGTATGGCGAGGAGGAACCCTAAATTCATGGTTAACGAACACACATATTATAATACATGGTATTATTAGCGGGGGCGGTGATTGCTTGTTCACCGAACTACCAGGCGTTAAAGACATACTTTCTCTCCCAAAGCTCGAAAGACTAATCATGGACTATTTCCTGAAACACATTAGTGCAGGCGAGATCATCAGCGTTATAGAGATCAGAGAGGAGATCAAGAGGCTCAGAGACCCCGAGCTAGTCCCAGAGTTCGATGATGTTATCATCGAGCTGACCGTTAACAGGGCTATAGCTAGGCTTGTGAAGAAGAAATTCCTAGTACATGAGTCGGGATGCTATAATGTGAACGAGAGGATCAGGGAGGAGATCAAGAAAGCCTATGGAGAGCTACGCCCAGGGTTCAGCAAAGATATCTACGAGATACTGGAAAAGATCGAGAAGACCGGGTAAGCACCACATAATCATATATGTTTATGGCAGACAAACCCCTGAGCCCTCCTATCATAGATAACAGGATAGAAACCGGCTTTCCTCAACCGCTCACTTATACCTTTCAATATGCTTGGAGCACCATGTCTCCGCGGCTCTCCTGTGTAATGGAACATAATTCCGCCCGTACGGAGAACCCTATAGGCCTCACGATAGAACTCAAGACTATACAAGTCTCCTGTTCTACGCGTGAATCTTGGAGGATCATGGATTATCCTGTCGAAATAAGAGTCCGGGAGCATGCCTATGATCTTGGAGGCATCGCCTAGCAATATCTTTACACGTGCATCACTAAGCCCATGGCTCCAGGGATTATGTGCTGCAACCCAGTAGACGTTCTCGTCTTTCTCTATGGTCACGACTAATTCCGCGCCTCTTAGAATGGAGTGTATGGCAGTGTATCCCAGACCCATACATGTATCGAGAACCCTCAAGCCCTTCTTTATCCTGGCGGTCCTCACTTTCATCCGTGAATCAGTCCAGGGATCAACTCCTACTATCCGGTGCATGTGTATCCCGTTTATCTCGAGAGTAGGGGCCCCATATTTCTTGATGGCTTTTAGCTTATAGAAACCAGTATCTGTTCTCCTGACTACCTCGTATGCATTCGTCGTCTGAACATTGATGTAGATTATTCTGTCAGGTTCCCTGGGCACCAGAAGAGGGATCCGTGCATCGTCTAGAAGTATTTTATTATTGTCCAGGCATAGCTTGCTCCAAGTTATTCCAAGGTCTAGGCTCGCGTCTATGCATGACCGGGATCCTGTTATCTCGTCTACAAGCCATTTTGTGAGCCAATAGCCCTCTCTCGGCTTGAATTGTACCTCATATCTATCGAGAATTTCTTGTATCCCCATAGCTTATTCACTCCTATAATCTATCGGTATGTATCTCGAAGTACATCCTCTGCTCAGTATTTCGCGGTGCAACCTGATAATGTCGGTTGAGAAGCCATCTACCACTATGGTCGCTATACATGTATTGGATAAATGGTAGTGATTGTATGCTACGACGAGGTTGTGATACTTTTCTATGAGATCCAGAATATCCTCCGATCCTTTTACAACTATTATTCCCCTACATCTGTGTCTCACAAGATAGTACAGGTGATCATGAACAATATTCTCTATGGCCATTCTCACGATCCTGCTCCTATCGCATCCCAGCTTCTCGGATAATTGGTCGAGCTTGTCCGCTAGATTAGAGGGTATGCTTATCCCGAACCTTCTCTTCACGGTCATTTTCTCCCCCTCCCGAGCAGTGATAGTAGATAGTACACGAGAAGAACGGCTCCGGTGACACCGCTCGGCGGTAGATTAAGGATGAGCGCTATGTTGAGACCGAGCAGACCAGCTGTTAATGCTGATAGAATCGATATCGTGAATGCTTTCCCTGATGACTTTGATGCAGTCAATGCTATACTTACCGGTATCAATATGAGTACATGTTCCAAGATAAAACCTATGATTCTAAGCAGGGCAGCAGCAGCTAGGCCTAGAAGTGTGAAGACTATTAGGTCGTAGACCCAGACCCTTATTCCCGCCAATTGGGCCGAGTCACGGTCTATCCCGATGCTGACTTGCTCCCTATAAGTTGTCCAGACAATAATAAACGAAACAACGGAAAGACCCATCATGAACAATGCTTCCGTTGGCGTTGCCAGCAATGGATCACCTAGTATGATCGCCGATATATCCGTCTGTACAGGATAACTTGTGAGGACATAATAAGCGAGAATAACGCTGAGCGAGGCCGAGAAAGCTATGAAGACAGAGGTAGATACGTCGGGGTCGTGGCCGCGATGTATAGCGTACCCAACCATATATACTAGTAGTACTCCTATAAGCGAAGCCATCACTACTGGATCATATCCGGTAATATATGCTAAAGGAATAGCTACGAGAGCCGCGAGTAAACCACTATGAGGCGCCGCACCGGCAAGGAAGAAGAGCTTCCGAGCACCAACAAGCGCGCTTATCGCCCCTAGCGTTAATGCGGATGAAGCCATCACGGCTACCCATACCCAACTAGTCGTTATCGAGAGAAGAACAGCGTATACGCTGATCAGAATAACTAGCAGTAGTTCGAGCCTCATTTCTCCTCCCTCTTTAAGACATAGAATGCTGTTGCGAAGCCAGTGCATAGGCCGAGCACTAGTGCTACCTGAGTAGTTAAGAGTTGTTCGCTACGGCTGCTCATCCGGCTAACCGGGGTGTTTAGAGTGACGGTGGAATTTATCTCCCGGACAATATACTCGAGCTTATCGAGAATACTCGAGGGAGACATTGGGCTAGGAACAACTATTGTTTTTAATCCATATTTTTTCGCTAAGTTAATGAGGAGTTCGTGGGCTGGATTAGTGCTATTCCCTATAATTACGACGTAATCAATCTTGTGTTGCTCGACCTCCTCATTAATTCGTTTGAGAAGCGATGGAGGTGCCGATACTCCGGGCTGAATCAATACAAGGTACTTTATCTTGAGACCCATCCACTCGACAGCGTATTGCACAGGCGGTGCTTCCCCAACACCAATACCTGTGATTCTCCTAGTACCCGATATTATCTCGGCCACTTTATCGATTACTTCTGTTTCCCTCTCGATATACACGTTCTTCATGCTCGGTCTTAGAGAAGACATTGTACGAGCCAGCCTAGAGATGAATACAATATAATTATATGGATCATAGATTGGCATATGTAGATTAGGCTCACCCGTTACAGGGTTATCCAGTACCTTAATACCCGGTATATCAGGTATCTCGATCAGTTCCGCCTTTATAACTCCTTCCTTGACCATTTTCTCTATTTGTTTCTCGAAGGCTACATGACCAGTAGATACAATAAGATCTGCCTTCTCCAATAACTCGATGTCTTGCGGCCTCAAACTATAGCTATGCGGATCTACTCCAGAAGGCACGAGACTTACAACCCTATCTCCGGGAGCTAGGAGCTGTTTAACATCGTATTTTAGATTATCAAATGTAGTTACTATGAGCAAACCATTGTTTTGCCCAGCCCATACAAGCTGTAATGCCATGGTTGTGGGAAGTATGATTAGCAAAATTAATACTGGGGCGAACCTCATATTATCCCCTGTGCACAGCCAATGTTATATTTATCTTCAGCCGTGCATAGAATGTAGTGTTTAGGGGTAGATAAATATTGAGTGTGCCTAGAATAGAGTTGATCGGCGTTACGACAGGATACGACGGTGAAGCGTTGATCAGGGATCTAAGTATAGTCATCGAAAACTATGGAGTAGTACAAATATTGGGGCCGAACGGAGCCGGCAAGACAACGCTGATAAGAACTATTCTGGGACTAATAAGACCCTTCAAGGGAAAAATAATTATCAATGGAGAGGATGTGACCGGTGATCCGGGCAAAGCCGGGAGATACATCGGCTATGTCCCACAGTTAACACATGCTCCTGGCTCACGATTCCCGATAACAATATGGGAGATGGTGGAGTGCTGTCTCCTGATGCGGGAGAAGTGGCCGAGGATACCACGCAAGAAACACAAGGAGCTCGTCGCGAAGACCCTCAAGAGCGTCGGGCTCGACGAGAGGTACTGGTACAGGAATTTCTGGGAGCTAAGTGGTGGGCAGAAGCAGAGAGGCTTTATAGCAAGAGCCCTTGTAACTGATCCGCCGATAATAGTTATGGATGAGCCCTTATCAAGCATTGACCCTGCGGGCAGAGCGGAGCTTGCCCGGAGAATAGGCGAGATGGGGCGCGACCACTTATTGATAATAACGAGTCACGACCCAATGCTTCTCCTACCCTATACCAATTATATCATTATGGTGAATAAGGGAGTATACATTGCTGGTCCTCCCAATGAGGTCTTGACAATAGAGAATACACGGAAAATATATGGGGATGCAGCAATACCTGTGATGAAGCACGTACACATAGCCGATTCACACTACTAGCTCTAACCATAAAGCCCGATATAGACCAGCAGCAGGCACAACAGCCCCAGCAAAACGAAGAAGGGGAGCGCGTACCGGTGATAATCGCGTGTTTTCATCCTAGATAGCCTCAAAGCAATAATGTTAGCCATACTCCCGGGGAGAAAACCCACACCGCCAATATTTACACCTGCGAACAATGGTTTCCAGTAAACCGTGTGCCTGATAAGAGCTATTGTTGCTGGAACATTGCTTATAGCCTGGCTCAAAACCAGCGATAAGCCATAGACCTGGATAGGGGTCAACACGCTTATCAATGATTGTATACCAAGAAGATGGGGTATCTCGGAGAAATCAATAAACATTAGGAGAAACACTGCAAACAAGGGATAATCAACCTCAATCAATATCCTAGGCCGGGACAATAGGATGAGTGCAAGGGTTATTATGAGACCGATCAACGGGTTTTTGAGCTGTGCACTAATAATGATAGTAATTAACGAGGCTATAGACGCTATGGAGAGCTTCTTATCAAGTCTTATCCGGGGGAGCAGAGGCAATTCCTTAATAACAAGCCTCCTCGACAAGAATACAACATATAGGGCAAGAAGCCCTAGTGATAGGAAGTAGAGTGGAAGAGAAGCCAATACATACTCGGGCAAGGATAACCCATAGTGTGTCCAGATCACAATGTCCTGGGGATTACCTATCGGCAGAATTATGGAGGCCAGATTAGCCGAGATAGCCACAAGCGTCACAAGTAATGCTTCTTCGTGGCCGGACAGCTCAGCCACAACTATTACCAGAGGCACCATTACGAATATGGCGCCATCATTCATTATGAATGGAGCAAGAAGATATGTGATCAACACTATATAGAACAATGTAGCACGAGGCAAGCCCTTCGTACGAGATAGTATCCTCACTGCTATCCGGTTTGTTAGCCCCGAGACATGTAGAGAGCGGCTGATCACAAGTAGTGCAAAAATAACTATGAGAGCATTCATGTTTACATACTCGGATATACGTTTAACTAGGCCATGATCATATATGAGGAACAATAGGAATAATACTAATAGTGTTATCAAGAGTTTCTCTCTCATGATGAAATAGAATACGCTCCTCCGAAGCTTCACGCTAACCGCCTGATCACATAAGGCGTCCCGTTATCTCCTCGGTCAGGGGATAATCTGGAACCAGTTCTTCACCGTCATAGCTTACCTTAATGTGAGCAACGATAAAGCATCTCCACGCGAGAGGCACAATCCACACGTCTTCGGGCTCCCTGTACTCAACGGCTTCAATAATGTATAGTTCTTTAACGTACTGTTTAGAGAGCTCCCAGACAGTATCACGAGATACTTGTACATTTACGGCATGAACAGGCCTTCCTTTCGGCGAGAAAGTATTCGTGTATGGATCATAGTGTATTCTGTCCAAAGCATAACCATTATACATCAAGGGGATATCAACATGAGTTTCTCCGGCGGGGCCGCGATGAATTATCGGTGGGCCGGCAGTGAATAGTTTGATACCCTCCTTCACAAGATTAATCGCTTTGACAGCGTCCTCCGGGCGTATTCTCCGAGGTTCCCGGCTAGGGCCTCTAATCCTTATAGGCATGGTAATCACACCTATAAAAGTAATAGCGGTTTTCATTTATTTGAACATGAGGGTTTATTTAAATAAGATTTAGCGCCCATATCACAGTTTGACCAAGTAGACGTCAATAATACCTAGGAGGAAGGGTGATGACCAGGTGTAGTAATAGTTAATGGTGGGATCTATGCTCTTCGATGAAGAGTTCAGGAAGGACCTGAAAGAAGGCGCGGCCTCACTTATGCTCTGTAATCTTGGCGACTATATATCCGGCTATTTCCTACAGGTCTTCCAGCCTATCATCATGCATGCAGAGATCCTTCTCGCTCTCCTACCAGCAGCTAGTGATGCACGTGGAGACGTTTACTCCAGCTATGGTTCAAGACTCGGCACTCTGCTCCACCTCGGTATTGCAAAAAAGCTTATCCGGGCAGAGCTCATGGCTTTGTCCTCGATCCTCATCTTGATAAATACGTGGATAGGCCTTCTCACCTTCATGGTATCTATTATATTTGGCAAATACAATCTCGAGCCTTATTCAACCGTCTTTGTAGCTGTTTTATCAGCCGTGATCTCGAGTACCCTCATGATACCATCAACCACATGGCTTGCTTTCACCAGTTTTAAGCGAGGAATTAACCCGGATAACGTTGTCGCACCTATAGCAACGCTGTTCGGAGACATGGTTACAGTACCAACGATCGTTTTTGCCTACCTCATTGCTACGGACGTGCCAAGGCTCTTTATGTTATTGTTCACACTCATATTACTGGTTATCCCTGCCTATGTGTTCTACAGAGTTGTTACTAGAGGAGAAAACGATCCATTGGAGAGAACATGGAATATACTAGTCCAGAACATACCTATAATTATGTTATCAACCAGCATGAGCATGTTCGCCGGAGTAATATTAATGACTAACATAAATAACATTGTAAAGGGAATAGGTATATTGGCGGTCATACCCGCTTTCTTAGAGGATGGCGGTGCCATTGCATGCAGATTCTCGTCCAGGCTCTCCACGAGCCTCCACATAGGCTCCATCAAGATTAAATGGATTCCTAGTGATTCATGGACCCTTAAACAGTTCTTATTAAACATGATACACGCGTTGATGATATTTGGTTCTCTGAGCTTATTTGGGTTCGCTGTCGCGATTTCTCGTGGTGCGTCTATTGTATGGGGATTAAAGGTAATCGAGATAGTTATGTCTGCTGGCTTACTGCTCACAGTAGTAATAACTATTCTTACGTACTATGCGGCGGTGGCGAGCTTTAAGGCGGGAGTAGATCCAGATAATACGTTGGCGCCCATACTTACCAGCATAGCAGACATAATAGGCACAAGCTGCCTAGCCCTAATGCTCATTATAATGGGTGGGTAAAAGAACTCGAAGAGCAATTGATTGATGCCTTATGCCGAAGCCCTTGTCTCCCTAGTATATTTGACGAGGATCTTTGCTATTTCTTCCTTCATCCTGCCAAGGACTTCTTTCACGTATGCCTTGTCTTCATCGCTAACCTTATCCCATATTTTAATTAAAACCCATAGCTCAGCCATTATTTCTCTGAGGCCGTAGTCAAATAAGTGTTTAAGCCTTGAGAACATCTCTATAGCTTCATTGATCCTATCCATGTTCTCTGCAAGGTGCTCTAGGCCTTTCTCGGTTATCCTATATACTTTTCTTTTCCGGCCCTTTCTGATCTCCTCGTGTATCTCGATATAGTTCTTGCGGAGCAGGTATCTTATCTGTGGATAGATGTTTCCCGGGCCAGGCATCTTACCCATGATCTCTTTAAGCTCCTTCATTATACCATAGCCGTGAAGCGGTTTTTCACGTAGAACGTAGAGTATCAATAGCCTTATGATCCCCCTGTACCTAGCATATATGTCTAAGACGCTTCGCAACGATACCACCAGCTAGCCATCTATATGGTTGATATTAGAATGTAGATGTATTGCTTACTGACTCGGGATCAATACTAATTTATTTTTCTTGATTAAAATAGTCTTTGTCAATGGTTTTTACTCGTATCTTAAAGCGACCGCGGGCGGTATCTTAGCGGCCCTGTAAGCTGGGAATATACTGCCAGCAACACCGATCATTATAGTCATGATCATAGTTAACCCCATGAATTCCGGCGAGATCGCGGGATTGGCCTTGATAAGTATCGATGTAGTTCCTGCATGTATGACCATGCCTCTTGATGCGAGCATGTAAGCCCCAACTATTCCTAGAGACACTCCTATTACTCCGCCTATAAGGCTCATGACTATGCCCTCAGCTATTATGAGCATCAATACCTGACCATCAGTGAAGCCAAGAGCCTTCATCACACCTATTTCTTTTGTCCGCTCGATGACGGACGTGATCATAGTTGCGGCCACGCCAGCTATCGCTACGGCGAATGCTGCTAGGCTAGCGGCAAACGTCATGAAGTTTATTGCTCCTGTTATTGATGATGTTATTTGGGCTATGGCTAGGAATGATACTATGTCGATGTTGCCTCCATAGCTTTGCTTGAGTGTCTCCGTTATATTGTTTACAAGCGTCGGGCTTTTTGCGAGTATGAGGATTCCTGTCCATTGGCTTATGCCTATGATCCTCTTGGCGGCCTCCATGCTTATGAATATTGTCTGGTCAGGGTTAAGGAACGCTGCTCCACCGTATTTCTTAAGTATCCCTTCAACTAAGAATGACACGTGTTTTATCTCGAGTTTACCACCGCTCTTGACACGGTATATCTTAATAGTTATTACATCGCCTATGCTATAGGCTCTTGTCCCCATACTCGTATATGCTATGTCATGGCCTATGATACATTTAGATATGTCGCTATCTGCCGGTATGCTTCCCTCGCCTATCTTCAGGCTTGGTATGGCTTTGAATAGGAAGGAGTAGGATACAGCATATATGAACACTGTTTTCTTTTTTGTCCCTACCCGTACCTCACCTTGTGTTGAGTAAAACGGTGCTGCGTCCGCTACCCCTGGCAACGACTTAATGTAGTTCAAATCATCGTTTCCCAGCTTAAAGTTCTCCTTAGGAGTTATGACTATCAAGTTCTCCCCCAATCCCTTGATCTGCTGCAGTATATAGTTGCTATAACCAGATACAACACCGTTGATCATAACAAGAGCCATAGGACCGATCATAATACCTATAATCGTCAAGATAGCACGTGTTTTCTTCTCGGATAACGCCTTAGAAGCGAGTCTAAGAACATCTGTTATCAGCATTGCTGTTCCCTTGTAGATACTGATTATCCACCAAGTCTCCTCATATGACGCCGAGCAAGCCTGTATATTAGGATAAATACCCCGACAAGGAAAGCTCCAACCATACCAATGATTAGGTAGTGCATGAAGGTTGGCTGACCAGTGCTCGCCGATGAAGCTGGCTGAAGCGATGTCACGTTTTCAACCTCGATCGGCAACGTGTAGGTCTTATAATACATGTTGTTGTACATGTCTCTATAGGTTATTTCTAGAGTAACCGTCCTCGATATCAGTCTCGGTACATTCATAGACACTTTGAAAGCCGTCTGACTAGCTGCATCAATATCGCCGATGAAGTTTGCTGCCCTTGTGTTGCCATAAATGATTGCTACATCTACGCTTCTTGCTTGTGTAATGCCATAGTTTATTAGTACACCCGATACCGAGAGCTCCCCTCCGCTATACTTCGCCTTTGTATCACTGCTTATCCCTATATCTATGAATGGCTTCACCAGTGATGATACCGTTGTATTATAGATATTCATTGCCCCCGTGGGGTCACGGTATATTATGGCTATCTTGAATGGTACTGAGGTATACGATATGGGCGTCCCACCCGCATAGGTTATCATGTTCATTGGATTGTAAACTAGCTTATATGTAACATTTATGGACTGACCAGGCCTGATCATGGAGACGTATTTTATATTGTCTATGGGCAGAGCCACAGGAGCCATCGGTGCTAGTATGATGTAGACATTATATATTGGTGAAGGCGATGTATTATTAATTGTCATGGTAAACCATGTGGTGCCGTTATGGAATACTATTATCTGACTAGTAGTTACACCCAGCTTGGCTGGTTTGCCGAGCACTAGTATGGGGAACTCTATTGTGAGGTTGTACTGGCTCCCCCAAGGATCAATGTAGGATAGATTAGCGTCTACAATGTATTTTCCTGGATGTTTTAAGCAGAGGTTGAGGGGAAGCACAAATGAGATCAGTGCTCCCTTGCCAGTCCTTGTTACTGTTGTCTGCTGGGACTGCGTTGTTAGCAGCTTTATTATCTGCTGCATGCTTGGCTGAGTAGTCATTGTTGTGCTTGGGGTCTGTGGAATTACGGCTGCTGATGCTGGTGCTCTCGCCATGCTTGAGTTGTCTGGGGAATAATATATGCCGCTCGGTAGCCGCACATACAGGATCGGGTACTGTATCTGAGGTATCTCGTTGTTCCTCAACACCACATAGTATCTCGCACCTTTCATATCTAGAGTGGGCTGGCTTGTCTGCCAACCATACGTCACAACAGTGACAGCTGTTCTCGGATCGCTGACCGATATCTTGATAGGTACATAGATGGTCTTTCTAAGACCGGGGCCACCGCTAACTATATAGTATGATATCTCTATGAATCCCTTGTATACTCCTGGCTTTCCTTTAACGTCTAGCCTGAAGCTACCAGTTATAGTCTGCAGAGAGTTAATTGGACCAGCTATATAGGTTGTCGCGGAGTAATTTGTGTGCGGCTTAAAAGCACTAGGAAGTATTAGCTTTGCTAGAACCCCTTCTATAGAATACGGGAGTAGATTTGCGATCGTGAAAGTATACTCGGCGTTCTTAGTGCTGGGGTATACCGGCCAGTTATTTCTCCAGCCAGCGTTGACCAGATAGATCTCTGTGTTGTTGATCATTGTTTCTGACCGGGTAATCACTAGTTTATCGGCCGCCCTATATGTTACGTCTATATCGGCGCCATATATCCTGATCTGATAATGTACTGTGATGTTAAGAAGCGCTGCTCCGGGTTTACTGTTTCCTAGGTCAAAGTAAGCTATCGCTCTAACAGAGGCCCCAGGAGCAATTGTTGATGCAACATATATTTCTCTTGTTAGTGGGCGGGCGTTCTCAGCATCAAGTGCTAGTCTGGCATTGTATGCGGGGTACTGGCCATTATTGACTATGATTATTGAGGCGGGCTGATCTCTCATTCCCGGATAAACATATGTGGGCGCCGTTGTTCCCCAGTATACATCCAAAACCCTTAGTTCCGCACAGTACTTTTCCGGGTTATCTATCACAAGATATACATTGATGCTCTGTTCATTGGTTATGACTGCTCCATTGTTTACCCTCGTAAAGAATAGCTTCAATACTGCCTTGTAGATCCCAGGCTCAAGATCACCTATGTTTAGCCTATAGGTAAGGGTCACTGTTGCACCCGGGGATACTGGGCCCGCGACGCTCTTTCTGTAGCCTATGGTCTCGAAGCCCCGTGGAAGTATGATCTCCGCTGTCAAGCTGTTGATCGTGTAGCTCCTAATGTTTAGGAGGGTTATCGATAATGTTACTCCTTTTGCTGTTGGGAGTAATGAGGCTGGCTGTCCATTATAGGTTGTGGCTATCCGTGACAGTATGAACGTCGTGTTTGTACTGTTTATTTCTAATCTGAAATATAGTGTGTTGTTGAGCAGGTATATTGTGCCTGAGTCATCGATTCTTGCTGTGAGCACCAGTGCGAATGGTAGGCTATTACTAGTAGTGTTTATCCTGATGCCATTAAATGATATGCTGAATACTTGTGCGTATGCGACTGAGCTTGTAATTGTTCTTATGATGTATTTTCTTCCCTCAAGGCTCTCGGCACCTGATGGCAGGAGTAGCTTGGCTGTTAATTGTGTTATTGTTCCTGTCTGGTTGTTATAGAGGAGAATGTTGATGCCTGCATTATCCATTATGTGTGATGGATCTGGTATATTCCATGAAGCATCTACTAGTTTTATGTTTAGAATGGGTTCACTGATCTCTAGTGTTATGGTCTTGTTTATTTGGAAGTAAGCCGTTCCTCCGTTAATTGTTACTGTTCCCGTATATATTATCGTGAAGCTGTAGTTTCCTGGGCTTAGCCCTTCTATTTTTATCCCGGTGTACTGGACCGGTATTATGTCGCCGTACTGATGTGGTGTGTTTGTGTACCATGTATCATATGCTCCACCTGTATGTGTTGATACTATGCCTTGTGGATAGATTATTTTCGCGGAGAGCCTGTCCACGGTTATGTCATCACTAATTCTTGTTAGTACCTGTATGCTTGCCTGTGCTGTCCATGGGTATGCTTTGCCCGAGCCCCACCGGGCACTTATTATCTCGAGAATGTTGCTGGGTGGCTCAACTCTTAGTCTCAGTAATATTGTTTTGTTTATCCATGTGTTGGCCCCGTTTATAGTTGCTTGAGCGGTTAGTTTTATCGCTACATATATTGTACCCATAGTGTTTCTATCAATGCTTATGCTTGTGAACCGCAGCGGTATTATTGACCCGTAGCCGTATGGACCGTTCAGTGTTATTGTCTCGTTGTGTCTTGCAGTTGTCTCAGCCCATATTCCCTTGGGCAGTATTATGGTTGCTACAATATCTCTTAGCTCAGTGTTACGTATAACTTGGAGAAGTGCTTCGACGCCTGTATTGTTCATTGCTGGGTAGGCTTTGCCTGTGATCCATCTGTATGTGACTAATTCTACAAGGCTTGTATTAGGCTGAGATATTGTTACCAGTAGTGTGTAGTTAATCTTTATGGGACGGTATGAACCGTCCGTATCGACGAGGAGGCCGTTGATGGTCAGGTTACAGGTGTAGTTTCCTGGACGAGCGTTCTTCTCGATGTTTATTCCCTGGAAGGCGAGCCTTGCAACAGAGCCTGATGTTATTCCCACGTTGTCAAGATAGATCTTCTGTGGGTAAAAGACACTTGACGGTAGCTGGAGTACTGCTTCTGCTCCTTCTATTCTTGCACGCATAAGGTTCTCTATACCTACAACCAGTGCCTGCCCTGTTGAGCCTGGATACACTTGTCCCGATCCCCAGTGAGCGTAGAGTATGTGTATATCGTACGGCATATGGTTGATCGAGAAGACCAGAACGTATCGGACGTGGGCCCAGTATGTTGAGCCGCTATAGGATAGAAGTAGATCGAGGTCATATACTGCGAGGACATAGGTCTGGTTAACCGGTATTACTAGGCGGGGAGACGCTATCGTGAATACCCCGCCGTAGCTTATAGGACCATTAACTGTGGCTACCCCGTATATGCTACCATTCATGAAGTAGGCGTTGGTAAGCATTATATTGGCTACTATGGACTCTATTGTCGCTCTATCCCTGTTCTGTATCTTTAGATATAGTTGTACATTTCTGGCACCAGGCCCTGGATAGTCTCCTGCGAACCCATAATCTAGTACCTTCAGATCTACTGGGGGCGGATTCTGGATCTGGAAGGTTATATTGACTGCTGTGGTCGCATTATATGTTACTCCGTCACTCGTAGTCATTTCAGCATTTATAGTTATAGTACCTGTATAGTTGCCGGGGGTTGCTTCCGGCTTAATGAATATGTTATTGAATGTTATTACCGAGCGTGTATGTGGTGATACGTTCCTAATGGTTGTTCTCGGATTCGTCGGCTCGACTGGAGCATTGAGTATTGCTTTTACTTCTGCCTGACTTATCGTCGAGTCAGCAGTGTTCTCGAAGACAATGTTCAGCGAGGCACTTGTTTCGCCCGGATATCCATCGGGTGACCAGTATGTGTCTATAATGCTTACCGTTAGTTCTGGGTAAGGGTGTACTGTTACGGTCACATTAGCTAGCTGATAATGTAGTGTTAAATTATAATAATATGTAATATTTAGCTCGACGGTATAGTTTCCGGGTGAAACAGTCCTATTAACATCTACTACGTAGTGGAAATATATTACCTGGCCAGGAGCAACGGATGAAGCTACTTTATCATTGTAGTTATAGGCAGGGCTACAATTATCATGAAAGCTGAATCCTCCTGGAGCCGAAACAATGCATGCAAATACTTGTGTAGCATTCTGCGTCCCATTAAACATGAAATCAGTATTTAATACCGCGTTCTGGCTACCGGGATAAACATCTCCCCCAGTCCTTGACCTGAAACTAGTACTTACGAGCTGGAAATATGGCTGGGAGGCAGAATATGCTAAGTAATATAGAGTTGCAAGGGGCTGGAGAAGAATAGCAATGAGTATTATGAGACTTAAAATGTGTCCTGGTCCACGCATGGCTTCTCACCTATCTCGATTCCCGATATATTTACCGATATATTACATCCCTATTGGGAAAAATAAATTATCTCTTAGTAGTGGGTGGAACTGTCCTTAGAATACACTTGCCGAAATCAGGATCCTTAACCCCTATTATACGGCCGTCTCGGAGCAAGTATATCTTCTCCGTACAATTAGCAACCTCCGGATCATGGGTAACCATAACAATTGTCTGGCCCTGCTTGTTAAGCCTCACAAAAGTCTCTATAACTGCGCGGGAGCTAGCTCTGTCCAGGTTGCCTGTCGGCTCATCAGCCAATATAATCTCGGGTTCACCTGCAAGAGCTCTCGCTATTGCTACGCGTTGTTGCTGTCCACCACTAAGTTGTATTGGCCGCTTGGGAAGCCATGAGAGATCGCCGCCGGCCATTAATAATGCCTTCTTTGCCTTCTCAATCCTTATTTTCCTAGGCACACCCCTAACCATGAGGGGGAGCTCGATGTTTTCAAGTACTGTGTATCTGTTAATAAGATTGAAGGATTGAAACACAAACCCTATTTTTCTGTTTCTGAGATATGCTAGTTCCTTAGATGCAAGTTCTGCCGCGTTTCTCCCATCAATAATTATTTTCCCCTCTGTTGGCTTGTCGAGTAGTCCCACCATGTTTAGGAGAGTTGTTTTCCCACTCCCGCTTGGCCCCATAATCGATATGAATTCCCCCTTGTAGACTTCCAGGTCTACCCCTCTTAGACCCCATGTTTTTACCGTTCCTGTCACATATACTTTTTTCACGCCTATCAGTTTGATCACTATACCGCCTATGGACGGCATTACTGGTCACTGTGTTTTTCTCAATTATTATTTAGTTGTATAGGTTTAACGGTGCTAAACACGTTTCGGAGGAATTGTATGTGGTTATTTACACTTAAGTGGGTTGAATATATTTGTATATACTTATTGTAAAGATTTATAAGATTTCATAAAATAGATGCATATCAAATAATTATTTATATTGTTCTCTAACAGGCTAAGCTATTGTTAAAATTGTCCGTAATTCATAGAAATTATTCATTTTTGAAATAAACTATTTATCTTTAAACTACAATAATTATGGAATCGGGTATGGGACAGGAAAAATGTGAAGAATGGTGGTCAAAAATGGCTGAGAAGGAGAAACTACTGTTGTCGGCTGAAGAAGTCAAGAAACTCTCTCCAGAAGAAATACTAAGAAGACTCGGAGTAAACAAAGAGACAGGGATCTCAACAGAAGAGGCAAAAAGAAGGCTAAAAATAGTTGGTCCGAACGAGATCCCAGAGAAGAAAGTACATCCCCTCATAAGGTTCCTGAGCTATTTCTGGGGACCAATACCATGGATGATCGAGGCTGCAGCTATACTGTCCGCCATTATCCATCATTGGGCAGACTTCTGGATTATCCTCACGATGCTACTGATTAATGGTATTCTTGGTTTCTGGCAGGAGCACAAGGCGGAGAACATTCTCGAGTACTTGAAGCAGAAGCTGAGCCAGACTGCCAGAGTTCTAAGAGATGGCGAGTGGAAAGTAATACCGGCTAGAGAGCTTGTGCCCGGAGATATTATCAGGGTAAGAATTGGAGACATAATACCAGCTGATATCAAGCTGATCGAGGGAGACTATCTCCTCGTCGACGAGTCGGTCCTGACGGGTGAATCACTACCCGTTGAGAAGCATGTTGGAGACGTGGCGTTCTCCGGGAGCCTGGTGAAACGAGGGGAAATGACGGGCGTTGTCGTGGCGACCGGGCTTCACACATTCTTCGGTAAAACAGTACAGCTCGTCCAGAGAGCTAAGACGGTTAGCAGGTACCAGAAGCTGATTATCAGGATAGGTGATTTCCTGATACTCCTAACGATATTCCTAGCGGCAATAATGGTTATCGTCGAGCTACAGCGTGGAGCCAACATACTAGAGCTTATAAGGTTTGCACTGGTACTAGTTGTAGCTGCTATACCAGCCGCGATGCCGGCAGTTCTATCAATAACTATGGCCATAGGAGCTTATGAGCTGGCGAAGAGACAGGCAATCGTTAGGAAACTGGTGGCCATTGAGGAGATGGCTGGTGTTGACGTTCTCTGTGCTGATAAGACTGGTACTCTGACGAAGAACCAGCTGACAGTCGCTGACCCTGTACCGGTGCAGCCGAAGTATACGCCGGCAGACGTTGTATTGTATGCGGCCCTGGCATCGAGGGAGGAGGATAAAGACCCAATCGATCTCGCTGTACTGCATGCCCTTGAGAGGTTCAATCTCAAAGACGAGATAAAGAAGTTCAGGCAGGTGAAGTTCACACCATTCGATCCCGTGATAAAGAGGACGGAGGCCGTCATAGAGGCTCCCGACGGCAAACAGTTCAAGGCCGCGAAAGGAGCACCGCAGGTCATACTCAACCTCGTCGGTGCAGATGAGGAGCTACGCAAGAAGGTTATGGAGATAGTGGATGAGCATGCGAAGAGAGGCTACCGTATGATCGGTGTCGCTAAGACGAAGGAGGGAACACTGGATAAGTGGGAGTTTGTAGGGCTAATACCGCTGTTTGATCCGCCGAGAGAAGACTCCGCCGAGACTATAAAGTTCCTGAAGAAGATGGGTGTTAGAGTCAAGATGATCACCGGTGACCACATAGCGATAGCGAGGCAGATTGCCAGGATGCTGGGCATCGGTACCAGGATATACACTATCGACGAGCTGAGGAAAGCCCACCCAACCGAAGCAGAGAGAATGATCGAGGAGGCGGACGGCTTCGCCCAGGTGTTCCCAGAGCACAAGTACATGATAGTTGATGCGCTGCAGAAGCGCGGCCACATCGTTGCGATGACCGGTGACGGTGTCAACGACGCACCAGCACTAAAGAAGGCTGATGTAGGGATCGCTGTGGCGAACGCAACCGATGCAGCAAGAGCAGCAGCCGACATAGTAATGTTAGCACCCGGTATCTCTGTAATAAAGAACGCGCTTGTTGAGGCTAGGAAGATATTCAGGAGAATGTACAGCTACGTAGTGTACAGGATCACTGAGACCTTCCGTGTATTGTTCTTCATCACGCTATCAATCATAGCGTTCAACTTCTACCCAGTAACAGCCATACAGATCATCCTGCTAGCATTACTGAACGACCTACCAATACTGACTATCGCGTACGACAATGTGAGGATCGGTAACAAGCCGGAGAAATGGAACATACCATTAGTACTGGCACTATCGTCATCACTAGGAACAGTCGGTGTCATCGAGTCGTTCCTGCTACTATGGATAGGCATCTACTACTTCCACATGAACCCTGTGACACAAATAGCAATGATACAGACATTCATATTCCTAAAACTAGCAGTGGCAGGACACCTAACAATATTCGTGACGAGAACCCACAAGCCATTCTACTCAATAATGCCCGGCAAATGGCTATTGATCACGGCTATCGCGACAAAGCTTGCCGCGACAATCGTGGCCATCTACGGATTTGGCTTAATAGCACCAATACCTGCATGGCTGGCGGGCTTCGTGTGGCTATACTGTATAATATGGTTCATCATAGAGGACTGCACAAAGCTAGTAGTATACAAGATGGCTGGCGAGCATCCACTACACATTAAGCGCAGACACTACAGGAAACATTTCTGAGCATAATACATATTTTTAAATAATTTTTCTATTGCTCCTACCTAGAGGATCCTCATAATGTACTTTAATGATCTATTAAGTTTATCCAATGCTTTCTCCCTAGCGTATCTGATTTCTTCCTCCGTGGCCTCACTGATCTCGAGGTAACCGTCATAGGCTGCATTATTGACTATACTATCTGCCAATCTATTACGTGTCAATATGAGCGTGTATCCCTCCCTGGAAGCTCTACCGGCCGAGATATCCGCGAATACACCTGTGTAGTCCGGGCATAGTATACAGCCGTGCTGTACATGGTAGATTATGGATTCTATAGGTAATCGGAGCTTTTTACCAGAATAGAATATGACTAGATAGTCTCCCTCAATATCAATGTTCTCAACTTCTTCTAGGGGGACATTATAGTTCCTAGCCAGATAATCCGTGAAACTCTCAACAGCGAATGTCCCCATGCAGAACAGGCTTATAATCACGAATATCTTGTCAGCGAAATCGCCTTCCATGAGCGGGAACATCTTCATCTGTCGTAGGAACTGTGCCTGGCATGGGAGCCCTACGAATGCAACCCTCCTTATGTCGGTGGACATGAGGGTTTCTTTTAGCCTCATTGTGTAGGGTACTATGCTCCACCTATTACCAGCAGCCATAAGGATTTCCTCCCTCGTCTTCGCGAGAACGATTTCACCCTTAATCCCTCTTGTCTTCTTAGCTGCTACGACTCCATCAATCTTCTTCTTATCAAGCAGATAGAGGAGGATAGCGGTTACAGCCCCTCCTCCCCCAGCTTTAACGTTTTTTGCCGTTGAACGAGCAATATAGGCCCCAATATATGGGCCTAGGGGATTTGAAGGGTCAATCGTGGCGGGCTGGAAGGCCATTACTCACCACCTACCAGTGAAGCAAGCATTTTTGCTCTTTCCCGTAACTTATATCTCTGTATCAGAATTTGAGTAAATCTGGGGCATCTAACAGTACAGGTACCGCATCTAATGCATTTCTCGACTATAAGGTCTGGCCTGCCATCGACCATGTGAAGAGCATTTGTAGGACATGATAACACACAGGCACCGCACCCAACGCATATCCCAGTGAGCACAACCTCGTCCATTAGATCGAATCCACTCAGCTTCGAGTAAGCACTAACTGCCTTGAACAAGTCTAGGAAGTATCCCCGTCCAGAACGTATACAGCCAAGGAGGCTTATGAGCATCTGAGGCGCGGGCGGACATCCAGGTATCGAGAAGTCTACTCTGACTATCTTCGATATCGGGGCATAGACGCGGTGGTCGGGGCGAGGCTCTTGACCTCCTCTAGCGTAGAGGATTATGCCTCCGACGCTAGCGCATGAGCCATAAGCTATCAGTATTTTCGAGTTCTTCCTGATCTTCTTTAGCTCCTCGATGTGTCTCTGACTATTTAGACAGATAGGACCAGTTATGATCGCGTAATTGTATTGTCGTTCAATATCCGCATTACCAATGCATTTAGCGTGGACGTCATATATTCTCGCTAATCTGGGATAGCTCCTCATTATTGATAGAGGGCATCCCTCACACCCACCTAGATCATATATGAGTATGCTTGTCTTTCCACTCATCCTATATCACCTGCTATCTAATCTTATTATATGTGTGGAGCAGGGTATGCAGGGATCATATATTCTTGGGACAATATCAACATGTTTCGACGGAAATCCTTGGGCGGCCTGCTCTATTAATGGTATGTTGAACATTGTGGGTACGATTATCTTGTACTTGCTTATTCTGCCGTTATCGTCTAGCTCAACTGTATGGATTAATGTACCTCTCGGCGCCTCGAAAACTCCTGTTCCCTTCCCCGACCTATATACGAGGACTTTTGAGTGGCCTGACTCTCCTACCTCGACTTTCTCAAGTAGTTCTCTCGTTCTCTTAAGGAACAATTCTATCTCTATGAGTCTCGCCTCTTGTAGCCCCCATAAAGAGTCGTCGCTATAGTCGTAATACTTGTTTAGCCTAGCTCTTGGACCTGTCTCAACGATTTGGCCATCATATAGGGCGATCATTGAGGTGTTTTCACGGGCCTTACTAGGTAGATCCTCGTGAATATCCTCGTACCTTACGACCCTGATCTTATCGATCCTTATACTGTACTTGTCTCCATAGAACATGTGTGACGCAAGATATTTTGGTTTATGTTTCTTAAACCTAAGTTGCCCGTAGATGTCACTACTAGAGATACTTGTTTTGAAACTTCTTCGGAGAACAATATATTCTTCGATGAGCTTGTCTAGTTCTTCAAGGAGATTCACTAGGGTTTTTTCGTCGGGTACCCGGCTTACTCCCCCGATCACTAGATAGGGCGGGTGTGTCGGGCTTCCCCCTATTTTTGTCAGGACATCGTTTATCTTATTCAATATATTCAGGGTTGCCACGATGTACTTCATTCTTTCAGGTTCTGGGATGAGGTCAGGTATTATCATTACTAAGTGCATTAAGTGACTCTGTATCTTGTTGAGTAACCCTATTGTTTCTCTGAGGTAGCGGCCATTAGCTGGCGGTGAAACCCCCATCGCGTCTTCGATTGCTTCAGCTGATGCTATTCCGTGGGCTGCGTGGCATATACCGCATATTCTCATAACGGCGTTCACTGCGAAAACAGGGTTTTTGCCCTTTACTATTCTTTCGAAGCCTCTCACAGGCGCTGTTGTTATAAAGTATGCTTTCTCAACGATCCCGTCCAAATCATAGGCCAATAGCTCTGCTTCACCGCCTACTCGTTGAAGATCGATAACTGTCGCTTCCATAATGATTACCGGGTAAAACTATCTTAGTTCATATTTATATCCTCTGCCGGGAGACATGTGGGATTACTCCATCTTGATCCAGTCGATCTCGAGGCATGCCTCTCTCCTGTTCTCATGGGTTATATGTCGGTAGACATAGGACGGATCGTTTCTCTGGGGCTGAAACACAGCATTATCCAGCCATGCATCTATTCTTGCCTTCCCCTCGTATTCTACGCTTATATCTGCGATCTCCTGGTCATCTATATAGAATACGGCTTTCCCACTCGACCAGTCGATACCATATGTGTGCCATTCCCTAAGATTTATCCCCTGCATTAACGGTTTAGTGGACAAGATCTTTATGGGTGCGGCGAAGGGGAACAGGGTCAGTAATGTCTTGTATATGCCAATAGATCTGGTGAGCACTATGGGCGCGAACTTGTTTCCTACTTGGATAAAGAATCCTTGAAGAGGATAGTTCCTGCGAACTGATCGTAAATAAATGAACCATATTGGGTAGCTGAGATCTATTCTCATGCTATGGTTCCAGAACCCGAAGCCCGCGCTCCCATAGTGAGGGAACCCGTCTCCCGAAAACCTTGCTTTGAATAGGAGTTTTCCGCCATTCCATTGGAGTTTGTCGAAGGATCCATCACTTATTTCTGCATTACTATAGTATAGTGCCTCGGCCGGACCCATGCATAGCCTTAAGATACTATTCTGTATAATGATCCTTGAGACTCCGTCACGGCGTAGCTCCCAGCGTGGATTCCTTTCATTGAAGTCATCAAGCATGTTTGATCACATTAGTTAGAAGTGTTCTTTGGGAGATAAAAGAGTTTTGAGCTGAAGAGCAGATATGGATGGCTATATTATTGCCCTGCCTGTGTTTTTGTCGAAGATATGTATTTTATCTAGACCGAATATCACGGTTAGTTCTTCCCCTATTCTATAGTGGTGGCTTCCCGATATTTTAATTACCAAGTGCTTGTTCCCTACCTTGAGGTGTATTATTGTGTCGCTTCCAAGTGCTTCAACAAAGTCTATCACGCCTTTTATCTCGGGGCCAATCATGTTTTTGGGTGCTAGTTCGCGTGGATACATGTACTCGGGTCTTATACCGACTATGACAGTTTTATTGTTATAGTCTTTAAGCGCCGCGGCTAGATCGCCGGTCAATGAAATCGTGAACTCCCCCGCGTCCAGTAGTTTTTCTCCATCTAACTTGACTGTTGCATCGAAGAAGTTCATCTGCGGCGAGCCCACGAATCCGGCTACGAACGTATTTGCGGGCTTCAAATATATTTCTTCCGGTGTACCCACTTGTTGTATCTTGCCAGCATTCATTACTGCTATCCTGTCACCCATAGTCATGGCTTCCACCTGGTCATGGGTGACATAGATCGTTGTGACACCGATGCGGCGCTGTAGTTTCTTGAGCTCGCTCCTCATCTTGACCCTTAGTAGCGCGTCTAGGTTGCTCAGCGGCTCATCCATGAGCAGTACATCTGGCTCTATGACGATTGCACGGGCTACTGCTACCCTCTGCCTCTGCCCACCGCTCAGCTGGTGTGGGTACCTGTCAAGGAGCTCGTCTATCTGGAGTAGTTCGGCTGCCCACTTGACCCTCTTATCGATCTCTTCTTGGGGGACACCCCTTATTTTTAGTGGGAAGGCGATATTGTCTCTAACCTTCATATGGGGCCAGACAGCATAGCTTTGGAAAACCATGGAGACATTCCTGTCTTTAGGCGGCAGGTACGTCACATCTTTCTCGCCGAACAATACTCTGCCTTCATCGGGCTTCTCCAGACCAGCTATGATTCTGAGCGTTGTTGTTTTTCCACAGCCCGATGGGCCTAGGAGAACGATAAATTCACCATCCCTTATATCCAGGTCTATGCCTCTCAGTGCTATCGTTTTCCCGAATCTCTTTACGAGACCTCTTAGTCTAACATCCACCATTTCCCACACCCTTATCTCACGGTTATACCCCACATGGACACGAGGTATCTACGGGCTATAAATACGAAGATCAGTGCGGGTAGGATCATTATGAATGATGCCGCGAACTTAATTATATCTGGCGCCGCCATCGCCGAGGTAAGTATGAAGGCGGGCAACGTCCTGTTTGTTAGTGTAAGCACGGCCGCCATGAATACTTCGTTCCAGGACATTATGAAAGTAAATATGGCCGCCGCGGTTAGTCCCGGAAGGGCTAATGGTAGCGTTATCCTTAGGAATGTCTGCTTCCTGTCGAGGCCGAAGACATAGCCTGCCTCTTCAAGCTCTATCGGTACGCTCACGAATATACTTGAGGTGATCAGTATAACGAAGGGGAGGGCCATAGTGGTGTGTGCTAATGCTACACCAAGCAATGTATCGTTGAGGCCGAGCTTAATGTATAGTGTTACTAGTGGAATCGCTATGACCAGCATTGGGAACATTCTCAGCCCTATAATCAATAGCTTCAATGAATCCTTGCCCTTGAAGGCGAATCTGGCGAACGCGTACCCGGCGGGTAGCCCGAGCGCGAAGCTGAAGATCACGGTCATTACCGCGACTATTATACTGTTCATGGTAGCCCTAGCCGCTCCGAGTGCTAGTAGTTTCTGTATGTTTGAGAGGGTATAGTGTAATGGGATGATCTCTTTGGGGCTGTAGAAGTCCTGTGGACTCGAGAAGGCGTAGAGTATTGATATGATGATCGGTAGTAGCACCCATGTACATGACAGTATCACTATCCCCGCGAACACTATTCTCAGTAGATAATACCTTATAGGCGGGGTTTCACCCGGTGTACTCACTACATGGCCACCTCCTTGAGGTACTGGGCCTTGAACATCTTGATATAGATATAGCCTATCACTACTGATATCGCGGCTATTATCAGGGCGTACAGGGCCGCGACACCATAGTGGTAGAGTATGGTTTGCTCATAGTATGCTTCGCCAGCCAAGACTGGTATGTCGCGTCCAGCAAGCACCATCACTACTCCGAATACCTGGAAAGCGAACAATGTCCTTATCAATAGCGCCGTCTGCACACTGGGCTTCAGCATGGGGAATATTATGTGGCGGAGCTTCGTCCACGTCCCTGCACCGAATACCTCTGCAGCCTCAATGTACTCTCTGCTGATCATCTGTAGACCCGCGAATATTATTACGAAGACGAGGGCCGTGGCCCTCCAGACTTCTGCGAGCACTATAGCTATGAATTCCATCGGCCTGAACTGGTATCCAAAGAACTGTATTGGCTGGTTAATTATCCCCAATGCCATGAAGAGCTTGTTGAAGAACCCGTTCGCTGTTAGCAACGAGTACCATATTAGTCCGCCAGCCACATCGCTTATCGTCAACGGTATTATCAGTATGTAGAGAGCCATGTCTTTACCCTTGAAATTAGCGCTGAGCATCAGCGAGAAGCCCAGGGCGAGCATGATCTGGATCGGTATTATGACCGCGGCTAGCGCCAGTGTATCCTCTAGGGCCGGCCAGAAATTAGAGCTAGGTGAATAGAGGAGGTAATAGACGTGTTGAAGCGTGAAGTGACCGTTCTGATCAGTGAATGCTAGGAGAACTCCTTGGGTGAGGGGATAACCTATGAAAAAAAGGAGATAGCCTAGTGCGGGGGCTATCAGCAGGTATGGCAGGTATCGCTCTACTAGGGAGTATCCCTGCTTGTTACTGGTCACTATTATCCCCCGGGGACCTAGTGGCTAAGCTATGTGCCTGAGTCCGGTGGTGGTAGCGGAGCTCCCGTCTCTTTGAAGAGATTCAGTAGCTGCGGGTATAGCTCGTTCAGTACCTTCTGCGGATCTTGTCCCTGGAGGACTATTTGCTTGAACGCTGTTATATATATGCTCTTGAAGTCTCCTGACTTGCTTCCGAGGCTGGGTATCATCGCAACGATCGGATTAGGCGCGTTCAGCTGCGCATTCACGCCTTTAATCAGGACCTGTAGTGCTCCAGCGGGGGCCTGGGTCGAGGCTTCCTTCACGGTTGGGAAGAACCCTGTCTTCTCCAGTACCTTTACCTGTGTTGAGGGCTTTGTCAGATAATCTATAAGTTTCCAGGCCGCCTGGGGATCCGGTGCTCCCTTCGGAATTGCTAGTCCAGCCACCACTAGGATGTATCCTCTACCCTTAGGCCCCATCGGTACTGGCACTACTACGAACTGATCGGGCTTCTGCTCTATAGCATCCTTAATCCTAGCGGTGTGGTCCCACGCTATCCATACCTCTCCCTTAAGGAGCGGATCGGCCATGGCATCCCACGTGGTGCTCGCTGGGTTGACGTACTGCCATAGCTCTTTAAGGTAGTTCCACATCTTTATGGCGTCCTGACTATTGAAGTTCTTGACCTGCGCACCCGTGAAGGCCGGGTACAGGTATCCGTGCAGGAACCTTACAAATAAGCCGTTGGGGCCCGCCGGGAAGCCTAGTAGCTTCTTCCCGGTCTTCTCGTACAGGTTCTTAGCCCATTCCAGAAGTGCCTGGTATGTCCACTTGGATGAGCCTGTTATGACGTCTTGCTTGGTCAGACCCTGTGGTAGGTAGTTGAATGCCTCCTTGTTAACTACCATTACGTAGGTGGCGGTCATCCATGGGATGTAGGCGAGTATTCCGTGTAGATGGGCATACTTCATCAGAACGTCCGGGAACGTTCTCCCTGGGAGTGTGCCGAACTTTGAGAGGTCTGTCAAGTAGCCCTTGCTGGCCATGAGGTCCAGGTTTCCATGTAGGTCACCTATTAGGCTGATAGTTACTTTACCGGCTTGTTCTTCGCTAGTGATCCTAGTTATCATGTCGGAGTAAGACATACCGACAAAGCTTACCTTGATACCTGTTTGTTTCTCGAAGTCTGTCAAAAGCGTTCCCTTTACGAATGCCTGTTCTTCTGGTGGTACGAGCTGTGTTGAAGCCCATATGATCGATACTGTCTTCTGTTGCTGCGACGCGTAGTAATAGTATCCTACTCCTGCGATTATTGCCGCAATTATGATAACGATTATAGCGATTGCGACAGATTTGGAGATTGCTCGAGACATGCGTGGCGTGTATAAGTTATTCATAATATGAACCTCTTCTCTCCAGATTAGTTGTTTATGTATTTTTATAAAATGATATATAAGTTTTACAAGCGTAAAGATTAAAACCTCTCATTTAAGAAAATTATTACAGGCTAATAATAAACATTTAAAGCTAATATCATCTATTGATGTAATTATTGGAAAAAATTTATTTATCCCACTACAGTGGTTAAATTCATTTAAACAAATGATTAAATAACATCCGACAATATTATTATGCAGTACTTGAACGTAGTACAGTCTGAGTCATCGAAGAATAATCGTAGAAGAAGGCTGTATCAAAAAATTAGTTGGAGTGGGGTTATCTTAATCTTCGCCAATGTATGCTTGGCCAGGATATATCCCGTTGATTGCCCCATTCCTCGTCATTATTCTCGCGGTGCTACCATCGTATCTGTTCATGAACAGCATTCCCCTTATCCTTGCGTCGGAGGAGGACAGTATTATCATGTCTACAAGGTATGTTTTCCCGTTGATCGTTATCTTTATATCGTTGCCCATGATTA
>WAPN01000037.1 GCA_015520735.1 Desulfurococcales archaeon
CTGTTGCTCTTTCTAGTTTTTCCATGTCGCTTCTCTTTACTCTTCTTACTGCTAGTATTCCTTTCTTTGCGAGGAAGTGCTGGGCAACCTCATCAATACCCTTCTGACAAATCACAACATTAGCACCAGTCGAAGCAATCTTCTCAACCATATCCTTCAGCATCTTCGCCTCCTCGTCGAGGAAGGCCTTTATCAGCTCTGGGCTGGTAATGTTTATCTTTGCGGTTATCTCGGGCTTCTCTACTTCAAGGGGCGCGTCTAGAAGTGCAATCTTAGCATTTTCAACTCTCTTCGGCATGCCCGGATGAACTACTTCCTTGTCAAGAACAATGCCGTAAATTAATTTTGAATCTAGGATGCTCCCTCCCTTTTTCTTCTCGATCTTTACATCGTCAACCCTGAGCTTTAGTGTTCCGTCGGGCTGTTCCTCCGCGACTGTTATGGCCGCGTCGATAGCCATGTTGGCTAGTTTCTCCTCAATGCTTCCCTTACCAATATATTTACTTGACACAGCTGTATCAACGATCTTTCTTAGCGTTGCCCTGTCCTTCGGGTTTACCTTGATGGCTAGCTCATCGATTATCTTTAGCGCTTCCTTCATTGCCTTGATGTAGCCTTCGATTACAAGGGTCGGGTGTATGTTCTGGTCCAGAAGCTCCAATGCCTTACCGAGAAGAGCGCCTGCAAACACTACGGCCGTAGTCGTACCATCTCCCACTTCAGCATCCTGTGCCTTCGCCACTTCAACGAGTAGCTTGGCGGCTGGGTGCTGGACTTCCATTTCCTTAACAATTGTTGCACCGTCATTAGTTACTGTTATGTCGCCAAAGCTGTCTACTAACATCTTGTCTAGTCCGCGTGGTCCTAGGCTTGTTCTCAGGACTTCTGCTAGTGCCTGGGCTGCCATGATGTTTGCTCTGAGAGCTTCACGGCCAGTGGTTCGCTGGGCTCCTTCTTTGAGGATAAGTACAGGCATTCCATAAAGGCTCATGCTCATACACCTCTCACGTCAGGTTCTCTAGATACATTTCCCTTGAGTATTGAGGGAACCGCTTCTATATAAATTTTACGTAGGAATCTCTAATATTTAGATCACGCAAATAGGCGAAAATGAGAAAAACTGATCATAGGTGTCAAGAATGGTTAGGAACGAGCTGGACACTGTGCTGAGCGTCTACAGGAAATACTTTGATGATGACCTCGATGTGTATAATGCCAATAGATTCCTAGCACTCGTTGGTGAGCTATTAGCTCACCTAGCGAATACAGGTAAACTGGAACTAGATGAATTAAGAAATATAGCTATGAAAATAAGAGATGCGATCGTTAATGTGGGCGGGGAAATAAATCTCTATGTAATGGAGTTATTTGGGATACTTGAGAATGCAGAATCACCTAATGATATAAAGGAAGCACTGGATCTCTCTCGCAGATTATTCAGGGAGGATAGATTCGAGAAACTAGAAGTCTAGATTTTTAACAAAACATTCCTGTTCCTGAGAACGCTTCTAATACCTCTTCTCAATACCATAAGATCAAGCTCTCTTCTCCCAAATACACCCTGCTGTTCAAATACTACTTTTCCATCTAGAAAGACTCTTATACAGGGAAGCGTATGAATACCATTAGATAATTCTGGTGTTTTCTTAACATTTATTCTGAGGACAAGTATTGATGGATCAACATGTTTTTCAACATCCTTCATTGTCGGGTAAAACTTTTTTGATTCCTCATTGTCAGGGTCAAAATACTCGACGATCACTACTTGATTAGTCTTAATTGCTCTAATAAAATCATCTCTTGTGTTTATCTCTATCAATACTGTACACCTGCTGAGTGTCTTACCTAAGGCCTTAATATTCTTGTTTCTTCTTTCCCATCTCCTCGATTATTTTCTCGATGTCGGATTGACGCAGATGTATGGGGTAATAAATCTTCTCCCAAAAATCTATTCTGTATCTGGGACTTTTAACATCGATTTCGCTCAATAAAACAAAACCTAAGTTCATTACATCGTTTAGTTCGGCTAGGCTAGCATTTTTCACGTATTCTTCAAATTTTTCCTTGAAACTAAGTGTTTCTTTGATGTATTTCTCAGATACTATATTGCCGCAAACATAGCATATAAGGTCCGGCATTATTGCCCTAAACCCACATTTCGGGCACTCTATGGGGGATGGACGCCCATGTTTCTCCCATAGGCTCTGCAGCATCATTACTAGGTCTTCCCTGTTCATTTCCTTAGCCAACCTATATAGCCGTGGTATTTCTGGAATGAGTGCCCTGTCCCCATAGGTAATTATAAATTCTAATTGATCGGGGGTAGGATTACGTATTGATTCCAGCATTTTTACAGCGATGATCATATTAATTTTCCGTCTATATCTATTGATCCTTTTGATCAATGCATCTATCTTTGGCTTGTAACTTAAACTGGTGATAATCGTATGCATAATCTCTTTGACTATTTCGTGCTGTATTTTTTCATCTATGCCCAGAGTATCGAGTCCTAGGTATTCTGCTATGTCTTTGAAAATAGTCTCTGCATACGCGTCTATATCGAGCTTTTTCTTCCTTCTCCTGCGAGTTCTTTTTTTCTTCACTCCTGCTTTTCGGACTACGGCTCACCCCGCTGAAAATAGATAATAAAGATAGGAAAAGATTCTAAACTAGTAGTGATCATATCTAATGATATCGTAAATTATCTAGTCATAGTTCTCGATGTATTCGGATACTAAATAACTTATCAGCATTTTAGCGATGTAAGGTCTAGCAGCCAATTTTCTCACAATCTTTTTAAATCTTTCAGGGTTTTCATCACCATTTAGACTATCATCAATGATTTTTTCCGTAATAAATTCAAGGACATCTACATATCTTTCGGATAGATCTATCTTGTCTGAATAGTATTTTTCAATTATCTCCTCAATTATATCGCCAAGATACTGTTCTGTCAGATCAACCATATATTCGAGCAAAGCTATTTCCGCATCCACTCCAAACACCCTTTACTCTCGTTGACCACTGTAAGTTTTAGCGTCCTTATAAATTGGTCCCCTATTTAAAGAATTTGTAGCTTAACCAAGTTTTTGAACTATGAAATAGTTTTAGGGGGTTATTATACTAACATAACATTGTGGGGGCGATAGTTTCGGTGGAGAGTCTCTCACCAATTATTAAATGGTCTAACAGATTATATTTCGAGGTTTTAGAGAAAAAATTCCACTCAGCTAAAATAATTGTGTTTGTGGAGGGTTTTGAGCCAGAGAATATTACAGTTAAAACAGATGGGAAATACATTTATGTATATGCTTCTGATTATAATGGAGAGATCTATAGTATGTCATATAAATTGTGGTTTAAGATCACTAAGATGAAGAAAACATTAAAGAATGGTATTTTAACGCTCGAACTAAAGGGATCGAGAATTTTCTGGATTATATAGTAACTATATAATTTTCTAGCCCTTTCTCTAGATCCGCATCCCTACTGATCCTCAGATATGCAGCACTTAAAATACCATAAGCTGGTATCTTAGCATCAAATAATGTAATGACCTTTCCATCATGATTTATCTTATAACCATAATAAGATGGTTCATGTGCTCGAACAATGTAATTCGTACCAGATAATTCCAAGGTTTTCTCCGTGATCTTCTTCCCAAACATGTATCCAGCTCCGCGCGGTGATTCCTGAACTGTGATATTGGACTCAATCGGGTCGTTCCATAGAATCTCCTCCAGAACGCCATCATCAATACTTGGAATACCGACCGAAAATGCCTCTTCAAAACTATACGCTTCAAGAACAGTGGATGGCGGGCCTCCATGTAGGAATAGTATTTTTCCGGGAACCCTTGCTATCACAGGGAGTCTTTGGAACATTCTGAAGAACAGTCTATATAGTAGTATTCCCTTTTCTGTCCCATAAACGCCTCTCAGAATTGCTGAGAAATCATGGGGGTACGGCATTAATAGCGGCGGCGCCTCGTGATTGCCCCTTAAGGCCACTATCTTCTCGGGATGCAGTGATTTTAGATAAAGTATTGCTGTTAATACTTCTAACTGCTGATCCCCTCTATCGACATAGTCGCCGAGAAAGACAATCTTAATGTTATCATGTTCTAGTCTATTAAGAAGTTCCTCTGAGGATAGAATGTCCAGGAGAGTCCCAAAATCACCATGAAGATCACCGATCACATATAGTTCTTCATAATCAGTTATTTCGATAAGGCCTGGAGGACGATATATTAGTCCACTATGTGTTTTATCGATCTTTTCTGAAACATCTATGATTAAGTTAATTATTTCCTTGAAATCAGACATAGTGCTTATCACTAGACTACTGAATTCTATTTCTTCCAATACAAGCACCATCCACATATTGCCTTTCAGAAATTATTCTTGAGCTGGATAAACTAGTTTGACAGGGAATATTTCAACTTTAACATGGCTCGGCAAATCGATCGTGTAGAGTTTTTCCCAGGCGTGTATAGGATCTATCCATGCAACCAGGTATGCCCTAAATGGATCATGATATGCTATGTCAAAAATATCTACTCCAACAAGTATTTTTTCACGGTAGAGTTTGAGTATAGAAGATACAGCCTTAGCCATTGACGGCGATGATATTCTCAGTATTACACGCATAGAGTTTCTAGGCCGTATAATGTATCGTTTATAGACGAGATTATTGAGCAGATGATTATAGTAATGATATTTTACACTATGAATATTTGTTAAACCTACTTCTTTCCATAAGGTATACAGATCAATATCATATTTGGAAAAATGTATATCTTTCAAAATCGTTATAGCAAGAAACTCATCTATATCATCGTAAACAACACATTTCTTGCATACATCAAGCTTTAATCGTCTCGAAAATGTAAACTCATAGACTATTAGGGATTCAATTATTTTGCTTAATTCCATGATCTTTACACTACCAGTATGGACCTTGGGCTCTAATGTTCTGAGAAAGTACATGAAGAAAGTTGGTACAGGGAATATAGACAGGTAAATAAAGTCTGGTTTAGGGGTGATTTCATTAACATTGACTGTTCCAGTTCTCACCGTGGAGATCATTATCCACGACGGCTTTAGTAAGCAATGTGTATAAACACCAAATGTTCTATGAAAAATCCCTTCTTTAAGCCCCGCATTCACTATCCTTGAAATCTTTACCTTAGAGACACCAAGCTGAGTGGCTATCTCTGCTTGGGTGCTTCCACTATTAAGTCTTTCAACTATTAGCTCGAGAAGCTCTTTTTGATCAGGAAGCATATGCTAAGACCTTTCTATTATGTTAAGTGCATCCCTCATTTTATCTATTAAGTACTCACCACAACCAGTTATACTGCCCGAAACTTCCTCCTTGGTTTCCGTAACTCTGAATCCTGCTTCCTCGAGCTTATCAGCCAGGGTATGTCTTAATCCCTCATTACGTCTACGCAGAGAAATCCTCAGCCTATTTATATTGTTCTCATGTATTCTTATCGTCACTATGTTTCTTTCATCACTTGACACAGCATGAATAAGATATAGCTTATTCTTCTCACCCATGAGATTCATTTCAGTAACACTCTGTATCCTTACCCTATAACCTCTGCTTTCAAGGAGTTTACCCAAGGCTCTACTAAGCTTATCATGTTCAGCGGCTACCATTTTCCTCACAGCCCCCAATCTACAGGCTCAGTAGCGGCCAAAACTCAACATCCAGGAATAATCTATGATTTAGAAGAGTATTTAATACTCAGCACGCTCGTGTCCATATCATTCACTAACGGTCATACTGGGGATATTCATCATCGTTAAATGGGCTCCGACAAATGCCTTCTAATCATCCCTCATTGTCGGGAGTACTCTTCATCGCCTTGAAAAAAGTTATCCCAGGACAGAATTAAGCTTGTCCCTCACTAATTTAGCGACTGTTCTTCCGTCCACCCTGCCACGGACCCTAGCCATGACTATGCCCATGATTATGTTGAAGGCTTTCTGGGGCTTTGCTTTTACCTTTTCCCAATTCTTCTTGATCGCTTCATCAATTATCCTGTCTAGTTCTTCCTCACTAATCCTCGCTAACCCTAATGCTTTGGCGGCTTCCCGTGCACTCGCTTCAGGGTTTTTGGCGAGATAAGAGAGTATCTCAGGGATAGCTTCTTTTGCGATCTCTTTATTGGCTACTAGATCCATTACTTCATCAATATGTCTATCCTCAATGTTCTCTATGGGTACACCTTCTCCTTTGAGCATTTTCAGTGTATTAGTTATTGTTGATGCTATAAGCGTCGGACTTACATACCCTCTGTATTTTTCCACTAGTGCTTCGAACAGGTCAAGCCTTAGATCGTTTAGAATTGTAGTTGCTAATTCTTTGCTGAGACCATACTCCTTGATATATCTCTCTAGCTTCTTATCGAAGGGCTCCGGAACAAGTTTTTCTGCTTCACAGTGAAGCTTATCATCAACTAATACGGGCGGTATGTCTGTTTCGGGATACATCCTAGCTGAACCGGGCCTTGGCCTCATATATTTTGTCGTTCCATCCGGATTCGCTGCACGTGTTTCAGGAGGAACTCCTTGGAAAGCCATCTTGGCCCTCATAACTACTGCTTCTAGGGCTTTGACAGCCCTATCGCGTCTATCGGCTACTAGGACTATTGTGTCTCTCTCTTTATCAGCGCCTAGTACTTCGTACAGCCTATTTACTTCCTCCTGTGTTATACCATATGCTGGTAGCTCGTCTGTATGGAATATTCCTCCTACCCCTCCCCATACACGGGCATAGTCCGCGAGTTCTGTTCCGAAGCGTCTACCAGGCTGTACTTCACGACCCAGCAAGCCCTTGAATCCCTTCAGGACTACTGCGTAGACACCACTATCCTTCCTTTGTATAGCTCTTCGTATGATCTTCGATTTCGTGTCACGGAAGATCTCGGACACGTCTTTAAAGTCGCTGACAATACCCTCTGGAGTAAGACCTCTTCTCTGTAGTTCATCCCTTATCTCGAGCAATGTTTTTTGTCTAAGAGCCTCATATGCTACGACTTTGCTAATAAGGTAAAGGTGTTGTACTCCTTTGATCTCTATTTTTTCGCCTCCACTTATGGATACGTTTAGGTCTTGTCTTATTGTTCCTAGGCCACGTTTTGCCTTGCCTGTTAGCCGTACAAGTTGCCCTATTTTGAAAGCTACCCTTTCGGCCTCATCAGGATCGTTTATATCGGGAGCAGTAGCGATTTCTATCAACGGTATACCTAGCCTGTCAAGCTTGTATTCAACGAATCCCTTGCCCTGAGATATTTTGCGGGCTGCGTCTTCTTCGAGGCATAGTGTCTGTATACCTATCTTTTTCTCACCATCGTATAGATAGCCGTCGAGCGCTATGATCGATGTCCTCTGGAACCCACTTGTATTGCTTCCATCTATCACTATTTTTCTCATGACGTGTATCTCGTCGACAATATACATGTTAAGCGCCTTAGCTACGGCGAGAGCTGTTATTAGCGCCTCGCGGTTAATTTCGTGGGGAGGCTCCTCATCGGCTTCAACAAGACATGAAGATGGCCTAGGGGCGTGGTAGAGGTATTTTACCCCTTTCCTCCACTCAAGGAGCGCGGCCTCATCTACTTCTCCTAGTTCGCTTCTTGCAGGCCTTAGTTCTCGGACGAACTTGTCCTCCGGTGCCTCCTCTACTAGTTTTGTTGGACAATTGCAGAATAGCTTATGCTTTGTATCCAGCTGTATATGTATTTCAAGCCCTACTTTGAGGCCTAAGGCCTTGTAATCGATCATATTATCCACCTCGGGTAAAGATTAACGGTTAGACGCGGGTTGATCTCTCCCTCGAAGTTCTCCAGCATGAGCTTCCTTACTTTCTCCAAATCCGTTGTATGTGAGCCGAGGATCCATGATAGTTTTACGTAGGCTGTTTCTGGTAGCATGTCGCTACCCGGTATGACTCCTGCTTCTATGAGTCTACGCCCTGTACTGTACACATACAGGTCTATTCTGCCAAAGAGGCACTGGCTGGTTATGACCACAGGTATTCCCTCCTTCCGCGCTTTTTCGAGCACAGGAATGAGTCTGTTAGCTATATGGCCTAGCCCTGTACCTTCCACTACTATGCCGTGGTAGCCGTCATCGATAAGGTGTTCGAATATGTCTGGATGCATGCCTGGATAGAACTTTATTAGGGCCACCTTGTCATCAAACTTGTTCATTAGCAGGGGGTCTTCATCTTTGTTCCTTCGATGCAACACTCTTCCAATGATCTCGATTTTCTTTTCGTCTGGAAAGACCCTCGCTATAGGTAGATCATTTATCGATTGGAAAGCGTCTCTTCTACTTGTATGCATTTTCCTGACCTTTACACCTCTGTGCACGAGTGCGTATGTGTCCCCTGTTTCACCATGCATTACGACTACCGATTCCGCTATGTCAGCCTGAGCTGCTACTAGGAAAGCCGATTTAAGGTTAAATGCTGAATCAGTGCTGGGTCTATCGCTACTTCTCTGGGCACCTACAAAGACTATTGGGCCTGGTTTTCTTCTTATAGCAAACGCGATTGCAGCGGCTGTGTATCCCATGGTGTCGGTACCATGAGCGATCACTACACCGGCTTTTCCTTTCTTGAACTCCTCATATGCTTTCTCAGCTATAAGGGCCCAGTGACCAGGGGTTAGGTCTTCAGAGAACACGTTTAGTATGACCTTAGCATCGATATATGCTGTCTCACCTATTTCCGGCACCCATTCAAGTAGTTCTTCGACAGTCAATGCAGGTTTCACAGCACCTGTTTCGTAGTCGACTTTCGAAACAATTGTGCCGCCTGTACTTAGAAAGGTGACATGGGGCAGGCTAGATCGTTGAACTATCTTGGGCTTTGTAAATATGCGTGGTTTCTTCTTTGCAACAAGTTCTATCCTTGCGGTTTCATCTATTCTAACACCAACATTATAGCCGTTATCCAGCTTGATTACTATGATTGGCCTATAGCCGTAGAGTTTTTCGCGCGGCATTAATACTCCTTCAAATACTCTATCGCCACGAGCTATCTTTATCCGATCACCAACGTCGAGGCCCATATTTTTAAGGATACCAGCTATTCTGCCCTTATAGCCTAGATAAGCTTCATCTACACTATTCAATACGCTACACCTGGTGTAAATGAGTGTGAAGGCATAGTATTAAGAATAATTCTGATCGCATCAGAACTCGTTAACTATACTGCAAGATAGAATATTTCACGCGCTGAGACGCCAAATTAAGAAATTTCAAGAACGGGCGGAAAAGTCCCTAAAACTATTCCAGAGTAAACTAGTAGTTTTTATGTTTACCTTCTCCTCCTTCTACCGCGCACTACTTGCTGCGGCGCTAAGATCACTCTACGTACATACTCCCATCTATTCCTCATCCTAGGTGGTCTGTTCTTCTTAGGCTTAGGCGGTATCTTTGGCGTCTGGCTCCTTACCTTTCCAGCCTTTGTAAGCGATCCGTGGCTCGGCATGTTTTTTCATCCTCCTGCTTTGGCTATTCTGGATTAATACCATATAAATCTTTATCTCTACGTAGAATAGGCGGTGGATTATTAATGTGTTAGAATACATTATAACTGGGTTTAAATAACCAGTAAAACCTACTGATCAATATAGGTCTGGTGATTGTGATGAAGAAGGCATATCTAGCTGAATCGGTAATAGGCGTATTTGCGTTTGATGAGAACGGAGAGGTCATAGCAAAGTCTCTTGCACCAAAGAATCTCGACGATAACGTGGAGTATCTTCTCAGGCTCGAGGAGGGGGCCGAGACTCCTCAGCTTAGAGAAGTATTAGAGCAACTGAAGGAGAAGGGATATAACCATATCGTCGTGGAGACCCCCGAGATCGGTAAACACGTGTCAAAAGTAGGGCTGGAGCCCGAAGTACAGATTGCTCACAAGGGCGCAATCATTCTACGAGAGAACCTAGCAAAATACGGCATTGAGAACGGTTTCGCCGAGGATGAAGAAAGCTTCTTCTCAACACTACACGAAATACTCATTGAGACGACTAGAAGAAAATTAAGGCGTGCAGCACAGAAGCGTGACATGTTAGCTGTTCAGGCCATAAGGACTATTGATGATATAGACAAGACTATAAACCTGTACGTCGCAAGGCTTAGGGAATGGTATAGCCTCCACTTCCCCGAGCTCGATGAGCTGGTCAGAGAACATCTCGACTACGCGAAGATAGTCTACGAGCTAGGACATCGTATGAACATAACAAAAGAGAACTTGATAAAGCTAGGGTTCAGCGAACAAAAAGCCGAGAAGATCGCCGAGGCGGCTAAGAAGAGCATGGGCGCAGACCTAAGCGACTTCGACATAGAGTACATCAAAACACTAGCAGGCATCATATTAGACCTTTACAAGCTACGCGAGACCCTCGAGGGATACATAGAGGCCATAATGAAGGAGGTTGCACCAAACATAACAGCACTCGTAGGTCCCAAGCTAGGAGCAAGGCTCCTAAGCCTAGCCGGCGGCCTCGAAAACCTGGCGAAAATGCCTGCCAGCACAATCCAGGTATTAGGAGCAGAAAAAGCATTGTTCAGAGCACTGAGAACAGGTGGTAAACCACCTAAGCACGGCGTGATATTCCAGTACCCGGCAATACATAGAAGCCCGAGGTGGCAGCGCGGTAAGATCGCGAGAGCCCTCGCGGCAAAACTCGCCATCGCAGCTAAGGTCGACTTCTTCACAGGTAGATTCATCGGAGATAAGCTGAAAGAAGAACTCGAGAAGAGAATCGAGGAGATCAAGAGGGTCTACGCGAAACCGCCGGCCAGAAAGAAAGAAGAGAAACCCTCTAGGCCTAGACCCACCAGGAAGAGGGGCAAAGGTATGAGGAGAAGAGGAAGAAGGAGAAGATAAGGAGGTGATGATATATGTCCCAGGTCGTATCGGTTAGGCCTCATGACAAATATTATGGTGTATACATAGTTGAGCTAGAAGATGGGAGTGTAAAGCTTGCAACAAAGAACCTTGTACCAGGCCATCGAGTTTACGGAGAACGATTGTTCAGATACAACGGTGTAGAATATCGTGAATGGAACACCTATAGAAGCAAATTGGCAGGTGCACTTGCAAATGGTCTAGCAGAGCAGCCGATAAGGGAGGGCCACAAAATCCTATATCTAGGAGTAGCCACGGGAACAACGGCTAGCCACGTTTCCGACATAGTGGGGCCGAAGGGCAGAATATACAGTGTCGAGTTCGCGCCAAGGGTCATGAGAGAATTCGTCCTAGTAGCGGATATAAGGAAAAACCTCTACCCCATACTGGGCGATGCGCGTAAGCCTCAGAACTACAGGCACTTAGTAGAGATGGTTGATGGAATATATGCTGATGTCGCACAGCCTGACCAAGCAACGATCGTTGCCGACAACGCCGACTTCTTCCTAAGGGAAGGAGGCTACATATTGTTGGCCATTAAGGCTAGAAGCATAGACGTGACTAAGGAGCCCAGCGAAGTATACAAGAGAGAGATCAATACGTTAAAAGAGCGCGGATTCGAAATCATTGATGTCGTACACCTAGAACCATATGATAGAGACCACGCAATGGTCTATGCAAGATATAAGAGGAAATAGTAATCATATTATAACAGAATAAGATATTTACCCGAATTTCAAGGTGTTTTTTATGCAAGATAAAAAATTAATTGAAGAAATCGTCGAAAACATCGTCAAAACCCTCAAGAAAGCCGGGTTTAGAGTAGAGATACTAACTTATCCTCAGAACCAAAGATCAATTGACATCACCGGAGCACGTGATGATCTGAGAATAGTCATTAAGACAGTCATCGATGCACGCAGCGTTTCAAACGTTGAGGTTAAAGACCTTGAAAGAGCACGGCATGCTTACAAAACATCATCACTGATTGTCGCAGAAAAACATGGGAAAAACGAGCTTGAACCCGATGTTATCTACAAGAGAATGAATATTAACGTGATAAGATGCGATACTCTCGAGCAGGTACTCCTTAAGGATGAGAAACTGTATGTCTACAAGTCACACGGCGTGTACAGTGTCAGAATAAGCCCCGAGAAATTCAGAAAAAGAAGAATGGAGCTAGGATATAGTCTTGGCGAAGCCGCAGATCTCATAGGGGTCACAAGAAAAGCAGTTTATGATTACGAGCATAAAAGAACAAGCATAAGTATTGAGACAGCCCTCAAAATCGCGGAAATTTTTGGCGAAGATGTTCTAGAGCCTCTCGAAATACTGAGGCCTGAAGTAACGCGTACAATGGAAGATACCCCTACCAATAAATTCGAGGAAGAGCTCCACCGTATAGCAAAAGAGTGCGGACATAGATTCTACAGGTTCATGAGAACACCAGTAGACTTCGCACTATCAAGCAATAACAATGTTGTATCGATCACCTTGAAGACTAGAAACACTCGTGCATATCGGTTAAAAGTTAGAGAAAGCGAGCGATTATCAAGGATAATTGACTCCAAGCATATCATTATAGAGAACAGAGACGATGTTAGGAAGCTCAAGGAAAGACTTGATTCAAATAAGTAACAGTGAATGAGAGATGGGCGGGCGGCCCATATATATAATAACTGGACGCCCAGGCATAGGTAAGTCAACTCTATTTAACAGAATAATCGAGTTTCTTCTTGAGAAAGGAATAAATGTAGATGGTATTAGAACCCCCGAAGTAAGAAGAACGGGAAGAAGGATCGGTTTCAAAATAATCGATATATCCACGGGCAGAGAAGCGTGGCTTGCGAAGAAAGACGCTACTTGTAGAGGGCCCAGGATAGGCTCCTATTACCTGTGTGTATCCGAAGCCTCTGAACTAATAAAGGAGGCGCTAATCAGAGCGATCAGCCAGGCAGACGTTATAGGAGTAGATGAAGTTGGGCCGATGGAGCTTAAATTACCCGTGTTCTCAAGATTACTAAGAAACGCTATAGACTCGAATAAACCACTTGTATTAGTAATACATTACAGGCTTGACGCGGAATTCCTCGGGCTAAAGAGCCGTGTAAGGAAGTATATAGTCACCGTAGAGAACAGAAACATGCTTAGCAGAAACCTACCAGGACAAGTATATAAGGAGGTAAAAGAATATCTTGCAGAACAAAAGCATAGTTTACGGCTTTGAAACCATAATAAACGAAGGAAAAGCAAAACTGATAATACCTGATCCAAAACTGTACCGTAGACCCGACGGGAAATACGAGCCTTCATGGGCTCCAGTGTTCTATAATCCAATGATGAGGGTAAACAGAGACATAACGGTGGCAGTAACAAAAACCTTACTTGGAGAACAGTTCTTCTTCGTCGAACCTCTTTCAGGAACAGGAATTAGAGGAATTAGACTTGCTCTTGAATCTAGCGGTGAAGGGATAATCAATGATGTAGATCCCATAGCATATTATTATATGCGCCGAAACATCGTCTTAAATGGGGTTGAAGATCTAGTTTTACCCATGAATAACGAGGCGAACACTCTTCTTAACAATTTAACCTTTACAGGAATACCAGTTGATTTTATAGACATAGATCCGTACGGTTCCCCCATCCCGTTTATAGATTCCGCTTTTAAACCGCTAGCAAAGAATGGCCTCATAGGTGTAACGGCAACTGATACAGGGCCTTTAACATGTAGTCATAGAAACAAGGCTCTACGAAGATACTGGGTAAGATGCCATGAAGTAGACTTCGAGAAAGAGCTCGGATTACGGATACTGATTGGTAATATAGTTGCAAGAGCTGCAAGCCAGGATCTAGCACTCTATCCTATTTTAAGCTACTATCATCAACACTACTATCGCGTGGTATTTAGAGCCAAACGCAGTGGACTAGAATCTTACCGGGTAATTGACAACTGTATTGGGTATATTCAATATTGTCCAGACACCCTTGAGAGGTGTTATTCGAAAGAGCTCGGAGAAACATGTACGAGGTGCCAAAAACCAATTGTGCTCGGCCCTCTCTGGATCTGCGAGCTCTCTGATTCTGACGAACTGCCTAGCATAAGGAGGACCTTGGAAGAAATGTGTGATTATGACAAGAATGCCCTCAAGATACTTGATCATCTAATTATGGAGTCAAAAATACTAACACCATATATCAGATACGACATATTGTTTGGTAGAGCTAAGAAAAATATGCCCAAGATCAATGTTCTAATCAAAAAGCTCAAGAATAAAGGGTATTACGCTACGAGAACACATTTTGACCCTAGAGGAATAAAGACTAATGCACCCATAGAAGAAATTATCAACATGTTTTAATTAACAAATTCACAATCACACGTTACGTTTTGGCTTTTTACGCGGTATCTCCATTTGTATCCATTCCGTCAATAAATCACATGTAGTCGGATCAAAATATCCACCTTGATAACATTTACCTATATTTGGACAAACCATGCATGGTATGTCAAAGTACTTGCGAAAATCAATGATGGGCATACTAGGTTTTTTCTTTGTTTCTATAGGCTTTGGTACAGCAATAACTCGGTACGTTCTTCTTCCACCATATATTATTGGTTCGCGTTTAACATAACCAAGCATCTCTAACTTTTTGAGAACTCTTGAAGCATCGCGGCTCGTTATTTTTAGTTCTTTCCAAAGAACGTTCTGAGGTATACCCTCTTTGCCCTTGGAAAGCACATACTTGTATATCTTCTTATCAAGTTCTGTTAATACTTTCGGCAAACTTATCCCCTTGGTAAACTTAGTATCATGTTAAAACATACATTATTTGATCTTGTATCACCATTCTCGTTAACCATGTTATTAGTTCAATCAAGAAGAATATATTTCTATCTCAGTGTAACTCTCGAACTAGAAGTGTTAAAATAGCATCATAAAAATATTCAAATAAATAAGTAAAAGTTCAGCCATTGTATTTTCATAGTTGGCGAGAGGCAACATGATCTTCAAAGTTCAACAGTTATATCTAGGTTATCTATTAAGTCGCTATACCTGTTTCTAATGGTAACATCTGTTACTTCTGCCGCGCTCGCGACTTCAAGCTGTGTTCTCTTTTCATCCAATAAGATAGATGACACATAGACAGCGGCTGTGGCTAACCCTATAGCGCTCTTACCGTTGTTTAATTCTAATTTCTTTGATAAGTTTATCAAATATGCGGCTAGGAATCTCGCTTTATCGGATAAGCCTAATTTATGAGTCAAATAGGGTACGAAGAAGGCGGGATCGTCTCTCTTGATCATCTTATTGATATCACTTATGGCCTGATGTATTCTCTTTTCAGCATGCCATAGGTCACGATAAGGTATGCCGGCTTCTTTAGCGAATAGTTTGGCTGATTTAAATATTCCATGTACTTTATATGCAAGGTATATCGATGCGGCCGCCATCATTTTGAGGGTTTTATTTTTATAGTTTTTATCTTGGACAGCTCTTTGAAGAATATTTCCAGCTGTTTCTGCGACATACTTTGGAGGTTTGAGTAGGCGTACATAGTCATTCAAATGTCTTAAGGCACGCTCAACTATCCGATCCTTTTTTGTTACTCGTGCTTTCTTCTGTATTCTCCTGATTTCTCTCCACTTCTTGATCATCTCTTTATCAGTTGTACGTATTCCACCAACAATAGTTGCACCTAGTCCTCCATCATGAACCCTATTGGTATATGCGCCACTTGTTCTTCTCACGGCTAGTTCATTTTCGAAAAATCTGTAATCTCTTCCAACATCGATAACACGATCATCAATTACTGCTCCGCATTTAGTACATACATACTCGTGAGAGTCGGGATCAAATATTATCGAAGAACTACCACAATAAGGACAAACTATATCGATATGTTCATACTTCAAAGCTATCACCTTTCAGAAAAATCTTAACTCATACGTGAGCGGGGCTTTCCCCTCCCCCTTTTACGCTTTGCTTTCTTATTTTTCCGCCGCATAAACCTCTTGGTTCTTTTCTCCATGTAATAATATACGGGCCCTGTTTCGATGTATTCGATAACGTCTTTTGATTCCGGCTTTATCACTATAAATGGCTTGTCAACCCTGCCAATAACATCAACAATTTTGCCAATTCTCTTAAGATCTTTATCATAAGCTATGTGCCCCACAAGCCTCCGCGGATCCTTGATCTTACTCTTGGCGATTATCAGACCGTCATTGGTCTTACTTATTATATATCCCAGTTTTTTCATTAGAATCCACCGGGGGAGGTAATACTCCGGTATTTACTTTTAAACATAAAATAGTTAAGAGTAAGGTCTCTTCAAAATATGGACCTGTTCATCATAGGTATTACTAGTTTCTTATAATGTATAATTAAAACATATAGTAATACCATATTCAATACTTACCTCAATAGTACGAATTTAATACCGACAGGTATTACTATCTCTAGTACTTTTCTCTTAAACGCTTAATCTCAGAAGCAATAAGCCTGAGGGTCTTGAGTTTACTACCTCGTTTCAGAACAACTACTCGTTTATCCGTACTCCACCATTCGCGAGGATAACTTGCTTTTTCAACCTGTGGTTCTAGCCCTAGTTTTTCGGCGGCCCTAAGTATTTCGTCTATCTTAGGATTAGGGATTGTATCTGCTATGGATATTTTCCGGCCCAGTTTTCGTGTTTTCCCAGAATCTATATAGTTGGGATAAACAACTACTCGTTTTCCTTCATGTTCACGGCTCATTTAGAGGCACCAACACACCAATTGCCTGCGAGATATTGTTTTAGATAAAAGATTGTTTGGCCAATAAATAAACGAGTATAACTCAATATAATGGTGTGTTATTCTTTCTTTATTAGAACGCCGTTAAGAACGCCATCCTGGCCAGGCCTTGAGGTAACCCGTACCAATCCTATTTCTGTCCTTACAATCGCTCCCTTAGTTATATAATTTCTTCTAGCCATCTGCGGATTCGAGGGTGTTTCGACTACCTCGAGTATTCTTAGTTTTCTGGATTTGTTCTCTCCCGGTACAGCTACGTTTATGTATGCAACTTTCTTGAGTCTAACCTTCATGTTTCCTCCTCTAACACGTATGATTCTGCGCTTTTCAACTGGACCGAGCTGTGTTTCTGCAGGTGGTCTGCCTAATTCATACTTTCTCTTCAGACGGGCCATCACCTTTCGTCCGCCAGATGGCTTCTTTAAATCGTTGCCCTGATACCATGACATTATCTATACACCTCCTAAGTTAGAGTTGGTTAGCATTTATTGTATTTTAAGGATTTCTTCCAGCTTTTCTAAACCGGGTAGTTTGATGAACTTCTTCGTATTCATAAACGGTATAAGGGCTGATAAGGTTGCTTGATAACTTAGTTCTATCCTAGTGATGTATCCGTATGTGTAGTAGCCAATAGCACCTATGTTACGCCTTATACTCGTTAGCCCTGATTCTCTTGCCATGATATCGGCTAGTTCTTTTCCTCCAACTAGTTCTTTACAATATTCAAGAGGTAGCGGGAAGAAGAGACTAGTGCCTATACTATACTTGTCCCTATGTATTATCACGGCTACTTGGCCGCTATGGCAATAATCATCAGTTATCTCGATTATCCCGGCCTCAAGTCCTACTCCAAAACAGTCTGACGATGTACACTTCTTATATGACTGATATGCTCGTTTGACTGCACCGTAAACCACTTCATTAAGTCCTATGGGTTGAGGTTTAAGATCTTTTATTCTAACTATATATGTCTTAGTCTTGCCTATGAGCCTGAATGCTTTCTCAACACCAATTATTTTCGCAGGGTTCTCTGTCCCGACATATATATTTATTGTCTTCTCCATAGTAATCACTCAACTCAATATGTTTTTGTTTCAAACTATTTATATGGGGGTCTATTCGTAGAGTAAAAACTGGGTATTTAATAAGTATTAATACTTGGTTCTCAACGTCTAACAAGGGATATATCATGAAGACGATTAAGGGAATGCTTTTCAAGATTTACAAGGTGATATCGAAACCCGTTTACAAATTATACGAGAGAATTCTGTGGATGCAGATAAAAGACGGGCCGTTTCCAGTTCATATCGGAATAATCCCTGACGGTAATAGGAGATGGGCTAGGAGGCTTGGAATGGATCCTATGTTTGGGCATAAGATAGGGTATGAAAGAATAAAGGATGTTATCAACTGGATACTTGAACTAAACGTTGAGGCAATAACAGTATATGCTATGTCTAGTGAGAACTGTCTTTATAGGCCTGAACAAGAAAGAAGACACTTATTTGAACTAGCTAGAAAGGGTCTTCAAGAACTTATGAATATGAGAGCAATCCATGAAAATAAGGTTCGGGTCAGAGTTTTTGGGAAGCTTGACCTTGTTCCAAGAGACATCGTAGAGCTCGCCAAAAAACTAGAGCAAATAACCAAAGATTATGATAAACACGTATTGAATATAGCGTTATGTTATGGCGGACGCGACGAAATAATAAATGCTGTTAAAAGGATAGGCATGGATATAAAGGAGGGCAAGCTTGAGCCCAACGACATAAATGAGGAGATATTCTCACATTATCTGTACACTGATGGAATTCCTGATCCTGATCTAATCATCAGGACTAGTGGTGAAGTGAGGATAAGTAATTTCCTCTTATGGCAGTCAGCATATAGTGAGCTGTATTTCTGTGATGTCTTCTGGCCAGAGTTTAGAAAAATCGATTTCTGGAGAGCAATAAGAAACTATCAGCATAGAGAAAGAAGATTTGGTAGATAATTTTTATGGACTGTTTTATTTCGACTCCTCAAAGATATCTTCAACGTCTCCGTACAGAACTTTTAGCTCTTCGAGCGTTAATCTCTTCTCACCGCGTTTTATCTTTTCTTCAACCCTACGGCGTTTCTCCTCCAGGATTTTCTTAAGTTTGCTTTTTTCTATTTCTCTTAGAACCTCTTGATACTTTTCCCTAAGGGACCTTAGGTCAGCCACGCTCTTATTTATTTCCTCTGATAATTCATCAAGACGCTTTTGCCTCTCTTCAATAGATTTGCTCAGCTCGTCTACCTTTTCGCTCATCTCATTAATTCTAGTTCTCAGTGCATTTCTTTCTTCATCTAGTTTGCTTATCTTGTTACTTAATTCATTGATTTCTTTTGTAAGGGCGTTTATTACGAGTCTTAATCCTTTTAGCTCAGCGCGTAGCTCTATGTATTCCTTCTTCTCCTGTTTGGCTTTCAGGGCCTTTTCAAGCAAGTCCTCAAGACGCGCTATTTCCCTTATGATCCTGTTTTCTTCTTCTACAGAAAGTATTCTGGTCTGCTGTATCCATTCAAGTCTTTCTATTTCTCTTCTTATTGCCGAGATCGGCATCCTTATCTCCTGATCTAGCATTTGTAGCTGCTCACGCTTTTCTCTTGCTAGACTTAAGAGTGTGCGGAGCTCCTGGATCTTTTCTCTGCGTTCGCTACGTAATTCTCTGATCTTTTCAACGAGTTCTTGCCTCTTTATATTAAGCTCTTTTAGTTTTGACCTTAGCTTTTTTAGTTGTTCAATTAGCTTTCTTCTTTCTGACCTGAGATCCCTTAATTCGGAAATCAGAATTACGCGTTCGTTTTTAAAAGACTTGATTTGATTTCTGACTTCACCGATCTGATTACTTATTTGTACCAATAATTGCTGGAAATTCTGTCCGCCACTGTTTTGTTCCATGATATTACCCACACCTTTCTCTACTGCTTCAGTATCACTCTAGCGTCCACGACTACTGCTCCATCTGGATAGGCAATTACAGGATTTAAGTCTACCGAATCAACCTCAGGGTTCTCCTCTAAGAGTTTGGCGACCGCAATTATTATGTCTGCTATGGCCTTCTTGTCCACAGGCGGCTGGCCACGATAGCCCTCGAGAAGCTTTGCGGACTTTATTTCTTTCATCATCTCATAGGCGTCCTCATAGCTTATCGGAGCCACTCTGAATGATACATCTTTGAGTACTTCTACGAATATTCCTCCCAGGCCAAACATTACTACCGGGCCGAATATGTTGTCCCTTAGCCCACCGATAATTATCTCGAGTCCTTTCCTAGCCATTTTCTGTACAAGTATACCGGTTATACGGGCGCTCGGCACGTTCCTTGACACGTTCTCGATTATATTTTTAGCTGCCTCGATTGCTTCCTCCTTGGAGTTTACACCGACAATTACACCGCCCACATCACTTTTATGGCTAATATCCGGACTGACGATCTTGAGGACTACTGGGAATCCCATTTTCTCCGCTAGCGCGCCAGCCTCCTCTGGAGTCTTTGCGAGTCCTGCATCAGCTATCGGCGCCCCATAGGCCTTGATTAGTTCTAGAGCTTCGTGCTCTAGGAGTTTTCTTCTTTCTTCTTTTAATGCATTTAGAATTATCTCTCTGGGCTCTACCATCTTAGATCACTCCCTCGCAACTCCTCTTATCTTGGAGTAGAGATATAATGCTCTGAGGGCTCTCGCTGCCCTCTCAGGGGATTCAAATACTGGTATCCCTTTATCTTCAAGCAAGTCTTTAAATTTCTCCGCTTCTTTACTGCCTATCGATATCGCTATGATCGGTTTCCCGTATTTCCTTGCTTCAGCCAAGTAATCGGCCAGCTTGGAGGTTATACCCGGGACTTGTGGTAGAGCACCTACCACTACTGCGTCAACATCATGTCTCGGTAGCAGTATGTCAAGCACTACCTTGTATCTGTCATCGTCAGTATCTCCAGTCAAGTCTATGGGGTTCTCAACAATACAGTGTGGGGGCAATACTTTACGGAGCCCCTCTTTCAAGTCAGCCGGTGAACGGGGCAGTAGGAAGCCTTCTGTTGTGAGGGCATCTGTCAGCATTACCCCTACGCCGCCAGCATCTGTTACGACGTATACTTTTCTGCCTTTCATCAATGGCTGTGTTAGAAGGATCTTGGATAGATCCATAATCTCGTCGAAGCTCATAGCCTCTATTAATCCGGCTTGTTTGATAGCTGCTTTGTAAATAGAGTAGTTCCCGGCAAGTGCCGCTGTGTGACTTGCGGCGGCAGTGCTCCCTCTACCTGTCTTACCAGCCTTGTAAATTACGATCGGTTTTTTCTGAACCACTTCTTTGGCTTTCTCGATGAATAATCGTCCCCTGCCCGGTTTTAGGCCTTCTAGATACATTATTATCAAGCCTGTTTTATCGTCATTGGCCAAAAAATCTAGTAGGTCAACATCATCGACATCTATCTTGTTGCCATAGCTTATCGCTCTGGAGATCCCTATGTTTCTATAAGCCATCCAGTCGAGGAGAGCAGATGCAAATGCACCGCTCTGACTAATGAAGCTTATCTTACCTTTTGGCGGCCTCATCATTTTCTCATCTGGTAAGAAGAAGGTATCCACACCGCTCCAGTTATCATATATCCCAAGGCAGTTGGGGCCAAGTATTCTTATACCATATTCTCTTGAGATCTTTACGATTTCTTCTTCAAGACGTTTTCCTTCTTCAGTACCTGTCTCCCTGAAGCCTCCGGTTATTATTATCGTGGCCTTAACTCCCTTTTCCCCAGCATCGCGTAGAACCCGGGGAACCTTTGGTGCAGGTATCGCTATTACCACTAGATCTGGGGTCTCGGGAAGATCTTTTATGCTTGGATAACATTTAAGCCCCATAATCTCTTCATGCTTAGGGTTGACCGGATATATTCTGCCCCTGAATCTCTTCTTGAAGTTTGCCAGGATAACATTACCAACCTTGCCCGGCTTCGGGGAAGCACCAACTATGGCAACACTGTTAGGATTGAAGAACTTCTCGATCAAGAGAGTATCACCTTTCAACTATTCAATTGATATCCATCATGTTTCTACATTGATGTCCAGATTAAAATATTACGTATTAGGAGAACCTAACATATTACGCAAACAAATACCTAGAGAACAGGCGAAGGCTCCTCCGTATAATAGTCTTCTCCACCAGCTACAACCCTCTGAATAACAGCATAGAGATTATCCATTCCGCTCATATTGGTAGATGATACAAATACAGTGTCGTGTGTCAATGTTTTTTCCGCTATTACCTGTACGTCTTCAGCATCCCATAGGATCCTGCCCTTCTTCTCTCTCATCACGGCAAGGGCAAGATATTCTGGTTCCTCCATATACTTATTAATCTCTTCTAACATCCAATCCTCGGCAAGATCGGTTTTCGTAAGTACAAGAACCTGAGGGAAACCTATTCTAACCCATGCACTAGCGGCTAACAGCAATGCTGAGAGGAAGTTAGAAGGACTCACTGCATATAATGTATCTATTAGAAAGAGCGATACAGCTTTCGCCGTCGAAACAATTGTGTTTAGAACTATGGGGCCTGACTCCCTGAACGCGAAAATCTCCATCTGGCCAGGAGTATCAAGTATTATGTAGTTTGTTTTAAGCGACCATATCTCCTCACTTATTTCTTCCGCTTTCAAAGCTAGCATGTCAGCAGCCGCGACAAGAGCCCCGTTAGGGCCTAGACCATATTTTTTCATCAGGTCATGTGCATTAATGTATTCTCTTACATCTATGGCTGGCTTATAAGGCAAATTTTCAACAGCAGGATCGAGATTTACTATGACCGAATCTAGAGAGTGCGACGATAAGTATTCTTGGAGAGAAGCAGACAATGTTGTCTTGCCGCTACCAGCAGTGCCAAGTACAATTATGAAGTAAGGCATGTATTTCCCCACACAGCCATATAGTACTAAATATTAGATAAAGAAGAACTGCTTATGTGTTCCCCAGAAATGCCCTCTGAAATTAAGCCTATATCCACATTTCTTGCATCTAAAGTCCTCTGTTAGATTCCATTCGAGAACATAAAAGCCTCGTCGTTTCACCACGAGTGCCCCGCAATTAGGGCAGTATGTGTTTTCAAGCTCATGTCCCCACACATTACCTAGATAGACATGTTTTAATCCTTCCCCCATCGCTATTTTCGCCAGCTTTTCAAGCGTTTCAATAGGTGTTGGATAGAGGTCTGAAAGCCCGTATTGAGGATGAAACCTAAGTATGTGGAACGGCGTTTCAGGGCCGAGGTTTTCAACGATCCATCGCGAAAGCCTCCGCATATCCTCTTCTTTGTCACCATACTCTGGCACAACCAAGTTTGTTATCTCTATCCACCATCCTTTCTCCTTCATGGCTAGGATCGACTCAAATATAGGCTCCGGGTCTAGAACTCCTATGAATTTCTTGTAAAACTCCTTGTTACCTGCTCCCTTGAAATCTACCGTTGCTGCATCCATATAGGGTCCTATCTCGTCAATGGCTTCCGGCGTCACATATCCATTTGTCACCATAGTATTGAATAACCCTTTCTTTTTCGCGAGCCTGGCGACATCATACATGAACTCATAAAATATTGTTGGCTCGTTGTATGTGTAGCTTATGCCTTGGCATCCATTGATTATTGTTTGACGGACAACTTCTTCTGGCGTGAATAGCTCACCGAATAGTCTCTCCCTTCTTGTCTGACTCAATACCCAGTTCTGGCAGAACTTACAGAAGAAATTACATCCCGCCGTTGAGATCGAGAACACATAGGCTCCTGGGTTGAAATGCATTAATGGTTTCTTCTCTATGGGATCCGGATTAGCGGCAGTCAGTAATCCGTATACAAGTGTGTATAGTTTCCCCTCATGATTATACCTGACACCACATGCTCCATAGGCGTGGTTGACAATTAAACACCTTCTATGGCAAAGGTTACATCTGACTTTTTTATCCCCCAAGCTTTCCCAAAACCTCGCTAGCCTAGCGCCGGGTCTGTCAATAATCGACATAATATACCCCTCTTTCCTTACTATTAGGAAATCTTTAGATATACATGTTATTATCTCTAAACATGTAGTTCAGCGAGCAACAATGCAGGGGTCACCTATGTCAAGCAAAATAGTTGTTGTAGGCGGCCATAACTATACTGATGAAGCTAAAGAACTAGCGGATTTGCTAGGCGCTTCTCACATAGGCTTGACGTATAAGCGTTTTCCCGATGGAGAGATCTATGTAAGACTGGAGGAGCCAACCATAATTTCAGGCTCAATGACAGTATTATTGAATACAATGTATCCGTGTCAGAACGATATGTTCGTCGAGACATTGTTTCTTTTGAATGCAGTGAAGAGATACAATCCTAAAAGGATAATATTATGTATACCTTACCTAGCATATGCAAGACAAGACAAAGAGTTCCTCTCCGGTGAAGCCATAAGCGGTGAAGTGATAGTCAGGTCTTTATCATTGAGTGGCGCGGATACATTGATTGTTGTCGATATACATGCCCCACACCTTTTAGATCATTTTGGAGGTAATACAGTTAATGTTCTTATTAGTGATCTCCTCGTAGGAGAAGCCCTTAAATCGATGAACAATCCACTTGTCCTGGCACCCGATAAAGGCGCTGTTGGGAGAGCCCGTTACGCGGCCGAGACGCTTGGCCTTGAGTACGATTATCTCGAGAAACACCGGGATCGCGTAACAGGAGAGATAACCATTAAGCCTAAGAGGTTAAGCGTCAAGGACCGAGACGTGATCATAGTTGACGATATCATAAGTACGGGTGGAACAATAGCCAAAGCCTCGGAAATAGTATTAGAACAAGGCGCTAGAAAAGTCTATGTTGCCGCGTCACACACTCTTCTAATCGGTGACGCTCTAAATAAGATCAAAAGAAGCGGTGCCAAAATGATAATAGCTGCTAATACCCTTGCTCAGAAAATTAATGACAACTTTATCCGTTATGTGGACGTGATCCCTAGACTTAAAGAAGTTATTGGTACCTTAATCAGCTAATCTATAATTAGATGTGGAGAATATGAAACACGTGTTTAGGCTCGATGCCTCTAATCTGGTTTTATCTTTTAAGGAGTTATCTGCCCTCCTCGAGACATATACTGGACAAGCAATCGATCCGGAATCATGCATTTCTTCCTTATGCATAATCGATGTTGATGATCGTATTTTTAAGAAAGTGGTTGCAAGAGCTGGATACATTAAAGAGGCTGGACAATTAATTGCAATCGGAGATCTAAGTGATCCCGCCAAGGATATTTTCATTGATCAAAATCCTATTGAAGCAGGCAGGTATACTATAAAATATATCCGGTTATCATCATTTATCATCGATATCAGCCAAGATTATCTGAGGAATATGATCATAAGGAAGATCGGCATCATACCTGATAGGAGGGGCCAACGAATAGTTTTATCCTATATTGTGAATAATCTAGTTATAACTGTCGTTCTGAATTACATACGTAGGGCTAAAAACTACGAGTACCGTGCTCCGTCAAAAAGACCCTTTTTCAGAAGCATAGCCTTACCTGTCAGGCTTTCTAGGGCTTTGATCAACCTTACGAGGCTTAAGGAAGGCGAAAAAATCCTTGACCCGTTCGCTGGGACGGGAAGCATTCTGCTTGAAGCATACCATATGGGTTTGAAGAGTATAGGCGTAGAGCTTGACTGGAAGATTTCACATGGTTGCATAACTAACCTTAAGCACTATCATGTGCCAGCACCACTTCTTCTCGCTGACTCTACAGAGCTTGAATTGCAGGATATTGATGGTATAGCAACTGATCCACCGTACGGTAGAGCCGCAAGTACTCATGGAAAAGAATCATTCTCTATATATAGGCGTTTCATAGAGAAAGCCTCGGAATGGCTTCGTAGGAGGGGTTATCTAGTGTTTATGTCGCCGACATACTTCAATGAGCATATCGATGAAGCACTATGTAGTTATGGCCTAATACTCTGTGATAAGATATACATGTATGTGCACGGCGGGCTTACAAGAACAATTTATGTAGTTGAAAAGCCATGAATACAAAAATATTCATGCTGGGAACGGGTGCCGCGATCCCCATGAAAAGAATGCTTCCCTGCATCTGTATTAAAGTAGATTCGAATTTATACGTCTTTGATATAGGAGAGGGATGCCAGAAAACTATGCTGGAAATGGGGTTGAGCCCAGTCAAAATAAAGGTTATATTCGTAACCCATCTCCATGGCGATCATTATCTCGGGATATTTGGTCTCCTACAGACAATGCATCTAATGAGCCGAGAAAAAGAACTCCTAATAATAGGGCCTGGTCGGCTATCGAGCATATTGAACGCTTATGCTTCTTCAGGCCTGCTAAACATAGGCTTTCCATTATATTTCGAACCATTACATGAAGGAACAGTCTACAAAGATGATAAGATCGCTGTATCATCATTTTTAGTTGACCATATTCCATCATCTTACGGTTATGTTATTGATATTATAAGGAACAACAAGAGGATCACCTATACTGGTGATACGAGACCATGTCATTCAATAGTTGATAACTCGAAGAATGTTGATGTATTAATTCATGAATCAACATTTACTAGTGATATGGCCGAGGAAGCCCATGCCCAAGGCCATTCAACAGCGCTAGATGCAGCTATGGCGGCAGTGAATGCTAAGGCTGATCTGCTTGTGCTAACCCATATAAGTGCGAGGTATGATGACCCCTTGGAGTTGTATAGAGATGCATCAAGAATATTCAACAATGTTGTTGTCGCCGAGGATAGAATGGTTATATACTTATAGCCTAGGAGCGAGCCAGTCAATAACGCTCCTAATATCATCGGCTTCTATAATTATCCTTACAGCACCTAGAGGAGATTCACGCTCATTATCTATCAATGAGATCTTGCCCATGTAGGCGGCTTGCTTATGGAATAAGATCTCTACTCTATTACCACGCTTCCTACGATATATATATGATCTCACTGCAGGAATAATCTGTGAGACCCTTATAGCTTCGTAGAGGGGCTTAATGGACGAAAGCTCTGCAGACTCACCATATATTATCCTGTATCCGGGGCCTTCACGTTCGGCTAGTTGACCTTTGTAGAATGTCTTTATAGCTTTTTTGACTTTCTCGAGGTTTTCTGTTGGATAGAGTGGTGCCTCAATGTATATCCTTATCAACTCCGAGCACCTTTTCTAACACTCTTGTTACTTGTTTCTTTGTCTCCTCGATCGACTCCTCGTTTACGATCATATAGTCTGCCAAAGCAATAACATTACCTATTCCGAAACTGAGCTCTGTCATATCCCGTTTTACGAATTCTTCCCAGGTTTTCGGATCCCCAGGCCGCTGTCTCTCCTTGATTCTCTTAAACCTAGTCATGGGAGATGCATGAACAGCTATTATTTCGACCGATTCTCCAGCGGTTTTGAATATGTTTACCTCTGTAAGGCTTCTGACCCCATCAATGATGACTATGCCTTGCTCTTCTTTGATCATCTCTAACGTCTTCCTAGCAACAATATCATCGCCATATTTCTCGCGTAGTTCTTGGGCAGTTCTCCTCATGTTTTCCGGCGTTATACTACCGTATTTCCTGATCGTCTCCTCTCTTATGACGTCACCCATACAATACGTTGGTATGCCCATCTCTCTAGCCATGTTGGACACAATGCTCTTGCCAGCGCCGGGCATACCTGTAACCAGGAGAAATCTCAGCTTTTTGTGCGACATACTATTCATTCCACAGCCCTAATCAAGGATTTTTGAGAAACCAATTTAATGTTTCCCGCCAGTATTAAAGGTTTAAGTGAAGAGCAGGGTGAATAGTTTTGCCAAGAGATTACATGAGAGTATTTATCGCGGTCGATATTACTAACGATGATGTTCTCGAGAAACTCGTCAGGACACGTGACCTGCTATTGGAGTCCAAAGCGGATCTCAAGCCTGTGTCCCGCGAGAACATGCATATAACTTTACGCTTCATAGGCGAGATACCCTCAAGTCTGGTCCACGAGATATGTGATTGTTTGAAAGAGCTCAAATTCTCTCCCTTCAAGGTACGGGTTAAGGGTATCGGCGTATTTCCGACCATTCATAGGCCACGCGTGATATGGGCGGGAGTTGATGAAGGAGTAGAGGAGCTCTCCAAATTACATGACGATGTAGAGAAGATATTGAGAAGACTACATATTCCTCCCCAGAGGGAGAAGTTCATACCACACATAACTCTTGCCCGTGTACGTAGTGGCAGAAACATACAATCACTAATTAAGATCATCGACTCTATAGCAGATCAAGATTTCGGAGAATTCATGGTAAACGAGGTGGTACTGAAGAGAAGCATATTGACGCCTCAAGGACCAATATATAATGATGTGTGCAAGGTTCGGGCAATTGACTGAGCCACTAACAAGTATTGAAAAGAAAGTTTTAGATCAGATTAAGCCTAAGGCCTCCGAATACGATTTAATGAAACAGGTTTTCAGTAAAATTAGGAGAGCACTCTCCTCCATTCTTGACAAATACGGTATTGAAGCCGAGATTACACTACAGGGGAGCATTGCACATGATACCTGGCTAAGCGGAGAAAGGGATATGGATGTTTTCGTTCTCTTTCCAAAGACTTGGAGTGTTGATGAACTCAAAGGAAAAGGCTTCAAAATTCTCCTCGAAGCTGCGGAGAAATTCGATAAATACACGATAAGATATGCGGAACACCCTTATGTTAGGGTTATAATTGATAGTGTTGAAGTAGATCTCGTTCCAGCTTTCAAATTAGATGATCCCTCAGAAATAAGGACAGCCGTGGATAGGACACCGTTCCATACAAAATACGTTAGAGAGAGCCTTAGAGACGAACTGAAAGACCATGTCAGGCTATTGAAGAAGTTCTTGAGGAGTTTAGGAATATATGGTGCAGAGATAAAAACAAAAGGCTTCTCCGGCTATCTATGTGAGCTTCTCATAATAGCCTATGATGGCTTCAGAGACCTATTGAGGGGGGCTAAGCACTGGAAACCCCCTGTTAGGATAAATGCATTAGGGGACGACATAGACTTCGATGAGGTTTTTGAGAGGATGGTTAGGAGGTATCCTGGCTGTCCAATGTATGTACCCGATCCTGTTGATCCGAGACGAAATGTTGCAGCTGCTGTTTCGCTGAAGAATGTTATTACTATGAAAATTGCTAGCTACTGCTACCTTACGAATCCAAGGATGGAATATTTCTTCCCACCAGATGAGGAAGGAGTAGATAAGGATCTACTACGTGAGCAGATAAAAAGGAGGTGTATTGTTCTCATTATTCTCCCGGTGAAAGAACAGCTGCCCCCGGATGTGCTGTGGGGGGAACTTCAGAGAGTAGCTGATAGGGCATCAAAGGTACTGAAGAACTTTGATTTCATGCCGTTCGACCAAGATGTATGGACCGATGAAAAAGAATTGGCCATCATAGCTATTGAAATAGACGAGTGCTCTAAACCATACCCAAGACTGTATTATGGACCATCATCATATAGTTTGAAACGAGTGCATAGCTTCATCAGATCTCATGTTCTTAGAAATAGCTTTGGTCCATGGATCAATGAGAAGGGAGAACTAATGTCCTTATCTACGCGGAGATACTCGGATGTGAAAAAACTTCTTGTAGAACGTGCAAGGGAGTATATTGTGACGCCTCATTTCAGAGGATTACAGCCCCGTATAGAGCTTTTGGACGAGTATATTGACGAGTTAAGGGAGGACGCACTATATTGGCTAGCATTATTTGTGAGGAAAAGGCCTTATTGGATGGATTATTGCATAGAGTAGATCCCTCAGACTCGTATGTCAAGAGAATACTATGTTATCCTGAGGAAAGATGCGAACTACTTGTAAAGCGGATAAACGAGATACAAAAACACGGTGTCATAGGTTTTCTCAATTACGGCGAGATACTCATCGAGAAGAACGTAAGGATTCTCGGGAAAGGTTATTCGTCAATAGTAGTCCTGGCATGCCTAAAACATATGGGGAAACCCATAGCTCTCAAGATAAGACGCCTTGACAGTAGGAGGAAAAGTCTCGAGTATGAAGGGTTCATGCTGGATTACCTATCATCAACCGGCTACACACCTATACTTTATTTTTGGTCAAAGGATTTCATAGGAATGGAGTACGTTAGAGGTATTAGTCTAGAAAAAGCCATTAAACAGACAATGGCCACAAATAACACCAAGCGCTTGCTAAAAATATTAAAAAAAGTATTAAGTGCTTCGTATCTCTTCGATCTTCTCGGAATAGATCATACTGAGCTGAACAGACCATATGGTCACATCATTGTGACACAAAATAATTTACCGATTTATCTGGACTGGGAAAGCGCTAGAATTAGGAAGCGTCCACATAATCTAACAATGGTGACATCATATCTGTTTATACGTTCCAAATGCAGTGAAAACCTGCGGGGATTATTAGGGATAGATAGGAAAGGCGTTATTGATCAGTTGCGGAAGTACAAGCACTCCCCCACATCTGTATATCTATGGCTTATCAAGCTATTCCAACAGGCTTATCGTGAGCTATAAGAAGGGCCTCCTGCCCAGTACCAAGTACACGGTTGTGGATGGTAATATCTAACGCTAAGGGCTTTCTTCTCCGCGCTATGTTTATTTTAATATCTTTTAGATTCGGTCTACGTAGATCATGCTTACATCTCGGACATATACCACCATGAGCATTTATTACTTCGCTAGGGCTAGGCAAACCGAAATAGTCCTGCCCCACTTTATTAAATTCCCATAAAACATAACCACAATGGCGACACACATATTTGACTGGCATACATAGTCACCGAGTTTGTCTTTATAGTGGTATTACCGTACTTAGATGAGCCTCCTAGTAATACCATAATCATATATTTTAAAATATCATGGAGTGGTATTACTGTGGGTATTATCAAAATGTATAACCTTATTTAAATAGATATTACAAGTACTACGAGGAAAAAAACTTATATATAGACACTCCACCCCGATACTTTCAGTCTTAATTATTCAGAGACTAGACCTAATACCTATAAACCCCCTATCCATGTCTATAATAATTCACGGGCATTAAGGGGCCGTAGTCTAGCTTGGCTAGGATGCCGGCCTGGGGGGACACCCCCGCCTAGCCAAGCCTGGTGTCACAGAGCGCCGGTGATCCCGGGTTCAAATCCCGGCGGCCCCACTATTTCTCGATTTTATTATAAAAGATAGCGCATCATTAGAAGAGTTAGATATTTTATCCTTTCACGGATCATTCATACAAAATGAGAGGAATAATTAGCTCTCGAGACATATTCAGAGATATATTTAATAACGTTGAAATACTATATGCATGTAGTTATATATGTTGAATAGGAAACCCGTGGGTGAATTAATATGGTAAAAATCAAAGAACTATTGGAGCTCGTTAAAGATATGAAGTGTTTTGATGAGCTCGAGAAGTTCTATCAGGACAAGCTTGACCAGGAGATCAAGATGCCAGGTGATGAGGAACTAAAGAAATATCTTGACATTATTGAGGTTCTAGCCAATCCGTTGAGGCTGAAGATCCTAGCATTGATAAGTCAGCAGGAACTACCAGTGTGTATGTTAACGAAGATCACTGGCAAGGAACAGAGCCTGATATCCCACCACCTATCATTGCTGAGAGAGCGCGGTCTGGCACAGGTTAGGGTGGCAGGGAAGTTCAGGTACTATAAGTTTGTTGGACCCAAGTGGGTTAAGCAGCTACTGGACCTAATAGTCCACGGCAAAGAGTTCTGCGAGTAATCATATTATCTTTTTTACTTTTTATCATCAAATGCAATGAGATATAATCTGACTCAGGGGGCAAAACCGCTGCTTATTAGTTGATATTCTATCAGATTTGGTGAGGGTATTGGCGTTAAACAAAACGGATTTTATTTCTTGTTCTTAGGCTGAACTTACCTCTTTCTCTCTTCTCTCTATCCAACCAGCTCTGTATTTCCAAAGTGTCGGCGGGGTCCATATGATCCATGCAGGTATCTTCTTTATGAGCTCATAGGCCTCATCCCAGCCTTCAAGGCCTAGTTTCTCGGCTAGCTCGTCGAGTCCCATTGGCCGGTGAAGATACTCTCTGATTATATTGAGTGTTTCAATATTGATCTCTATTTCCTTATCACCTATCCTGATCACGTACTGGGGCTCTTCCTGCATTCTCGTATCATCTCCCTAATTTTATCATCTCTACAGTTCTGGTAAGGTTTATGAATAGGGGGATTTTTAATCTTATGTGGCCGATGAAGAGGCGTTCCAGCCCTGATTTGTGAGGAAAAATCTTTCGCCCCACCGAGGCTAATAGAGGTAAAAAGAGTCATTTTATCTTTGCGATCACTCCGGGCTTCGGCTCATATATTGTGCCTTCTCGTTTGAGTTTTCTGAGCATTTCGTTTGTAAAGTCCCTTGCAAATCCCTTGTCCATTGCTTTTCTCACGAGTTCTTTGTATTCGATCTCGTCTGTTTCTTCAAATATCTCGTCAATGAATCGGATGAAGGCTTTCATACGTTCCTGCTTACTGCGGGGTGTCCCAACCATGATCGTGTCTATGTCTATCCTGCCTGTCTCTACATCTATGCCTGCTCTTTGTAGACTATAGTACATGAGTCTTATAGCCTCTTCAGCATCCTCTATTGTCACCTTGTTTTTAAGCGCCATTTTTGCATGAGCCTCGCTCAGCCTTACAAGTGCTTCTAACTGTCTCGCAGTAATAGCTATTGGGGCTTCTTCCGAAACACCACTAGCACGTCTCATCGATACAAAGAACTCCTCAAGAAGATGTACAGCTTCTTGGGTTAGCTGAGGTCTAATATATCTTCTCGCATAGCTTATATACTTCTTCAATAATTGAGGCTCTATAATAGGCTTAGCTTTCTCCACATTTCCGTGGACAGACAATATGTGGCGTGCCAGCATCCTGTCCCGCTTCTCATGCGGTATATCCTGTATTATAAATATAAGATCGAATCTTGAGAGAATCGGCGGTGGTAAATCAATGTTTTGACCTATAGACTGCTTTGGATCATATCTTCCGAACTTTGGATTACCAGCCGCAAGGACCGAGGCCCGAGCATTTAACCTAGCAACTATTCCGGCCTTAGCAATACTGATCGTGTTGTGTAAGACAAGACCATGAGAGATAAATAAGTGGTATGGCTCAATAGTCACGTCATATACCCACTTGACGCCCTTATTCTCCATTATTTCCTTACCGATCACTATCCGTGGTATACTGAGTTCCCCGAGCCTCTCCTCAATATCTAGCAGTACTTCTTTAAGTTTGTTGAGAGAATCACTTATTTTTGTGAGGAACTTTCTTACATCCTGGCCAGCGGTTAGTGTTAGAAGAAACATACAGTTTTCTTTTGAAACACCATGACTCTTTAGATTTCCCATTGTCTTAGTAAAGTCATTAAGTATACCAGATATTATGGTTTCCAGCGTAGTTTCGGATATATTGCCTAAAATAATCCTCTCGAACAGATCATGACCTACAAGCTCTTTTAGTCCGCCAGCAACAGCGTATACTATTTCTAACCACGAATCAGGATAACCCTCTAACATTTTACTCGATTTCAATATACGTGAACGAGTTTCCTCGCCAATGATATAATGTGCTAGTTTCTCGAGGCTTCTCGGCCCTGATATAATTAGCTCTCTACCAGCTATGAAACTGTTTATTCCCAGTCTCCACAGGATTTCCTGTATTACTAAGGCCGAAACACGATCTACTTGTAATGAGACTAGACAACCATTAATATTTGCCTTTCGAGAGAAGAGCAGTGTAATAACTTTACGGATGATTTCCTCAGATATTATCAGTTCATTCAAGAAATCATTCCCGACCAAATTATCTTTATTTAGTATACCGGGATCATTCAGCTTTTCGACATCCTCTGAGGTAAGCTCACCCAGCAAAGCCTTGTAAATTAGCAGAGATGCTTCCTCCAGCCCGTATTTCTCTATAAGTCTTTTGACTCGTACGGCAAGTCCTGCAAGAACAGGATATCTCTTGACGCCTAGAACAATCATGTTGGGCTCTATTTTCTCGGCAGGCAATACGGTAATACGCCCCTCTAAATACACGACTACAGGATGTTCAGGAGTAACTACTATTTCGCGCCCATTACTGAACTTTAATCTTACAAATTTTCTCGGAGCAACATGCCTACTAATCCTATCCGCTCTAACAATTAGGGGTGTACGAGTATAGAGATCGTATCCTATGAGAAACACGTCGTCTACGAAAAGAACATCGGTTTCCCCGCCATGTAATATTTTGTCAGGGTTTTTCTCCATGAGCGAATCAACGTATTCCCCTATTTTGACAAACCGTCCATCAGCCAACATGATCTCAAAGTCTGGATGATAGCTTTGTTGTTCAAGTGCTTCATGGATTGCGCTACGGTCTTCTTCTCTCATCTTATCGATCTCATCTATAGCGGCAAGGCCTCCATCGGCCAAGACTAGGGCACCTGCCTCAAGGTACCACTCACCAGTATGCTTGTCACGTAGTACGCTCGCGGTTAGGCCCGCGGCTGATGAGCCCTTTCCACTAGTGTATATTCCTCTAGGTGCAAGCCTCGCAGCGTATTGCAACATCTGTGATTTAGCAGTACCTGGATCCCCAACTAATAGGACATGTATATCTCCACGAATCCTAGTCCCATCAGGGAGGATTTTGGGTACTCCACCGAATAGCTGGAGGGCTATGGCTTCTTTTATGTTCCAATGACCGTAGATCGATGGTGCTATGCTAGCAATTATTTTCTCTCTTATCCATGGATCCCGAGCCATTTCCCTGATTTTCTCCTCGTCTTCACGGGTGATCTCTATTTCCTCGAGTATTTTCTGCTGAACATCCACGTAGTTTGCCTCTATGTAGAAGGAGAAGACCGCCTTACTGCCTGCTTTCTGCATGGATGCTGTAGGCATAACTCTTAGGATCCCTGTTATCGTTATCCTATCTCCGGGCCGCGCAATGTCAACGAGGTCGCCAGTTAATACGACTTCTATGCTTCTCGGTATTTGGCCTGGCGGAACCTCCTCGGGTTTTTCCTGTACTACTACTTTCTGCCAATCAATGAACTTTGACTTATCCGGTAATAACTGGAATTTTCCGCCTTTCCCACAGATAGGGCATATTGCTGGCTTTTCTATCCGTTCTCCCATTTCCCCATATTCGGGGTAATCGAATTCAGCTCCACACTCCGGATCTAGGTGCTTATATCTTGCCTTGACGAGTTTTGCCTCGACCCTTGTAAGCCTAGTTAGTATTCCCTCGATAGCGACCATTTTACCAATATACTCACTTGTGAGTTCTCTTACCCTTATTATACGTGACAAATTCCGGAATCTAGGATAGAATTTCTCGACAGCTTGGGCGTAGTCAGGGTTTTCCTTAAGCAATAACTCTTTGATCGCCCGGCTTGCAGCGTCAAGAGCTATTTCGGGATTGTCCTCAATAATATGGGCGAGCTGCCTGTCGAAAAGAGTTATATCGTCGAAATCAATAACAAGGCTCTTTTGACCCATTAACGCCATTTGAGATAGGCGTTCACGATACTTGAAGCTACGGGTTCTGCGATCCATATATTCCCATAGAAATCTCTTAAACCGGGTTACAAGATCATCTATTTCCTGTGTAAATGCTTCCATATCTAAGCTCATAGATATGAGCACCATCCATTAAACTATATTTTTTCTACACCTAGCTCGGACACCCAAGTCAACAATGAATCTCTAAGGATCCTGTATAAGAGTTTCTCCTCCATACTCATCTTATCTAGAAAATCCTGCGAAACTTCAATCATAAGAAGTGTATTAATTATTTTTCTTAATCTTATCCTTCCCACGGTGTAGAGCAGATCTACATATTTTTTAAGATCATCAAGCAGATTTATATCCTGCCTTTCTTGCAGTCGCTTCTTAATATTTTCGATCTCTTCTCTGACAAGCATATAGAAATGAGGCTCTAACTTAACGAGCTGCGGCTTCTTAAGTGTTGCCTCCTCATTATATGCGATCTTAGACAGTTTCTCGAGATCTATTATATCATCCTTTATTTTAACAACGCCTTGTCTCTCTAGAGCCCGGGCAATCCATCTCGGTAATGTATATTCTGAACCCTTAGATAGATCTATAAACCCCTCATTAGTAAAGACGCGAGATACGTCGCTGAGTATTTCAACCTTAACTTCTTCTTCCTCATAATCCCTCCTTAGTACATCCAGAGAGCGCTCAATTATAAGGGCCGATAAAGACTCCTGCAAAATGGCCGTCCCCAAAATTACTGTATTTTTGAAATAACTATTAAGGAAGCCCCCATATAACATTATTTTGAGACAGCCGAAATACTGCTAGGTGTATTATTTATGAGCTCGAGACAAGTTCTCGCAGAACTACTATGGGCTGAAAAATATAGGCCTCGCTCACTCGACGAGATCGTTGACCAAGAAGAAATAGTGTCTAGGCTCAAGAAGTTTGTCCAAGAAAAAAATATGCCCCACCTACTTTTCGCTGGTCCGCCTGGTACCGGTAAAACAACCGCCGCACATTGTTTAGCACATGATCTCTATGGCGAGAATTATAGGCAATACATGCTAGAGTTGAATGCAAGTGATGAGAGAGGAATAGATGTTATAAGGAGCAAGGTTAAAGAATTCGCACGGACAAGAATTCCAGGCAATATTCCATTCAAGATCGTTCTACTGGACGAAGCAGACAACATGACATCGGATGCGCAGCAAGCACTGAGACGACTAATGGAAATGTACACAGCCACTACAAGATTTATTCTAATCGCGAACTATCCCAGCAAGATCATAGAGCCTATCCAGAGCAGGTGTGCGGTGTTCAGGTTCACACCTCTTAAAAAAGAGGACGTCATAGCGAGGCTTAAATGGATCGCCGATCAGGAGAAGGTCGAATACGATATCGAGGCTTTGGAGGCAATATATGAATTAAGCGAAGGCGATATGAGGAGAGCTATAAACATACTGCAGGCCGCAGCCGCGATCGGTAAAGTGACCGTTGACGCCGTCTATAAAGTAGTAGGACTAGCCCATCCTAGAGAAGTACGTCAGATGATAAACCTTGCATTATCAGGTAACTTTACCGAGGCGAGAAATAAGCTTCGACAGCTCATGATAAACTATGGTTTAAGCGGAGTTGACGTCATTAAACAGATTCATAGAGAGATATTCAGCCAAGAAATAAAAATACCAGACGAATACAGAATCATCATAGCTGATCTAGCAGGAGAAATACAGTTCAGACTCGTAGAAGGGGCAGATGATGAGATACAGTTAAACGCGTTCCTAGCAAGACTGGCGTTCATAGGTAAGAAGCTCAAGGTGTAGCGACGGCCTTGACCAAGAAACTTCCCTGGATAATCAAGTATCGGCCGAAGAAGGTAGCAGACGTCATAAACCAGAACCAGGCTAAGAAAACCTTCCTTCAATGGCTAGAATCATGGCTTAAAGGCAAACCTTCTAAGAAGGCGGCTCTGCTCTACGGACCAGCTGGATGCGGAAAAACCAGCCTTGTCGAAGCTGCTGCGAGGGAGAATGGACTCGAAGTAGTTGAGATGAATGCTAGTGACTTTAGGAGAAAACAAGATATCGAAAGGATCGCGAAAATAGCTGCTACTCAGAGAAGCCTATTTGCTCGTGGAAAGATAATATTGCTTGACGAAGTTGATGGTATAAGCGGTATGGCCGATAGGGGCGCTGTAGATGCTATTCTACACCTAATCGAAACGACACGCTATCCGGTAGTGATGACCGCGAATAATCCTTGGGATCAGAAGCTAAGACCTATTCGTGAAGTCTCGCTCATAATACCTTTTAAGCGGCTTAGTGAACGAGATGTTGTCATTGCGTTGAAAAGGATTTGCTCAGCGGAAAAGATCGAATGCGATGAAAAGGCTCTGAAGGAGATCGCTAAGCGTAGTGAGGGGGATTTGAGAAGCGCCGTTAATGATCTCCAAGCCATAGCCGAGGGTTATGGCAAGGTAACACTAGAGCTTGTAAGAATGTTTTCAACATACAGAAATAGGCAGTATGCGCCGTTCGAGGCATTAAAGAATCTTTTCAACGCGAAGTATGTCTTCCAAGCTAAAAATGCTGTGTCACAGGCAGACATAGATTATGAGACCATGATGATCTGGATCAATGAACACATACCAACATACTATGATGATCCAGAGGAGATATGGAGAGCATATGAAGCCCTAGCTAGGGCAGATGTGTATCTCGGAAGAATAAAGAAAACAGGCGCCTGGAGTTTATTGCCATACGTGTTCGAAATGATGGGGCCAGGCGTAGCCTTTGCAAGAAAGATATATAGGTATCGCTGGAAAGTGTTCAGATCACCGCAAAGACTACATCTACTTGCGCAGACCAAGCGGAGCAGAGAGATCAGAGAAGGAATAGCCCGTGCACTTGCCCCGGCATTATTGACAAGCAGGCACAAAGTCAAGACCGATGTTATACCGTTCATCAAAATAATATTTGAGAAAAACCCCAAGTACGCTGCAAGATTAGCCATAGGCTATGGATTAGCTGAGGAGATGATCAAATGGCTCGCTGGACCGAGTGCGAGAGAAGTATTGCAATACTTTAGGCGATACAAAAAGTAAGAAACATCACTCACTTAACAAGCCTAAACAATCTTAGTCTCCCAAATCTTCTTTCCTCCACGACACCTTTCTCCTGCAACTCACGCAGTTTCTTAACCAACACCCTATAATGTAAGCCCGTGATTCTAGCAAGACGAGTAATGTTTAGCTCACCATATTTTTGTAGAGTATCAATGATGATCTGCTCACTATTGCTTTTCATCTCCTCCTCCCCGACTGCTTCATACTAATTTTCTTCTGTATAAGATCAACTACATATTGTTCAAGCAGATCCAACGGACCATAATGTATGCTTATGAGTGTTGTTCTACCTCTAAGGCCCTTACCGCTCGTTCTAGCGTCTATGACGCTGGCTTTCTTCAGATTCATAATGTATCCGTATACCTGCGTATGCCTACGCGGTTGTTGATCAAATTCTTCACATACCATTTCATACTCTCTCTCAACATCACCCATCTTAACGTAGGTCTGTCCAGTACGTCTGAGAAGCCTGATAATGGCCAGCAGTATCATTAATTCATGTAATGGACTGTATAGGATTGTTTCCGAAATGTTTATTAATTCTCTACTTGTCTTCGAGATTGCTTTTCTGACATGTTCGATAGTCACTCGATCACTTCCTTCATGCTCTGCCGCATCACCTGCAAGGAGAAGAATTTCTATTGCATGCCTAGCATTTCCTCCCCCGCCTTTATCGCTACCCTCATACTCAGCAATAAACTTCAGGACCTCATCGTTTACTACTCCTGGGTAAAAGGCCTGTTCAGCTCTATACTTAAGAATATCGTATAATTCACCACTAGTATAGGGTTTTAATCTTATCATGTGCTTCAACAAATAACTCTCGGTAGAGGGATCAAGGAGTGATAGCTTAGAAGTATCGAGCGATATAAAGATAAAGTTTAGGCGCTTCAGAGAGGTAATTGTATCATCGTATGTCCTAACTATGAAATATACTGCATCGCTTCCAGCTATACTGGCGAAATAATGAAACTCATCAAGAGCTATTATTGCATAGATATTGTTTTCTTCTAAATGCCAGAGTATTGCATCGTACATTTCCTTAACAGATAAACCTCTTTGGGGAAGGGGCACTTCGAGCTGACGAGCTATTTCTGCCACAACATTATATAATGTTCTATTCCTATGACAGTTAACATGAACATATCGTAAATTATATCCTTTTAGGCGCGCGATTCTAGCGAACTCTCTACCAAATACTCTAGCAGTAACTGTTTTTCCTACACCTACGCCTCCTACTAGTAGGACTCTTTGAGAAAAACTACCGGGGGATATGATCAAGTGTTTGAAAGCTGATGCTAGAAGCTTAATTTCTTTCTCTCTATGAGGTAATTTATCAGGAATATACTCGGGTGCAAGGCTTTCCCTGCTCTTAAATATTGTCGGTCTACTGAGTTCTTCCTCGATGATCTTCCACGTCTCATTATCACTGGAATGATCCATATTCAAGGCGGGCACCCGGCACTTTCACTCTACTATTTACATAAACAGTATAAAAAATGATGCTAACACTCACCCACCCCCACTATCAACATATCATCTATACCTTCCACATGCATACAGACACGAGAAGATGGATCATGATGCACTCCATACTTCCTCATAGCTTTGATAAAGGCTCTCCATATATGCGGGCTCAACCCCCTTCGTCCCCTTATTTTAACTTTTAATTTAACATTGTTAGGTAGTTGTTTTTCTGTTAATAGTTTGATAACAATTTTCTCAGCATCTTCAAAATTAAATTGGTCTAAACTATTGATGACAATATGAACGGGAATTATTTTCTCAACAAAACCATACTCGTAACTTTTTGCATACTTATAAGCCATATCCGGATGTAATTTTGAGTAAACTAATAGGAGTCCTTGGTATTTAGTTTTTAGAACAATAACCTCCGGATCCTTGTGGAACATTCTATTACCAATCTCCTCTTCGCACCAATCCTCGCTCCCGGCTCTACATGTTATGATTAAAACTAGATCTCTCTCATGGTTATTGCTATTCATTTCTGCTCCTCAGTAAATTTTCTAACCAGTTCATCCTGATATTGCGGTTTAACGAGAAAAAGTACAGTATCATTATAACGTATAGTGGTGTTCTCATCTACGAATATTGATTCATCCCCCCTTAAAACAAGTATTGGTCTAGCCTTATCAAAGTCTATATCGAGTTCTTTCAGTTTTTTACCATCTAGGCTTCTGGTGATCCTAATTGGAAAGAGGCGCGTATTTCCTCTCAGTATTATCGAAAGATTGAGTATATTAAAGTCCTTTAGCATTGACAATGCCTGGAATGACATTAGACGGCTCGGATTTATGATATTGCTTATCCCCATATAGATCAACAGATCATTATAGCCGGGATCCTCTATTTCAGCTATGATTCTTTTGACGCCCATAGTCTTAGCTATGAGTGATATTATGACATTATCCCTATCATTACCAGTTACAGCAACGAGCGCGTCTGCCTCACCTATACCGCTCTCCTTGAGAACCTGGGGGTGAGCTGCATTGCCATGAATTACCAGACAATCAAGTTTTTCAGCTAATTCTTCCGCGCGGCGCTTGTCTTTTTCGATAACTATTACTTCATGTCCCTCGCTTATCAATGCATTGGCCAGCTCGACTCCCGTATCTCCTCCACCAGCTATAATGACCTTCATATCGTTCTACACCCTATTTATAGAATAAGTTGTAGAAAACAATAATGAATGGTATTATCTCGACTCTCCCTAACCACATATCGATTATTAAAACTATTTTTAGAGGAACCGCTAACTGCCATGATGATACCCCTACTGATAAACCCGTTGTTGCTAGGGCAGAGGCTGTCTCGAACAAGCTACTAGATAAACTATACCCATACATCATAAAGATTAATGTACTCACAACAAGAACCAACAGATATACAAATAATAGGTTATATGCAAGTTTAATGTCATCGTCCTGGATGATTTCTCCCGAGACTTTAATAGGCAATATTGTGCCCCTAGGCGCTAGTGTCCGCTTAATGTGCCTGACAAAAGATTTTACAAGGATTATTATCCTTAGTTGTTTAATACCGCCACCAGTGCTTCCTAGACAAGCACCACTCAGCATTAAGATCACTAAGACAAATCTCGTCAAATCATTGGAATCAGCGAGATTAAGAGCCGTGTATCCCGTTGTCGAGGCTGCCGATACTGTTTCAAAAATGGATTTCATGAGTGGTATACCCGATGCCATAGATAGTAGAATGGATCCGATCAAAACGCCTATAGTAAAGGACACTAGTTGTGGGGAAAAAATTCTTCCACGCCTGTATTTCAGAAGCATATAGTACGTAACGAGTGGCTGAGCACTTATAAACATGAATAACGTGACGATCGGTAATAGATTCGATGGGAAAATAGCGTAAGTTGAAAAGCCTCCGGTACTAACAGTTGTTAATGCATTAATTACAGCTGAGTATATATTCATTCCGAGCACTAAATAGGTGATAAAGGCCGAGAAAGTGAGTACGGAATATATCTTGAGTATTTCAATAACATTTTTCCTACTCAAGGGACTGATCCTGATCTTACCGAGATGAGCTAAGTAAATATTGTAAGCTGCTGATCCAGGGGGAACTAGAACGGTTAAAGTGAAAAATGCTATTCCGAGTCCACCTATCCATTGATAATATGATCGTAGAAAATCCACTGTCGGATCCATGGCTGAGGGGGGCAAACACGAGAGTCCCGTAGTAGTAATAGATGACACTCCTTCAAATAATGCGTCAATTAAATCTACACCCTTAGTAAGAAGAGGAAATAACATCATAAAAGGTGGTAGCAGGAAGGCAAAAACCATTATGGTCATTGCCTCAACTAGACCTACTGAGCCGGGCTGATACTGTCTTGATAACATGTATCCGATGACATAAATGATTATTGTTTCGAAGACCATTAGAAGCTTAAAAGCGAGCGACTCCTCAAATAGTAGAGCAAATACTGTGGGAACAATATTTGCTATCGATAAAACTATTAGTACATTACCCACATAATGTAACATCGTATCTTTATCATATCTTTTAAATGACAGTTCCACTAACCTCCGGATTCATTAGAGGCATTATGCTGTATTATCATTAATCTATAAAAACACATATAGCATATATGTCCGAACAAAGATCATAGATGATGTTGGGATGAAGATTATGACTCCCCCAGACCCGTGGAGGGATGAGGAGGGTTTCGCGCCCAGACCGTCTAGTTTCTTGGAGAATAAAACACACAAGAAGAAAGTAATAGTATCATTCCCCTCACACCCCTTGATGATCATGCTTTATCTGCTCTTGCTATTTCCCCTATTTGTCTCTGCACCATATGTTTTCGGATATTTATCGTCTCTTCTAGGAATATCGAGGCCGGCCGCTTCTGTGTTAGGGCCATTGATTTTTCTTCTAAGCCTTGTTCTGAGCCCTTTCAACATAGTGATTAAGAGGATCAGTACGGGAAAACAAATGATAGTATTAGAGCAGAGGTATGTGTACTTCTTTGGCATCCCTTTTCCAGTCATTACTCCGCGTGTTGTGAAACAGGAGATTGTTCTTGCCATCAATGTCGGCGGCGCAATGATCCCTATAGGGCTGAGTGTGTTATTGTTGCTAAAAATGGCTATAGATTCTCCTCATATTCTCGCCTATTCTTTAATTGTGATCAGTGTAACGGCCATGACATCTTATTTATCGTCACGTGCAATACCGGGTGTAGGCATAGCTGTTCCAGCGTTCCTACCTCCTTTGACGAGCGTGGTTATGACAGCCTTATTGATCCGTGAATCATATATGGCCATACCAGTCGCATACGTAGGTGGAGTATTGGGAAGTCTTATTGGTGCAGACATACTTAGATTAGGGAAGGAACTAAATAGGTTTATCGAGTACTACGGTGCAACCATGCTGAGCATTGGAGGCGCTGGAACCTTCGACGGAATATATCTCTCAGGCCTTATAGCATCATTACTTGTACCTTTATTCACATATTAACCTGGAAAGACGCACAAATTTAAATATCGATAATCACAAAACCCTAGTCCAGGTGACCAACATGGCCAAGGGTAAGAGAGGGCGCAAAGAAGAACCAACAGAGACTAAAAGAATAGTGTCGCTTGAGGCGCAGATCGAGGTAACAGGAGATATAATAAAAAGATTCGAGCGAGACTTGAAGCGTGGCTCGTTTAAGGTTATAACTCCTTATCAATTGGCGCAAATATATAGTATCAGGATTAGTACCGCGAGAAAACTATTAAGAGCCGTTGCTGAAAAAGGGTTGATAAAACTGTATAGTGGTGGGAGAAACCCAATATATGTCAAAGCTTAGGGATATCATAGTATTTTATTGAGTTCGCTGTTCTCATAGATTACTACATTGTTTCTTGTATTTACTATTAATTGATTCCTATCACGGTCACATATTATGATCTCGCCATAAAGTTCCGACGCACGAATTATATCTCTTATATCTTCTACCTTAACGATCTCTTTATCATAATGAATAAATTTACCGTAGAATATTCTGGACTTATATTTCTTCAATACTTTCTCGGGATAGTAGTCACCATTACTAATCATGTAATATGCTATGGCGCCTAGAGTTGAAAGCATTACAGTAGCAGATAAGAGTGTTGAGTAAAAAGTTTTCTCACGAAGCCAGACTGTGTTTATCTCCATACCGAATATCGTCGTATTACCTGGTATGTATACTCTGCTATCCTTCTCTACGGATAGCGTTGTGTTATCAGTTCTTGTCTTGACGATTTTATTTAACTCATCATAATCGATAGTTAGGGACGGGGCGAAACTGTATATACGGTAGGCATAACCATAATAGATTGTGTATACCAACTTATACCTTATTATTATGGTATATCCCAAGGGGTTTAGTCCTATCTGGTCGTTTATTTTCTTCACAAATGAAGTATACTTGCCAAATGATACATATCCACTATCAGTAATAGTTACATTAGCTACATCAATATTTTCTTCTGTAATGATTTTTCTCCATGACGCTGTGGAGATTTCTATTATCTTGATAATACTAATTGTTTTGTTAGTTGGTTCACCATATAGCGGATCAGCGTAGTATTTAGTATTGATCGTAGTGTTATATAGAATGCCTCGCGCCAAGGACAGATAGATAGATTTACTACTTGTTTCCGTCTTATTGTCGAATAGTATTGATGGTTTTATATGATAGTTGAATGATATATGAGCATCTGATTCCAAGAGTTTGGTTTTAACACTCCTCTGGATATAAGAAGGCGTTCTATATGCTATGCTAAGGGCGGATGCGGATACTACGAATACAGCCATGGATATCACGAGTACAATGATTAGTATGGTTTTATAGTTCTTAACGAATTTCATACATGTACCACCTTTTTATGAGTTTTATATAATATGATAAAAACAATATAAGAAGAATTACCGATACTGTGAAAAGAAGCCCCATATAATAAGTTCCTAACAAGCGTGATATAGCAACAAGCGGTAACCCTATATATGGTAAGACGGCAAAGGTCTTGCCTATTATCTTATCTGACCTGATCTTCCATGGATCAATATAATTATTGGCATCGCCCTTTGTAATAATGTAGTTATCCTCCACAGAGTGTATTCTATGCACTATTATTGTGCCCTGTGTTGAAAAGACTATTATATCTCCTACATTGTAATGATCTTCCTTTTCAACAAGTACAAGATCGCCAGGATTTACAGAAGGCTCCATCGAGCCAGTGAGGACCACAAATGAGTGTAAACCCGCAATCTGGAACAGAGCGACTAGGCCTAGTATTATCAGAGGAAAAATAGTCTTTATTTTACCAGTAATGCTGGCTTCTGCTTTGGGAGTCAGTAAGGGGCTGTGAGTAAACTTGGTATAATCAAGTATAAATAGAGAGGCTATTAGCCCTATCATTAGCATAATACTGGACATATACATTTTTATCATGGGCTGGATGGGAAAATAATACCAGATCATATCAACTCCTAATCGATAAGAGACCGCAGGCAATAGACCATATGATATAATAATAATGCTTGTGACCATATTCATCATTAGTTCTCTCATGAATAAAATACTCATCTCCCCAATGTTTGTTACAAACTGTACTGTCTGAAACATAATGACGGACATTATGATGCTTATAATAAGTATAAATAGTAAATTCCATTTCTTCAACATCAATGCCTTTACATGCTCAATAGCCATGAGACTAGTTAGTGTTAATATAAACGGCATTATCGCTGTAATGGGTTCTATGAAATAGATACTTTTACCGAAACCAAATATTATTCCTGAGAAGAAGAATGGTGCCAATGTAGAAGCTATCATTAATGGTATATATGATGATATGATACCATATGTTGGCTTTTTATATACCACGCATCGATAAGTTATAGTAACAACTAGTATGTTTAAAACTATCGGTACAAGATAGAATGCTGCACCATATAGTACGTTTAGATATTTTAGCATATATGCTGTTAAGATGAGTAGAAATGGTAGAAGAGTCAATATGTACTGTCTAGTCGTTGATAACAAATTTGTATCTCTCTTCATGATTTTATACAAAAGAGTTTGTATATAGGGGTTGAAAAATATTCCCCCTATTTTTTACAGTTATTTTATCCTTTAAGCACCCGAAGGCACATTGCTGTTATATTCGTTCCACTGGATGGCATCATAATATATTATGAATGTCAAGTTAGTGTTTTGTGGCATATCCTGTAGTATTGTTATATCGAAACTAATATCGGCACTTTGACCTGGATGTAGTTGTGCACCAAAGTTGTCTCCCCACCACATCATGATATCCGGCTTACCATCGCCATTGAGATCTATAGGTGTACCATTGGTTTGTTGCTCGCTATATAATGAGTAAAATGTTGATGTCCCTGTACCGTTATGGAATCTTATTCGCCATATTTTGAGTGGTATTGTACCTGAGTTGATAACACTAAATCCTACGTGGGTATAATACCATGGATAGCCATTTACTATCGTTATGTTTAATGCATCATAGTCTCCATCACCATCAGTATCTATTAGGTTAACATATGTTGTTCCAACATCTTTGTTTTCGGGAACCGGAATAATGATCTTTTGCGGTATTGCATGGAAGTCTACCATATTGTCTGGCGTATTTGGTGGATCAGTTGATGACACAGTACCATACACAAACGCAAAGTCTAACTTGCCAGTGTTAACATAATTGTTTATCAGTAGTGTTTGGTACCACATTGCATAAGCTACTATTGAACCTATGAGCATTATGAGCGCGAATATTCCGATTATTGCGATTTGTTTTCTCATGTTATGTTCACCAGATTTTTATTTGGAGGTTGTACCTCCATGAAAAACTTGTCATACTGTTTCATATCGTGTTACCTTATATCCGTAACGTATTGCGGGGTACTTCATTCCACTGAGCGAATGTTAGTGATATATCGAATGCGTATGTTGACATTTCAGATGCAGCTTGTTTGATACATATTGATAATGTATAGGTACCGTTCTCATTAGGATGTATCTGTGTATCTTTAGGTATACCTAGGTTGACACGTAGAGCTGTTGTATTTACACCTGTTATAGTATAGTTGAGTAGTTTAACTGGTATTGTGCCTATGTTAGTCACATTGAAGGTTATGTCCGCAAAATAGCCCGGATAACCGTTAATGATCGTTACGTTTAGCTTTATGGTATTATTCTGTTCATCAAGTATCTCGGGGGTCACTATAACACTTGCTACATCTTTACCCTCAGAATTATCATAGCATGAACCATCATCGCACCCACACTGAGGATCGGGGCCATTGTCGTTGACAGCCCATCCACCAAACGCAACACGTACCTCTCCTGTATGGATGTACGTGTTTATGTTGATAGTTTCGGACCACATGGCTAATGCTGAGCCAAATGCCGTAAGAAGCGTGGCTAGCAATAGCACTCCAAGGGTTTTGCTTAAGGCGTACATCTTTTCACCTTAGGAGATAAGGGTGTCGATAAACTTATATTTATGAAAGGCAGATTTTGTCCAGAGTTTGTATATGTATGAATTCTCTAGACAAAATGGGTTTTTACAAGAAATGAATCAATAATTCTAGAGGTAAGACACTATAAACAATTATCTGAAAAATCTTTTATAACTACATACAATGATTCTAGTTCATCATTAAAAACAAAGATTATAAGATCCGAAGTTCTCTCACGATGAATTTATCCTTAAGCCTTCTGAATTTTTCACATTCAAGTAGACCGAATAAATGGTCAAGATATCTTCTAATGTTTAGGAGTTTATCTTCGGACACGAATAATATGACGCTATAGCCTGTATCAAGAGAGACTATTATTAGCCAGGACAATATTTGCTGGATTTCTAGCTCCGTTGCATCTTTTGAGAGAAAGCCTATGATATATTCTTTCCCATTTATCTTGACATATAGATCAATGAAATACGTCCTAGTGGTTTGTCCCTTGACATTCATTCCCAGCCTAGTGGATTGTTCTATCTCAACGCACTCGCCTTCAGCTCCTATTTCTCTGCAGAACTCCTTCAAATTATCAATAAGCCTTGTAGTTGTTGTATGTTTGTTTCCCATGAACTTTCTGATCCTAGTGATAAGCATTAAAAGACGAGCTCCTCGAGGGGTTATCCTGTACATTTTACGGTCTCGACCATCATTTATAATCTCTAACGCACCATTGTTTACGAGGTCGGAAAGAATGGATTCAAGACTGCGGGTATTCAGATTAGCCGCATAGAGTATTCTCGTCTTTCTTGCCTTACCTTCCTTCTCTATGTACCTTAAAATAGCCTCAATAACCTCTATCTTGTTACGATTCCGTCGTTCTTTTTCCATTACACCCATCTCATTATTAATACAGACACGTTATATGTACACGTTATACATACAAATACTCTGTTATAAAATTTTTGTATGATTTCTCCGATTCCAAAGAAATAAAAAATGATGACATAAAATTTTAAATATAGATATGCTCATGTGCGAACAAAATTATAACGCAGAGAAAAAGCGTTATAAAACCATCCAGCCCTACAAATCTATACGGCCCCCAAAACGCTGCGGCGGTCGTCTAGCCTGGACTAGGACGCCGGCCCTCCAAGCCGGAGATCCCGGGTTCAAATCCCGGCCGCCGCACCATTCTTTCCGTATCCAAGACAGTATTGAATTACAATAACCAGGAAAAATTACACGGATTTTCAACCTGTAGAACTTCTTCCAGCTTGTAATCTCTATCCTCTGCCATGGCGGCTCATCGGGGTAATCGAGTATATTAGGACATCGACCAATTATTATACTATAGCGATGGGTGGTGAAAATGACTGTTTATCATGTTGACAGGGTTGCACGGGACCTCTACGTACTAAGAGTTGATGATCGATCAACGAAGTACTTTGAGGGATTATGGGAGATCCCTGAAGGTATTACTTATAACTCATATGTTCTTACTCTACCGGATAAGGTCGTCTTATTCGATGGTTGGAAGAGAGATTATGCTGAGGAATTCCTAGAAGCATTAAAGGAGATAGTCGATATAAATGATATCGATATTATTGTTGTCCACCATATGGAGCCTGATCATACCGGCTCCCTAACAGTACTTCTGTCAAAAATGAATAAACAACCAATGATATATGGACACCCAATGGCTCGCTCGATGCTTAGTTCTTTCTATGGTTTGAACAACATAAAATTCGTGCCTACAAGAGATAAGATGAGGATCGATCTTGGAGATGAACGCATACTATTTATACATACTCCATGGCTTCACTGGCCAGAAACAATAGTTACTTTCCTTGAGGAACGAGGTGTTCTTTTAACATGTGATGTATTTGGCGGCTATTCTATTCCACGCAAATTATTCGATACAGAGCTAAGTGAAGACGAGATCAGAAAATATCTTATCTATGCGAGAAAATACATGGTAACTGTTATAGGGAGCTATAGGAGCCACGTCATTCCTGCCATCAAAAAACTAAATGAGCTAGGCATTAAACCATCCATAATAGCCCCTGCTCATGGCCTCGTATGGAAACAAAACCTGAATGCAATAATCAACGCATACAAGGATTTCGCGCAAAACAAGTACGATGAACATAAAATAACCATTATCTATACATCAATGTATGGCTTCGTAGAAGAAATAATTGACACTATTAAGGATTCACTCGAAAAACACGGATATACTATAAAGACCTATAGGTTCACGGATAAAGAGCGTCCAATGATCTCGGAGATTCTAACGGATGTTGATACCTCCAAAGCCGTGATTATAGGGATAAGCAATTATGAAGCATCGATTCACCCACACATCGAGAACACATTAAGCATTCTGATTAAGAAGATCAAGGCAAGAAAACCCACACTAATAATAACAGTATATGGATGGGGAGACGCTGCTAAAGCGCTTGTCAAAAAGAAACTAGAGAATACACCATTATCCCCAATAAATACTATAAGTGTAAAGGCTGGGTCAAAACCGCAACAAAACATAATAGAGGGGTTCTTAGGGAGAATCATAAGCGCGTAGCGTAGCAGATGGTGATCCGGCCTGAATAACGAAGAGATAATAAAAACAGCTATTACTATGCACAGGGACGAAGTTGAAACAAGTATTATTTATAGCGAATTAGCCAAGCGTATTAAAAACCCTGAGGTATCCAAAAAACTACAAATGCTTGCCAAAATAGAGAAAAGACACGCTGATTTCTGGAGAAATTTTCTTGAAAAAAGAGGAATAGACATTAATAGGATAAAGATCAGCAATATACTTCTTAGATTGAAGATCGCGTTATTCGGGATACTCGGCTATGGCCTGACTCTCAAGATTCTTGAGCTGGGAGAGGACAACGCGGTTAAAACATATTCACAACTTCTTGGATCACCCGAAATAACCGAAGAGGAGAAACAACAGCTCAGAAAGATCCTAGAAGACGAGCTCGTACATGAGGAAGAATTCGAGGAGGAAGAATCTAGATTAAAGGAATTCTTACTTCATGTACGCGACGCTATTCTTGGTATGAACGATGGATTAGTTGAAATATTATCTGTATCAGCAGGTCTTGCCGGCGCATACGGCGACCCGATATACGTTGCTCTAGGAGGCTCTATCGTGGGTATTGGGGGCGCTCTTTCAATGGCTGTGGGAACCTATATCAGTGTCAAGGCGCAGAGGGATGTAAAGCTTGGAGCCCTCACAAGGATAAGGCTCGCAGCAAAATATGCAACAAACGTATTGATCAAGAGAGTCAAGAAACATCTTCTCAAAAGAGGCTATAGTGTGAAGGCGATCGAAAACATTAGTAGGGATGCGAGCTCAAACCCCGAAATACTAAGTAAGATTATAGCTGAGGAAGAGTATGGCATAACTGAGGATGCTCTCGAGAATCCAAAAATAGCGAGCCTCTACACAGGAGTGTTCTATATTATAGGTGCTTTTGTACCGCTTATACCATATTTTCTCGGCTTACCGATACTAGGTGCACTAATATCTTCTTTCATCATGGCTGCCTCGATGCTCGCAGTATCAGGAACTATAGTTGCCATATCGTCAGGACTAGCTATTAAGAAAAAAGTCATAGAACTCGTGTTATCTGGCCTAGGCTCAGCTATCGTGACATACGGCATAGGTGCCCTAGCATCCATGCTTTTCGGCATAGAGGCGGGATAATATGAGCAAACAGAGACAATACAGAGAACCAGTCGGTGAACATTGTTGCTAGCCATAACGACGCTCATCCTGCTGTTTCTAGGTGCTTTAGTCATAGGATTTGTTTCGGCTATGAGCGGTATTGGTGGCGGTAGCCTCATAGTACCATATATGATCCTTGTGCTCGGATTCGATGTGAGAGTTGCTGTAGCGACGAGCCTAGTTGCGATCATTGTGACTTCATCAATAGCCGCGAGCGAATATCTTAGGGATAACCTAGTAGATTTAAAGACTGCATTAACATTAGAGCCCATCACCACTATTGGCGCCATACTTGGTGCCATCATAACTACTTCAATACCACCAACAATAATTAAGACCGGCCTAGGCTTCATATTATTATATGTGTCCATGTCAATGCTTTTGAAGGCTCTTAGGCCCTCGAAGACTATAAAAACCATAAAGAGAAAAACCAAGAGAGCCACAAAGGCGCTCGCACTACTAGTATCTTTTTTCGCCGGAATATTATCAGGTATGTTCGGAATAGGGGGTGGAGTACTAAAGGTACCAATCATGGCTGGACTACTAGGTCTTCCTATAAAAACAGCCGTAGCCACAAGTTCTTTCATGGTAGGATTAACAGCTACTGGCGGGAGCATCGTCTACGTATCCAAGGGAATACCTGAACCACTCGCTGTCGCCGCTCTGGCATCGGGAATTATTCCGGGAGCCTATATTGGTGCAAGACGCCTTGAAAAACTAAGGCCAAGAACTGTAAGGCTTGTTTTCGCCCTGATACTACTCTATGCGGCGATTAGACTGATCATATCATTAACACATATTATTTAGGTAATCAAAATGGTGGAGGCTCACCATATACTTAGATATGGAGTAATAACAGGACTAGTCATTCTCGTAGCAGGGCTTTTAATTTCTATTCTAACAGAAATCACCGTTATCCTATGGTTTGGGATCTACATAATAATAGCGACTCCATTACTATCTGTAGCCTTAATATGTGCTAGAAACATTAAAAGCAAAGAACGGAGCGGTCTAGGACTACTAGCACTACTAGAGATCGTGGTAGTCATGCTATATATTCTCGTCGTATTACATGTACTATAATGTTCTAATAGACAGCTTTTTATTCTCAAATAATACCTCGAAGTACTTCTGAGGTGGAGATGATAACCTCATTTTCCGAACATATATTAATCTTCTAACGCTTCTATCCGCCCTTTCAAAATTCATTTCGATAATGCCATCACACATTGTACTTAGCCATACATATAATTTTTCTTCAACTCCCTTCTCGTATATCATCGATAACATCATGGTTGCATTTGAGCTCTTTGAATAATATATCAGATCTCTGACATATCTATGAAAATCATGTCCAAATTCCTTCCATAGACTGTATAGCCCGTCGATAAATATGACGATCGGTTTTGAGAAGTCGACTATTCGATTTATGATGCTGAAGAATGAATTAATAGTAATAGTTCTCGGATTTATCGAGTGTATCGTTAAATCACCCTTTAATCCCTCTATATTGAACCCTAGAAATCTAAGAGTCTCTACAAGTTGTTGCTCCGGCTCCTCAAAGCTAATGTAATATACATGCTCTCCTTTTCTAGCCATATTATATGCTGTTGTCAACATAAGGATTGTTTTACCTACCCCCGATGGACCTATAAGAAGCGTAGATGTCCCCCGAATAAGTCCTCCACCCAAAATATCATCGAACCCATCGATTCCTGTAGGTATTCTTACCTCATGATTTATGTTGCTTCTAAGCTCCTTTAAAATACCATGAGGATGTATTGTTACACCATACTCTTTATTCATGTCTAGCTCATAGATCATCCTTGTCTGTGGAATATCCTTTATTTTAGCAAGCTCTATGAATCTTCTCGGTGCACCGTAGGAAGGGTGCTCTATTTTAATCCTGACAACTATGTCTGAGATTATTTCAGCCCTAGATCTTAATCCATGCAGTGGGCTTCGAGATATCATCAGAACCACGCATTTCTTCTCCCCACAATTTGTTTTTATCATTTTCCTTATAGACAATAAATCAGAGGTTGAAGCAAATTCTATTATCGGATCTATAAAGTCTATAACTATCATACCCGGGCTATAAGTGTCAATTATATCGTTGAGGAGTTGTGAGATCATTATTAATCTGTCGGAAACGGGCACTATTTCGAATCCATAGTACTTGAATTGCCCGGCATTGATATAGTCATCTAGATTTATCCTTAATATATTGGAAAATATATCCCTTATATCAGGCGGCTCAAGGAGAATACCTATCCATGCCACTTTTTGACCATATTCTTCAATAACTTCCTTAGCAACACTAGCGCTAAATATAGTCTTACCTGCACCTGTTGGTCCCTCTATCAGCACTATAGACCCAGGCTTTATTCCGCCCACTATATCCCTTATGAATTGCGGGTTCTTAGTCATGTGCTGGGCACCTTCTTAACATTATAAAACTATGTTATTTTATTATATTATAGTATGAGTTATTTATTGGATTCTTAATATTGATTTAAAACACTTTTCAAATTATTAAAAACAGTATTATATAGTTTGCAGAAATTATATCCAGATTTGCTATATATTTTGTATTGTTCTATTGAATATCTAATGCTGAAAAGGTACCGCCTAGGGCTCGATCGCCAGCATCTCCAAGACCTGGAACTATGAAATAGTTTTTATCGAGTTTTTCATCAACCGAGCAGACGATTATGGCTTTTACATTCTTCTCATTCGAAAGCTTCTCTAAGCCTTCTCTACTAGCAATAACCGAACCCACTATAATATCAGAAGCGCCAAGTCTACTAAGTAATTCTACGGATCTCTTTAGTGTTAAACCAGTAGCAAGCATGGGATCGAGAAGAATCACTACTTTTTCGCGCAGATCTCTAGGTAATCTCGTGTAGTATATTTCTACATCCAGGTAGCCTTTACTATGGTCTTCTATCCTCCTTGCCGCTATCAATCCTATTCCAGCCCATGGCATTGATTTTACAAAGCCATATAGCAATGGAAGAGATGCTCCCAGTATACCGACCGCAATCACCTCTCCTGAAATAGTCAATCCCTTAGCCCGTCCTAGTGGTGTCGTTACTTCTATGCTCTTCCAATTCAGGAATTTTGCTATCTCAAACCCGATGTAGAAGCCTATCTTCTCCATAATCTCCCTAAAGAGTGGCGGCCGGGTTCGTGTATTTCTAAGAATTGTTAGATATGATTTAATAAGCGGGTTATCTATCACCACAATCTTTCTATCCATTGTGCCCTGCAAACCTTTAGAATCACAGCACATTATTATACTTAACGTTGGGTGTTGGGATGAAAATACTTGTCCTTGGATATGGGAGTTACAATGGTTATCTATTCAATTCATGTATTGATGTCGCCCTGGAAATAAAGAATAGATTATCTACTAGTGGAAACGTCGTCTATGTAAAAATTCTAAGGGTTTCGCTCTCAGAGGTCTCTAATTTTTTCTCAAACGAATTAGAAAAGATCCAGCCAGACATAATTATTGGACTCGGAATGTATCCTGGGGCACGTATGCCCATACTCGAGGCAGCAGCAATCAATATTGCTAGCTACAGGATCCCCGATGCTGACCATAAAATCTACCCGTACAAGAGACTATTTAATAATGAACCACTTATTAGAACGCCTATCTTTGATCCCGCTCATATAATTGAAGAATGCAGAAAAATAAACCACAACATAACTGTAGGTCTGTCTACAGGGACCTATCTATGTAATGCATTAGCCTACCACATATACAGGTGGAGCCGGGAGACGGGCCGATTAGGGGTGTTCTTTCATATACCAATGATATCAGATACTCTTATGAAGAACAATATGTTAGGACAAGACAATTATCCGCTTGTATCCCTCCACGATGTCGTTGAACCTATTCTTTGTGTATTAAATAAGTTACTAAATGGCTTCGAGAAGCAAGGGCCTCACAAATAATACGCCTTTAACACTGTTTATTTTTCTAACCAGTTCTCTGATGATAGGTGAATCTCCTCTCACAAGTATGGCTAGCATACATTTTTCCTTCGTTAGATGAACATGAAGAGTTGCAACAATTACTTCTATATACTCATGCTGAATATCGGTAAGTTTCTCATCTACACCATGCACATCATGATTATATATTACACCGATAACACCCGATACTTTACCCTTTAAACGCCACTTGTTCTCAGCTATGAATAACTGTATTGCTTCCTGTATAGCTCGGGACCTGCTCCTAATTCCGAGGGATTTCATACACTCCCTTAGCCCCTTGTCCAGTTCCTCACTCAGATATACTCCAAATTTAACTCCTCCAGCTTTCTTATTCATCCAGACCACCTAATATGCAAAGGTATTACTATATACAAAATAATATAACAAGCAGCTAAGAAAGTACATCGGCTGCTACCCCCCAAATACGCAATAGAAGAGGCAGGTTACTCCATTTTCTTACTTCTTCTATAGCGTCGAGACCCAATATTTCGCCTGAAGATGTGATCGCATGTGCACCAATAATGTTCATTCTAGGGTCTAGAAGTATTTTTGCCTCATCGCGTGATCCCCTCTTTTTAATGGTAACATATATGTACTTATAGCTACTCAGATCCTTGCCTCTAAGGAGGTTGTTCACTATGTCTAGGTTGAATGACTCAATTTTTGAATCAGCTAGTAGCGATGAATTAAATAGGATCTGTGCAATGGTTACTGGATCAGCAAGCTTTAGACTTCCCTCTTCAATAGAGAGCTTTGGTCTGGCCTCCTCAGGTGCTCTTACTTCTTCCAGTTTCTCAGGCTTAGTTTTTTCAGCACCGATTTTTTCGCCTTCCTCGACCTTGGCTATTGGCTTAGTCTCCTCCGTGGCTGGCACAGGCGTTGTCTCACCTATGCTTGGAACAGTCTCAGCCATAACTTCGGGCTGTGCCTCGATAGGAGTCCCCCTTATTTCTTCAACCTCCTTACGAGCTCTCTCCAGAAGCTTTCTCAGAATAATAGGTTCTTTCTCGCCCGGCTTATACTTACGATCAACAGGACCGTTTCTACCTAGATACGATCTAAGTTCTTGGACATACTTATTTATAAGTCCTCCCAACGCCCTCCTATTTTCACCGGATATCTCGATCTCGAGGTTAACCGTAGTTGTTCCCGGAAATAGAACCTGAAGTCTTGCTGTTATACGTATCTCAACGGTAGATCCGACGCCCTCAATCATTATATCGTAGTCATTCAGTAGCTCGACACGAAACAATATTACGTCATGGAATCTCGTCAAACCTCTTCTAAGGCTTAATTCGGCTAGAACACCGTCCTTCGCTTTTTTAACACTTTTCACAAATGATAAATACTTTAACGTCTCTTCTAGATCGATTAGGCCTAATCTAACCCTATCTATTTCGAGCGGCGAAACTACTACTCTTTTAAAAACTAGCGACGACACGTAGAGTCACCTTTCCAGACCCTATTATATATCAATGTTACAATAAATATAAGTATATATTATATCCACTACGTACTATTAAGTAGTTACATGATAATACAACTCATTATGATATGTCCCACGTTTCTCGAAATAAGGTATAGTGATAAGTGATAATATCACATTAGAACCTAATAATAGCAGGGCTTCTGATCTTATTTACTTTGCCAACGATTGCTCTGCGCTTTTCAGATAAGTAGTATTTGATCGTCGAGCTCATAATAACATAGCTTTTATCGAGTTTCAAATCATAGTAATCATAGTAGCCCTGATGTTTTTCATCGCTTCTCGAATAATATACAAAATAACCTCTAATAGAGGAGTTTAAAGTATTGAAGCCTATAATTCCTATAGCAAGACCTGTTCTAACACAGCTGGGATTATTTACTATTTGCTCAAGTATTTTTTGCGGTATTTCATCGAATTCCTCGTCGGAGATATCCTTGACCAGATTATATGTATCGGATCTATTGTTTTTGTTATTAATACATTCTTTCTTCAATGTTCCGTTCATAACCAGCCAAGAATCATAATTATCAACTGTATAGAAGTGAAATGGGTGCGTGTCAACGAGGCTTCTTCGATATCCAGGTGATGCTAGCCTTGCGTGAACCATTAAAGCAAGGGCTTCATTCATTTCTGTTATCCATTGGAGGCTATTGATCATCTGGCCATATCCTTTCTCGTCCATGTAAATCGGCGTTAAGGATTTATATTCAACGATATAATTGGATGTTATGATCACATAACCCCATCCGTCGGAATGAGTTGCTTTTCTACCATTAGTATATCGAGCTAAAAAAGGATCATGTTCTGCAGCTGCTCTCAATGATTCTATGAACGGTATGATTTCACCCATTTTTGTGTCCTGTGAAAAAACACCAATAATCATTCTGCACATGTAGGTGCACCTAGGATGGACTGTACTTATAGATTTTTATCCTATCTCCGGTTTCAACTTTGAGAAACTCTGCTGCGCTGGATTTGTTGATTCCAATCTCGAAATATCCCCATGAGTTGATATAGCATGCGACTTCTCCTTCGGGAACATTACTGAAGCTACGTACATATGGGCACTTGAATCCTCTAGAGCCCAAGATCACGTCCAGAGTATCTCCAAGGTTTATACCTATTTTTTCAATGAGTTCGCCGCTTATGTTACTCATGATGTTTCCGAAGTGATCAATATAGATGATCATTCCTTCGATGACATTACCTGTTATCCTCGGTTTCCGTATATCTAGTTTCACGTAGTCATCGATCGGCTCGCCGAGCTGTTCTGGTTCTAAGCCACGTGATAACCACGCTGCTATGGGTGCAAATACGTCTCTGCCGTGGAAGGTGCCTGAAACTCTTGGAAGCCTATATGGTGATCTTGATATATCATATACTCCTATTACTCCGTCTTCCTCGGCAAGCAGTGATAAACATCCATTGTCTGGGCCCACCAAGTAATAGTTTTTCGTGACAATCAGGATTGCACGCCTAGAGCTACCTACACCAGGATCCACCACACACGTAAAGATGGATCCGCGTGGGAAATACTTGGCAGATACTAAGAGTATCACGGCTGCTGCATTTATATCGAACTTTCTCACATTATGGGTCAAATCTATTATCTGTGCTTCAGGATTAATGGTCTTTATAACGCCCTTCATAACGCCTACATAGGGATCCTTTAACCCGAAATCCGTTATTAGTACAATAGGCCCACTCAAACCAACCACCATGCAATTACATCCATAAAGATAGGTTAAATTAAGCAAAAATAAATGATACTAACTGGTTGCCGGGGATGGAGCCGATGGGCGGGCTGAACAGTGATGATCCATTGTAGCAACAACCCGGCAACCCATGATATTTATTAGTTCATCTGCATATTCTTCAAACACGGGCCCGATGACAGGCAGCGGATAAACGGATCAGAGGATGAAGACATATTATTGGGAGGGCCAAACAAGTTTATAAACTAAGAACACGGTTACAACACTAATCGGAAAAGAATACGGGGGCCCGTAGCTCAGCCTGGTGGAGCGCCCGGCTGATAACCGGGAGGTCGGGGGTTCGAATCCCCCCGGGCCCACTATTTCTCTGCGTCAATCACCATTGTTTCAACTATACTTGTTGCTGGTATAATGTATGGTATTTGAACTAGGTATCGTGCTAGCCTGGTCTCTATGGGGTTGAAGAGGAGGTATACATTATCGTATGTTTTGCCTTCTGTGTGCAGCAGTGTTGTGATTGATGCTATCCCCAGCATATTTGATACTAATACTGGTTCGTGTTTTTCCCCGAGGTATGTGATTATTTCTCTTAGTTTTTCCGGGTTATAGGGTACTATTTCGGCTTTGTCATTTATTCCCTCAAAGTAATCGATATTACTAATATAGTCTAGGAGCCTTGTTGCTGGCAGATATATTCGGGAAGATACCCCTCTACTATTTAGTTCTTCAAGGAGGACTTTTAGAGGCCATAACTGTATTACTCCACCCGGTATGATATTGAGGTGCGTATCTCCGGTTATAAAGTCGAATATCTTGGAGTGCTGAGCCCACGGTGTTGGTGGGACTGAGAGTATTTTCTGTATCTTTAAGGGGTCCAAGTATCTTCTGTATAATGGTTCATCACAGTTCAGGACAGCCATTAAGTAAATGACTCTCGATATTATAGATTCAATACCTTATGCTTTGAGGAAACCTATTTCTTCTCGTAGCCTTTTCTCCAGGGCTTGTGAAGTATTTAGGAGTAAGACTCTGGTACTATCATAGTATTGCCGGTATTCACGGTATTTCTCCATATAGCGATGTGTTTTTACAAGAAACGTATCGCTATAAGGGTAGATTATATGGGATAAAAGGTAAATGTTCTTTAGCGCTTCATCTATGCCACGTGGATTAGAGAGAAGCATGGCTTTCCTGGTGAAGCTATCGATAAACTGGTTGAATATAGCTATATTGAAGATCTGCCCAGCGCGCATCTGTTTACTACCATAGCTTTATTCTTGGGGCCTGTAGTATTAGTGGTTCATTCTTATCGATGTATAATTCTCCAGCTACTATCACGGTGTCAGGGTTATAGCCTGACCTGAGTAAATCCATATAGTTCCTCGGTGTTACTAGTTTGGGTGGTTCAGCTATTTTGTAGAGAACTATATCGGCTCTTGATCCTTTGGCTAGTTTTTTATCGCCGAGCCTTAAAGCCTTATATGGTCTCCACAGCACGTCAAGCACTGCATCCAAGTTGTTTTTACTGCTCATATTTAGTAGAGCAGATACATTATAGGTGTGTAGGCCTCTGAGATCTAATAGCTTGCAGTTATCATCTATATGGTCCGGGCGACATATCTCGGTCCAGCCGAATAATGTGTCTCCAATCAGTATGCCATTATCTGACTTGATCCCACTGAGATAAACGTTTTTCTGATCTTCCTTTACATAGTCCTCAATAAGTATGGCTGGGAATTCTACCTCCTTAAGTACATGTTTAACGATGGATGTGTCCTTATCCATTATGACTGGTAACGTTACACCGTTCATAACTAGCTCGTAGAGAGCCGCTTTTACTATCTCCTTCTTATCAATAGAGCCAGTCTCATAAATGCCAGGGTATCTTTCTGTGAGTGAAACGAGAACACTGAAGCCGGGAAAAGCTATGTATTCGCTATTATAGTCGAGCACTAGTTCGGCGAACTCGTATTCAACCGGCAGTTCTTCACCGAGATCGGCTATCTTGTCGTTATCAATATATATGTACATGTTCTTGAACTCATTCTCTTCAGGAACAAGTATATTCTTTAGTAAAACCCTTACTCCTGAACTCATTTTTCCTCACATCCATGTATAGGTGTCAGCTAAAGGAATTATCTTCATCGTTGCCTCCAACCGGGGAGTACTCATCATCCAGAACAAGATCTGGATAACACGCTATTAATCCTTCCTTTCATTACGAATATATACATGAATATATAGGTATATTCAATTGGTGTACAACAATGCATGGTTGGAGTGGCAGGATTCTACGCATAGATTTATCAAGGCAAAAAACAAGCATCACCGCTATTGACCCTGCTATTCTCAAAGATTTTATAGGAGGCCGGGGCCTGGCCATCAAGATCCTGTGGGACGAGCTACCACGAGGAGTTGATCCGTTCTCCCCATATAATAAATTGGTATTTGCTGTAGGACCTCTCTCGGGAATGCCGTTACCGAGCAGTGGTAAAATGATCGTTGCTTCGAAGAGCCCATTAACAGGCGGGTATGGTGATGGGAACGTAGGTACAATGGCCAGCGTCCACCTGAGGAAAGCAGGTTACGACGCAATAGTAATCGAGGGCAAGGCAAAAAAGCCCGTGTACATCTATATCGAGGATAATAAGGTCGAGATCAGGGATGCAGAGCATCTCTGGGGCCTCGACACATTCACCGCGGAAGACAAACTGGCCAAGGAGCACGGCAAGAACGTGGGCATCCTTCTGATCGGACCTGCGGGAGAGCATCTCGTAAGATATGCAACAGTGATCTCTATGAAGGGCAGAAGCGGTGGAAGACCAGGAATGGGCGCAGTCATGGGGAGCAAGAAGCTGAAAGCAATAGTGATAAAGGGTACAAAGGAGCCTGGCATCGCAGACCCAAAGAAACTAAGAGAAGAGGCCAAAAAAGCATACGAGGAAGTCCTCAAGGCCGAAGGCTATGATTTCTGGATAAGGCAGGGCACGATGATGACGATTAACTGGAGCAATGAGAACAGCGTTCTCCCAACAATGAACTATAGGGAGGGAGTATGGGAGTACTATGATAGGATAAGTGGCGACCTGATGGAAAAGATCAAGATCAAGAGAAGAGGGTGCCCATACTGTAACATGCAGTGCGGAAACGTCGTGATCGATGATATAGGAGAGGAAAGCGAGCTCGACTACGAAAACGTAGCAATGCTCGGAAGTAACATACTGCTTCCCGATCTAAGGAGGGTGGCTGAGCTAAACAAGCTTTGCGACAAACTCGGGCTAGACGCTATCTCAATGGGCAATGTTCTAGGCTTCCTCATGGAGGCCTCAGACAGGGGACTAATAGATGAGAAGATCGGTTGGGGCGACTATAAGGCTGCAAAACAACTAGTCATCGATACGGCCTATAGGAGGGGCTTAGGCTATCTGGCAGCCGAGGGAGTAAGAATATTATCCAGGCATCTAGGCAAAGAAGCAGAGGAATTCGCGATCCATGTCAAGGGCTTAGAAGTATCAGCATATGATTGCCATGCAGCCCCAGGAATGGCCCTGGCATATGGTACATCACCGATTGGGGCCCATCATAAAGATGCTTGGCTAATAGGCCTTGAGGTGAAAATGGACAGGTTTAGCTACGATAAGATCAAGGTAGAGAAACTATTATTCCTACAGAGAGTACGCGGAGGAATGTTTGAATCACTGACAACGTGTCGTCTACCATGGGTGGAACTAGGTGTAAACCTGGAACATTACCCCAAAATGCTATCATACATTACGGGAGTAACGTACACGCTTGACGACATCTATACCGTAGGCGACAGGATCTACAACCTCATCAGGGCGTTCTGGATAAGAGAGTATGGATGGTGGGACAGGAAACTAGATTACCCACCGATCAGATGGTTCAAACACCCGCTGACAAAAGGACCCTTCACAGGCGCTAAGCTCGACATCGATAAATATGATAAAATGCTGAACCTCTACTACGAGCTACGTGGATGGGACGAGAACGGAGTACCACGCGAAGAGACGTTGAGGAAGCTCGGCCTGGACTATGTTATACCCGTTATCAAAGAAATTATTGGCTAAACCCTTTTTTACACCAGCACATCGTTTCTCATACTGACATTGTATATCGAGCCAAGACTGTTCACGGGTAGGGGCGATCATGGTCAGAACAATCATTAAAGGAACAATAGTGTCAGGACTAGGGGAAGGTAGGAAATATGTTCAGCTGTACTCAAGCCAGTTCAAGAGAAGAATAGGCATAATCCCCTACCCAGGAACACTCAATTTAAGAATAGAGAAGCCATTGAGAGAAGTCATAGTAAAACATAAACACATCGTTGTAGATCCTCCGTCGCCAGAGTACTTTCCAGTCCTAGTGTACTGTGCTAAGCTGGAGGGTATCAGTGTTTATCTTGTCCGTCCCCTTATAACTCGCCATGATGAAAGAATAGCGGAAATTATTTCCGATAAATACCTACGCAAAGAACTCGGCCTAAAGGATGGTGACCAAGTAGTGCTAGAGATTGGTGATTGTTGCGATCATGATGGTTGCTCTGGTAATCTGTAAGGACATATACGCTGGAAGATACAATACCTGCATTCCCACTGCCATTTCGGATGCACATTATCATATACTAGCTCCCTAAGCATCGACTCGACATCAAGGGCAGTTCTATCAATACTGTACTCGAGAAGCCTATCAGGAGTAATGTAGATCAAGACGCCTTTATCCAGATCGAGCATATTCAGATAGATCTGTAGCTGGAGTATATGGTGTTCTCTGGGAAGATTATGATTTCCTCTGCCGCTCTTTATTTCAACTACTATACCCTCTTCCTCACTGTATGCATCAACCCTGCCTTTAAGAATGTATTTTTCATCATCTATAGTATATGTCTTCTCAATAGGTTTTTCCACAACATATCCTTTCTCGCTTAGATACGCTTCTAACCCCTTGTGTATTAAATCTCCAAATACTGTTATGGGTTCAAAATGAATTGTTAGCTCTGGAAAACTACGCCGTAACAAGTACTTGTGAGAACACGAGATTAGATCAGTAACGTATACTATATGTGGATCCCTGAGCTCCTCAAGCCGTTCCATTTGCTCCTTAATCCTATCCCTATATATTATTGATATGATCTTGTGACTAGGGCCTATTGAATACTCCATTTTTGTCCACCGGGTAAAGGAAGCACATGTTTCTTCAGTGCTTCTACAGCATATTCTCCTCTTACCAAGTGTTTCCTAATAAAACGTATTAAACGTGAAGTAGGAGGGGTTATCGGAGAGGGTGGATCGGATAATTCATAGAAGCCTGCCTGGACGGCATCGCTTCCTGGGACGACCTTAGTTGTGAGCGGTTCTACTAGGAGGTCTATTAGGACAAAATGCTCGTCACACCCTGGGTAATCCTTAGGGGTTATCTCATCAACCCATATGACACCTAGTGGGATCCCCCTAATGCTCGTCTCTTCTTCAAGCTCTCTGAGACAGGCCTCAATAATATGTTCTCCATATTCGAGATGCCCACCCGGTACAGCCCAATAACCTTCGCCAGGGGGATGACCCCGTTTAACTAGAAGGATCCTGTTATCCTTATCTATCACGACAGCGCCTATTCCAATGCTTAAAACCCTACTCACATCCACCACCTTTTTCCATACATAGTTCTAAGTATGTTTTGTGTACCGGTTCTAGACAATTACTTAGAGATTTCCGTATTACATCGATCTTATTACGATCTCTACATTCGATCTCCAAAAACATGCCCAGCCCACTTACATGGTCAATTAGAATCTCGCATCCATCGTAACTATATACGAGCCGCTTCTTGGCAATGGTTGCCACTTTCAAAAATCCTAGTTTCTTAAGTATTCTCCGAAACTTCTCAGGGTCTGGTAGTTCTGTCTCTATTTCTTCACGTATCTTGACCTCACCGATCATCTGTCTAGGACCCTTATACGTTAAAACCCATTTCTCAAGGCTACCCCTCACCATGCGCCTGATGCGTAGAGCTTCATCTGTTTCTGAGAAATCCCTGCATGGGTGCTGGAAATAAGTGTCTTCCTCATCAATAGCTTCTTTATAGATAGCGCCGAGACGATCCAGCTTCTCCATGATACTATCCACTGCGCAGGTTATCCTGTATTTGGCTTCTATTTCTTGTTCTCTATCATTAACAGTCATACGTGTTCACTTCTCCAACCATCCTATCCTTCTGATGATATCTCTCGCTATACCTAGATATTCTTTAAGGAGCAAAATGGGTGTCACAGTTTTTCTCTTAAATCCGGCCTTGTGGCCACTTATTCCGTCCAAGAAAGCATTGACGCCGTATTCTAACCCTCTTGAATATCCTCCCTCAAGCAGGATCACCATAGGCAATCTGAGTCTCTTAATAAGAGAGCCCACTGTGTAATATGATACACCTGTTAGACGGGTATCAGAGAGCCCATCACCAAAATATCCATCGAGCCCTAAGGAAACTACCAATGCCTCCGGGCTATAGGAAGTAACAATTGTCTCCACAACTTCTATGAGCTCCAAGAATATATCGTCTCCGGCCCTAGCAGGGAGCAATAAGTTTATCACATACCCTTCCCCATGACTCTTGCCTATTTGTTCGGGAAAACATGTGAAAGGATAGAAGTAGGCTGGATCTCTATGAATATCAATGTTTAATACATCATTTCTTCCATAGAAAATCTCCTCAGTACCATTACCACAATGTATGTCAATATCGAGAACAACTATTCGTCGACAACCCTGCTCCAAGAAACTTATCGTGGCCGCAGCTGCGTTGTTCAGAATACAGAAACCTTGTGTTGGAGCACTCATTGCTTTCCCGGCTCTTCCGGCATGGTGGCCCGGCGGTCTTAGCAAAACAAGATAAATATCATTACTTCGTCGTGCCCGCATTGATGCTTCATAGGATAACTTTAAAGCAAAGAGTGATAGGTCTAATGTGTCCTCAACAAAATATGTGTCTGGATCTAGTTCGCATGGCGCCTTATTTTGCATTCTTTTCAGATAATCGATGTATCCTTTCACATGTATTTTTTCCGCTATCTTTAACCCGTCATCTTGGTCTTGAACATATTCTTCCCACTGTACATCATATCCTACCTTCTCGACAGCGTTAATTACCATTGCCATTCTTTCAGGATTCTCGGGATGCTCATACCATGGTTTATGCATCATCATAAATGCCTTTGAAGAAACTATAGTAACCACTCTAACACCTCATAATATTATGCTAAGGATAAGTGTAATTATGGTTGCTGAGCGGGGAACAAGATGTATCAGATATTAGTTAAGTCGCGGAGCGATGCCGGCGCGGTAGAGTCTATGGTTGAGCACTTCTATAATGAGTGGCCGATAACAATCAATACGCTAAAAGGAGGAAGAACTAGTCAATTAGAACACATATTAGAAGATCTTCTGAAGGACACATATTATAATTTCATCCTTCTAGGCAGAAAAGATCGTGATACCTATCAATTTGTTGAGAATGTTGACGGATTTAACAATGTCGTATATCTCATTAATAGGAGTAGAGTGAGAAATACTAGAATAGAGCATCTAGCATGGATTTTCGAGAAAGCCAGATCGCTTCAAAGACTAAGAATTAGCTGTTTGGACGGAGAAATCGTTCTAGGTAGATCAGCCAGACTATTGATACCTGATCCCGAGCCGTATATGGACTTGTTTGTACTATATGTAACCAAGAGCGTGTCTAAAAAGATCGGTTTGGGTGAAGGTGCTTATCTTGTCCTTAGAATGCTCGGAGGAAAGCATCTAATCATTGATACTTCAGGGGTTAAAGGTACATTATTAATACCTGATATTCTCAAGCCCCCGAAGTATTCCGGGGAGAACCCGTCACCGATTGACCCGCATGAACTTGTTCGAAACAATATCGAATTTCTCGAAAAGGAAGAGAATATCGTCGTTAGCTTTCTAGAGAAGTTCTCAAATGATTATGAACGTGTCATCGTCCCCGTCAGCGGAGGTAAAGATAGTGCAACAGCATTATACCTAGCGAAAAAGGTCTACAAAGAGAGGGTTGAGGGTGTCTTCGTAGATATAGATGTGGATATGCCTGTGAACAAAGAATTCATAGAAGTACTCGGGGAAAAACTCGAGGTTTATATCCACAGAGTAAAGGTTAGTTTGAGAGAGCATCTTAGCGAGAAAGGATTCCCTACAACCAATAACAGATGGTGCACCGCGCTCAAAATATCCGCTCTCGAGAAAATGTACGCCGATCTCTGTAGAGGGTCTAGATGCTTGATTGTTGTCGGGGATAGAGATGTTGAGTCTGAGACGCGGAGCCATCGCCCACCAGTTATTGTAGCAGAGAAGTATACGCGGATCGCACCACTTAAACAATGGTCCACCCTTACACTACAACTATACATGCTCTATAGAAAAATACCATTGAACCCTCTATATGAGGAGGGCTTCTACAGGCTAGGGTGCTATATCTGTCCGAGCCTTCGTGGATGGGAGCACTTGATAATATATAGCTCCCCAATGCTTCGAAGCATTAGAAACGATCAAGTATATGCAGAGTATAGGGAGTTCCTGGAAAATAGGGCCTAGGGAGTATAGTACTGAGCCGTCAATAGCATCTCTTTTAGTTTCTTGAGATCAGGGTTTTTCGGAACTCTTACAATTGCAAGGTTAGGATGACCAGCAATATCGTGTCCCAGGCCCTCGGCCACTAGATACTTCGCTATTCTATAAGCCTTACCACCAGATGCTTTTATGATCAGTAAGCTATAGTTTTTACGTGTAGTCACAAGAAGCGCTACAGGGCTCTTAACTATTGAGGCTATTTTCGACGCTAGAGCGGTGCCGCCACGATGCTTCCACTTGCTCCTAGCATCAATAAATCTGATCTCACCGATCTTCTCCGCGGACATAGCAAGATCTATAGCCATATCCTTTATCTCTTGATCACGCTTAGCAATCGCCTCCCTAACCTTGCTAAGTATTTTTTGATCCAAAGGCATAGGCAGAGCGGCTGGCGTCGCTAGCCAGTTGACGATCTTCACCCATACCTTCTCATCACGCATAACCGTTAATGCTTTGCTGAAGAGAGACGCCATTTCGAATAATTTCATATACTTCTGAGGCACTCTTCTTCCGCTGTCCATGTATTTCACGACTTCTACGAAGCTTCTCAGCCTAGCATGTGGCTCTATGCCGTGTTCTCTCAGCATTTTCTCTACTATTGCGGCTGTGGGCATCTTATGGTCTACCATGACCTCGTCTATTACATTCTCAAGGTTCTTGACATTCGAGATTGTTGACAGATGATGATCTATGTAGATTATCTTTTTAACGCCGAAATGGTTCTTCAGAAGCTTCAAGATATTTGGAATATATTTTGTATAAGGAATATCTAACAGAACCATTAGATCATAGTCTGCATGCATATCGTTTAATATAAACTTTAGCCTCTCGGGATCGATGGGTCTCTTATCAACGATCGCCTTGGACTCAATAGGGTATTTACCGAGTTTTTCCTGCGAGTAAACAAGCAGTGCAGCCGCCACTACTCCGTCGGCATCCCAATCTCCTCCTACAAATACTCTAGGATACCTGGTCAAAATTGTTCACCACTAGTTTTCTCTCATATAGTGTTCAATCTTCTTGCGTCTCCTATATATGGTCTCGAGACCTCTTTTCTCAATAATCCTAGTTACGTCTAATAAGATATAGCCTGTATAAAAAAGTATGATCACCACTAGGAGCACGTCAACCAAGACATCATTATTAATGTATACATGAAGACTGTCTATTACAATAGAGTACTTGATAAAAGGATCAATAAGCACACGTACAATACCAAGCACCATTGTAATTACTGCTAGAATTATCTCAACAAAAACACTCCTTATACTGTAAATTACAATTGATGACATAACTAGAAAGAATGTGATCAAAAACGTGTATATGATTACTTGGAATAATAGAGCAGATAAGTTTACAAGCCCCGCAATTAGTGGAAAATCCAGTGCTATTAACGGTAATAGTACAACATTGATTAGCGATAATGACAAAAATAAAATCGAGTTTCTAAATGTTCTCCTCATTATTTACCACCGCATATGTCTTAGTATAATTGAACGGATAGTAGACTATGATCTTGATTAGTTCACCAACGCAAACACTCTTTATTTTGAGGACAGCCGTTGTATTGGGCCGGATCGTCATGTTGAACTCTTTAATAAACGTCGAGTTTGTATATACGAATTTTATCTTGAAATTTCCGGTGTAATAGTATTTTGAACTCATCTCGACGAAAAAATATCTCGTATGATTATCTGTCGATATACAGTATATGTTTGAAATACTTGGTGTCACCACATCGAGGATGCTATTTATATATGTAAGACTTTTCTCAATACTATAAGAAATAAACCCTACATGCCTTCCGCTAAATATGATCCTCGTCGATCCTGAGACTCCCCTTGATGATAAATCTACGTAACAGAAATATCTGTTGGTATTATTCATCCAACAGTTGAATATGTAACCCCCAATCATAAGTCTTGTACTATTCAACTTGAGGCCAGGGTTGAGGAACACGATCATTTTGAAGTATAAATTTGAGCTATTTAGATTATAGAGAGATGCTGAAAGTATTCTATAGCTCATCTTAAGATTAACAATATCAGATACTGTCGGCATATAGTCATTGACTAGTATTGAGCCTAGATAGAATGCAGCTATTAGTGATGCTACTATGAGTATTGCACCTGTCAACCTAATAGTCCTAATTCTCTGCATACTCGAATACACCGTATCCGAGAAATGATTAACACTATCGGAATATATAGGGATACCTTGATTTGGCAGATTCAGGGATGTATATGGATACCGAAATATTTAGCGGGATAACAAAGGATCTAATAAGCCTGGTAAAAAGAAATAAGCGAATGACACGCCTTGTTGATGAATCAGAGACAGCCCAGCCCCTGTTCGAGGCAAGGATCGAGTACGTTGATGATAAGAAGATACAGGTCTTAGAAGATAATATAATTAAGATAATTGATGTAGACAGTCTCCACAAACATAATACTTTCATACCTATTTATGGTGTGGACAGTAGTACACGGACTATAACATCTCCGTTCTTTTTCATGGGAATAGGGTTTGGAGTCGGTGTGAACTATAGGTCCGGGGATAAAATCGAGTGCCCATCAATTATGAAGATAATAGGAAAAAATCCCATGCTGTGCCAGGATTGTAAATGGATTGTTTTAATCCCCTTTTCTGGCCCCGATGATGTAATCCTTAAGAACCCGTGCATAATGACTCATAGTCCTGCAGGAACACCATACGACGAGACATATAATCGATATGCTGCTCTAGATGAACTTAGACTAGTTATTGAGAATCGTATACTTTCTATGATTCTGATGAAAACCGGTAGCGAATCTGACAACGTTGTTTTTCTCGACGGGCCTATCTACATAGTGCCTAAACTGGCAACCATGTATTCTTCACTGAAACCACCAAGCAGGGGAAGGGTTGACGATTATATTGCTAGCTGGAAAGCACTGATCAAAGAAAGACTGAAGATACTGAGATGCAGGAGGAAGACTACACTTGTTTATGGAATTGTGAAACGGCTTGAAAACTCATATGTTTTGTCACGTATTGATCCAGCAGGTCTGACAGGTGGAGCAAAAATAAATGATCAGGCTTATCTTATACTGTATACCCGTTCGGTATTTAAGAACAGCTCTGCCAAGCCGTTCATAATAGGGCCAATCAAGATAGGGGCTCCAGAAGAACTAGCGAACATACCCTCAAAGATCGTATACTATATTGGACTCCCTAGATATAGATACGCGATTAATACAGGTGTGGCGCCCTATGGCTTCTACAGAGTAGAGTTTCTCGAGCATGACCTCCCATTTATTCTTAAAACATACGAGCATCCATGCACCCCGCCATTGATTGATTCACTACTGTCAGGAACAGTTATACCTCTATCAATCCTTATCGCCGATAAACTGGCCAAAGATGTATCTAGGGGGATTACAAACTACTTTATAAGACTACTAGAAGATAACGGCGTCCCCCTAACCTACGACTCGATGCGCTCGATAGAGGGATACTTCATTGGATGACGTGCTATTATCCATAAAGGAGAGGATGCAACAAGCCATATCTATCGCGAAGAAGTACGGTGAGATCATAGGCTGGGTTTCACGTACAAGTCCTTCAAGCATATCCGAAGAAGGCGGCCTAGTGGTCTTCGATGTTGAGCCGCACATATATTTCGAGAAATTCCAACAGATAGCTAGCGCTGGCAACTTTCTAGCCATTGTCGACATCAAAACTCTGGCTATTACCAGCATAAGAATAGTTAAGGTAGAGAGAAGAGATGTCATAGCAGAACTTAATCTTCCCGATCTCACCATCTCTATGCCAGAGAGAGAGCCTGCAGGCTTATTGACCAAGACTAGGATATACGGCAAACCTCTTCTAACATATTATGTAGAGACAGGGGTTGTCGAGGCATCTAATACTGTTATTGAGCCTCAATCGCCTGTAATCATGCCGAGAAACCCCATCGTAGTTCAAAAGATCCTAGGTCTTCCAACAGAGGGCGTGTTCGTAGGATATGTGACAGCCGGAGATAGGCCAGTATTCAACGCCTCGGTCCCAGTATATGTACCTCTAAAAACATTCTATCAGCACATGCTTATACTGGGGACTACTGGCTCAGGTAAAACTACTCTACTCAAGAATATGATCTCTGCGTTCACGAGCCACTACAATTTCAACGATCAAGACACAAGCTTATTGATAATGGATCCTAACCGCGACTACGTCGCATTACCCCTTAAACCTACATGGGAGTTCTATGAGGGCGTCGATAAAGATCTCGAAGAAAGAATGCTTAACAGAGCGCTTGAAAATATCAGTAGACCCGGAGGCCTTGTCATAATACTACCTATCACAAGTCATCTCGTCGAGAAACTGGTTAGCGGGGAGCAAGTGTCGTGGCCTAGGCTCCTCAAGATGATCGCAGAGGAATACTATGAATCAACCTATGAGCCTATAGCTGAAAGAATGGGGTGGAATAGCCGGGTAGAGGAGATAGAAATTATCGAAGAACCGGGACGGACACCCCTACGTATAGTAAAAATGAATATAGGTGTTAGTTATGGAGAGGAGAGAGAATATATAGAGCTATTTATAGTGCCCTACGGATTCAGATTCAAGGACATGTCGCCCAGAGATTTCGTTTCACTCAACCCTTATTTCACTAGGCAAGCGAAAGACGGGCTGCTCAGAATACTCAATTATCTTAAATCTAAAAACGCTGAGCTAGAATCACTCCGCGAGTTATACGAGGCATTACAAGAAGCTAGATATAGGCTACGAGAAAAACCCGGCACACCGCATAAAGGCCCCGTGTTGAATCCTAACAAGGAGTATGTTATCGAGCTTATCAAGGAGCTCGCAATACATAAGTCTACAATTGAAAACATGCTTAGACAAATAGGTTCCCTAATAGATACTGGTCTGTTCGACATCTGTGTTCCGGGAGGCATTGGCGAGGAAAAGTACCTTCATGAACCATCAATAGGATTGATACTTGAGAAACACCATAGTCTGATGAAGGGATACCCTATGGTCGTTGATCTAGAGTATCTCCAAGAGAACAGCCCTTCTGATCCTGACAAGATCATAAGTATTGCCGCGTTCAGAATACTTAACAAGGTTTTTGAATGGAAGTTGACAATGTCTAGGAGGAGGATCGCTACCCAGCCAGTCATTATAATCATGGATGAGGCACACAGGTTTTTCCCATCGAGAGGAGGTGGTAAGGAAGAATACATAGAGCATGTGTCAGGAATGATCGACAGGATCGCCAGGCTAGGAAGAGCCAGAAGGCTTGGCATCATATTCTCCACGCATTCACCAAAGGATGTCCACGACATAATTCTACAGCTGTCCAATACCAAGATCATATTGAGGACGGATAAGAGTCAGTTATCCAGCCTAGACATACCAGCAGAGTATCGTGATCTTATTCTTAGGGCAAGCGATAGAGTTGGGCTTCTCAAAACCCATGCACTTAGGATGGGATATGTAACGTTCAGAACACCATTACCGATTGCAGGCCACTATGATTTATCGGCGCTATGAGATAATGAGTCATGAACATGTTTTATCCTTTGAATAAAAGTTATAATAGATAACAGTAGGAGCACGGCCAGAGAAATGGTTACAGCATTTATTCCTATGTAATATAGGAGAGCTGTACCCGCTAACCATAACACCCTCTCAGCCCTCTCAATAATCCCTATTCCCTCCATTTTTATACCAAGAGATTCTGCTCTGCACCGTGTATAGCTGATAAGAAGTGAGAAAGATAGGAGAAATCCTATAAGTAGAGGGTTTACCCCAAGGGATAGGTATGACAATATATAGAATGTATCGGATAACCTGTCTATAGTTGAATCCAAGAATGCGCCAAAACGTGTTACCCTGCCTGTAAGTCTTGCCAAGGCTCCATCAAGGGCATCCAATAGGCCCGATAAAAGTATCATTGCCAAGAATAATGGTATAGAACGCAAATAATACATAGTGAGGAAAGCGGTTGCTGAAACAATAAGGGAACAAATAGTTATTATATTAGGACCTATACCTGTAGACGCGAGAAGCCCCGCTACTGTCTCAAATAATTTCTTAACCTTTCTTCTTAGCCTCGTTAGCAAAACACTTTACACCACATACTTCCATACAGATCTTCTTCATCACTAGCGCGTCTTTTTCTAATATGGGGCTCTCACTGATAAAGACACCGTCCACGCCTGTTTCGATTATCCCCCTACACACGTGTTCGAACTCCGGGCCAAAATCTATATCGTCCAATATATGGTGTACGCGTTCCCCTCCTTTTCCATATTCTATTCTGGAGAAATGCATGTGGAGGGGTTTAACGGCCCATGTACCCAGTTCTTTCTCGATCTTCTCAATCACGTTGATTACATGATCAATGCTTGTTATGTGTTCGCCCATACTTCTTGCATGCAGATGAGCCCAATCAATCACAGGCCTCGTTCCTTCAATGCTTCTACAGATTTCGATTACTTCATCCAGGCTTCCAACCTGTGATATCTTACCGGTCGTTTCAGGCCCTAGCCATACATTTTCTGCTCCAATACTTTTTCTAAACTCTACTACTTGCTCGAGGTTCTGTATGACTCGTTTCAATGCCTCGTCATGCGATGATGCATCCTTATAATATCCAGGATGAAAAACTACAACATAAGCTCCCATCCAGTGAGCAGCCTGTATAGATGCATTAAGCCTTTTGATACTGTTTTCAACGGTTTTCTCCTTAGTGCTCGCCAGGTTAATAAAGTATGGTGCATGCAAACTAAGAAGAATATCATTTTTCCTCGCCTCCTCACCAAATAGCTTGGCTTTTTCCTCATTTATTTTGACCCCTCTCACCGCTTCATACTCCATAGCGTCTAAGCCCATCTCTCGCAGTTTCTCAGGTATCCTAATAAGATCAATATTCTTAAGTGAGACAGGTTTTCCCGCGGGTCCAAACCTAAGTCTTACCATGAACATATCACCTTGCCCATACTAGTTATTTATTAGGAAAACATGTTGTGAATAGATTCTAGGCACCTCCCATAAGAAATACATTATACTCCAGCTTCTTTTAGCTTATCATATAAGATAGGACAGTATCTTCGTCGTTCTTCTCCTAAAGCAGCCCACGCATTATAGTTGATCAGCTTACATTTAACGAGAGCCTCACTATCAATAACAGTAGAGCCTATCCGTATCTCAGAGGGGAAAAGCATGTCACTATACATTCCTAATAACCTATCATACGCGTTAACTATTCTCTTATTGATTCTCGAAAAGAATGGCTCTCTACAGGCATTACATATAGCTGCCCGCCTAATTCTTAACCTTATTATCTCATCGCCAAGCACGGCGTTTTCCACAATCCGGGTAAACCCATCATATTTCTTGAGATGAGCCGCTAACCCATGACTTGTTAGCATTAATTCAGTACAATTCTCATTCCCAGGAATGATGGTTTCAGTTATAGGTAATAATGACTCATCACTAATGATCTTCTCCAAATCAGTCTCACTGATCAAGTGCTCATAAAGTTTTTTCTGCGGAATGCCCTGCATAAGCAGTTCAATTATTTTACGTGGATGAACAAGTAGCTCAGTAAATTTTATGCGCTCCATGTTTTCGGATACCGTTCTAACGATCGCGTCATCAGCTGATATTATCTTGTCATAACCCCTTCTGATCTTGTAGATAACATCCTTAATAGCCCACTTTTTATTTTTCACATAATCCCATAATTCTGGCTGCGCCTTATCCAGAAGAGTATTTAATACGGCGAGGATCATCTTTGAAGATAAAAGCACTGTTTCAAGCTTTACTCTATGATTTATAGCGTTCATTAAGACGAGCATGTCCTTTATAGGTAGGTAGTATCTCTTGAGTTCATACAGTACTGCTGAACCAGGCTGTTCTTGTGTGTTATAATACTCTGATATTAGCCTAAGCAGTTGTACTGGATTACCAGTATCTATAAACGTGTATGTGAGTACATTATTGTTTAATGAATTGAGGAATATATCGTAGATAAACATTATTTTCAAAAATGAATAGTATCTGGCCAACACGTGTTCCTTCGAATCAAGCGAGGGTGCTATGACTATTATTCCTAGTTTCTTATCCATTAACGAGCCGATGTTTCTATTTATGTCTTCGAGTATTGCGAGGCAAACGCCCAGGTCAAATCCCGAATTTGCATCGATCACAATAACATTTTTAGCTCCATATGATAATCCCTTAATATATTTCTTAGCTAAAACAACAGAATACTCCATGCTTTCATAGCGTGAAGCACCTATTCTTCTAGGTAAACTAGCAATTCCAACATCATCAACAAATATCTGTTTAATAGAACTAGGTAAATGCATGAGTCGTTTTACAACAGCTATTTTTACACCTGGAAAAACACCGAAACGTTTAATCACGTTATCCGTTACTATGATCAACCTATCTACCACCAGTTAACAGATAGGCTTATCAGTTTCACAAGAGCCTTATCAAGATTTCCTGCTAAATCATCAACGAGATCCCCATAGATCTCTAGGCGTTTCATCAATTTATCCCATAGGTTTATAATCGATTCTTTGCGGTAGTATTTCAGGATCTCCATATACGGCTCTGTAAAGTATATCTTTACTTGGACTTCATCTATATCCAGTTCCTTGATCAGGGTTCTGGGATCCAGTGGTGTTCCATTAGAATCAAAAAACATTATCTCATGGATCTGATCTATCTCTATTCCGATCTTCGCGGCAACAGCCCTAACAACAGGCCTGGATGCTATGTCAAGAGACTTAAAGGCCTCAATGGTGTACTCATATACGCCTATATCATCATCGTTCACGAAAGCCTTGAACCGTATACGTCTGAGTGGTAACTGTGCCCCAGAAATATTAATCCTCCCGATCTCTATGTCCCTGTACTTCATGGTTATTGACGATGATTTACCAGCTATGTAATGTAATTCATAATAGTGAGCATAGAGTGTCTTGAAGGGCCCTCTTACGCTGAACGAATCTACAGGTACTGGGTGTATCTCAAAACCGTTAACATCACCATAGACCTTAATAATAGCTAGATAATCCTTGGGGAGCCTGGCAGTCTCTGCTTTAACCGCTATGTATGGATATTTTCGATCCAGTATGACTAGAGCTATAAGCGTCGACAATAGCATTATAGTGGCTATGGTATCCTGTGTAGTCGGGACTCCTTCACGGTAAACATGATACCATGTAATACCTAGCACTATTAAGACTAAAATAATTGCGGAGATCATAGTTGTCCGTATATATCCCATAATAAGTCCATTCCTACTCATTAACACCAGGAAAGGTATTATTATAGCTAGAAAAAGCGTTAAAGCAGTAATAAGCACTGATAATCCCCCAATACATCCAAGCGATGATACAAAGTCCTGGAGAAGAAACGGTTTAATCCCAACATACACATTACCGACTACACAAAGTAGCAGCGCAACAAGCAGGATACCCGTATAGATAACCCCCCTAAGAACAATAGAAATGCTGGGTGAAAACATCCTAGAAAAACCAACTTCAACTTCCATCACAACATCACCACAACACAGCCTTTCACATAGAAGTTGACATACACAGTTTTTAAGCTTAAAATCAAAAAGCGACCTAGACACGAGGTATCATAAATCTCCTCATCAATAACTCCTGAACATTCTTAACATCCAACGTCCAATTCTTACGCTCCTGATCAAAATTAAGATACGGAATAGTAAACCTAACAAACGTATCCGGAAGGAGCTCGTATAGTTTATAGTTCACAATATAATCATATCTACGAAGATAATCAAGAAACCTCAAGAACTCATAAACCCTTAACTGAGGAACTGCTACTTGAACCAATATTGTGAACTCATAGTTTTGCTCGCGCATAATCTCGTCAGGAATACCTAGATTAATACTTAATGAATAATCAAAGTTTCTAAAGAAATTATATACCCTGGCAACATTACTCAAACCGTTCACAAATAAAAAGACTCCTAAAATCTTGAAAAGAAAAGATGAATAAATATTTGACTTTAAGAATATGCCTCGTATAATCTTCTTGTTGTTAATATGATTATTTAAGTGCTTTAATATAATCCTTTGTGATATAGGATATTTTTTAGCTATATCTTGCACAGTTGTAAATGCATCAATATCATATTCTTTTAATATGATCAGATCCACGGCATCATAAGGTGACGAGAACTTCGAATTTATCTCATCTATGATATGCTTGAACATAATATCATCTAATTGACTATATTTAAATAATTCAATAATTTCGTCAAAGAGGAAACCATGAATAAACTTATGTAGGCCAAAAGAAGCCTTATGAAAAATAGGTTGATGCCTAGAACCAATATAAAAATGAACAAAGATGCCTTTATCCTCATTATTTCCCATAATTTTTATTATGAAGCTATTTATTTTCCTTAAAAGCTCATCTTTCAGATTATACGGGATAAAATATGCTAATAGCGTACCTATAGGATTCAATGTTATTGAATAATAATTTAGCCACGCAATTGTTTCATTATTCCTAATAACATTAAAATCTATCAATTCAGGTATATGAATAAAGTATTTGTATAATCCGATCCGTTTCAAGTTTATATCCACTGTAAACTTGAAACCATTCTTCTGAAGTTTGCGTACATACGAATAAACTAGTCTTTCCCTTATTCCAAGTTCCTTAGCTATATATGAGTAAAAACCTATACGACTAACCTTTGTAAGATTATCAATAAATTCGCCCAGATCTGTGCCGCATATCATAGAAAGTTTTCTAACACTTTCTTTGAAAGCCTTAATATATCTTCTTTCCAGATCCTCTGCACTTTTATGCAATATCTTCACCATTTTCTTCTTACGAATTTGATAAAGGCGTTTTGCAAGCAATTTATTGTTATATCATTGAATACTATTTATTTTCCAATATTTC
>WAPN01000038.1 GCA_015520735.1 Desulfurococcales archaeon
ACAGAACAAGTAGCTATCTATAATACTTATTTCATATGGCAATAGTTTTATTAGAAACTACGTAATATATGTTTGTCGATACACTAACATGTCATTAACGTTCACCATAAAAATACCTAGGAAGCTAGTCGACAAAATGAAGAAGTATAATGAGATCATTGGAAATAAAGAAAAAGTAAAGATCGTCGGCCATAGATCTCATCATAGCCTCTCAGACCGATGATAATAACTTAATACCCATTACCCAGGACAGGCACTTCGAAACACTAATAAAAATGGGGAACGATTAGCCGTAATGATTGAGGAATAATGAAGTCTTTTAAACAAGTGAAGAGGAGGATTTCTAGGCTTTGCTTATATTTTATCTATCACCATAACGATTCTTAGGGGCGAGAACATTGGGGTCTTGGCTTTACTACGCATTATTGGCTGCTCTGTGTGCTGCTCTCGCAACTATCTTTGCTAAGGTTGGGTTGAAGGATGTAGATTCTTTGACCGCTACGGGCATTCGTAGTATTATTATGACTGCCATGATCTTGTTGTTCTTGATGGTACTTATGGGAAGTGGATATTGGAGACCATCAGGGCTCAGAGGTAGTGCTTGGCTCTATATAGTGTTAAGCGGTTTAGCTGGAGCGGCTTCATGGATACTGTATTTTAAGGCGTTAAGGCTGGGTGAGGCTTCCAAGGTCGCTTTTATTGACAGAAGTAGTGTATTGTTTGTTCTTTTCCTGAGCATCTTATTGTTGGGAGAGAAGCCTGCTCCGCTCAAGATTATTGGTGGGTTAATGGTGTTCGTGGGGCTTGTACTGATTAGTCTATCCTAGTGTTTGTTTTTCAAACTAACTAATATGTCTACAACTACAACGTTCTTACAATACGGAATTGGGGAGTTTTTCAAGATACTTTGACTGATCTCGGAGTCCAAGATCATAAGAGTAACAGGCTATAGTTTACCGTTTGCACTAAGTCCTGGAGAGAAAAGCTATTCTTGTTCTAATCGTGTCAGACGGCAATGTTTTTGGCTAGGTAAATGTATTCTATTGTTTTACATTCTTCATCAGGTCGTGAATATCGGGCCATTATCAGGGTTAATGGAGTATTATCGATGCTCCCATAAGAACCTTGAATAAGGAGATGAAGACTATAATTGTTGTAATAAATTTTTGTCTAAATCACAATACCTATATAATGAGTGAGAAATAAACAGTCATACACTATATTGTTAGTTTGTTCATTAACTCAAAGCACCTTATTTTATTTGGTACTCGTCTACTCTTAGCATGCATAGCACTATTTGTAGCCGTACCACGACTATCTTGTCTGCTCTGTCGGACTCGGCTATCCGCTGCTTAGTTCTTCGCTAGGATGCTGATTGGAATGATGGCCTTCTCCTAGCCAACTACTAAGCTGTTGCAATCGATGATTTTCCTACCTTGTCGTATTTTTGTATGGTCCGATCGAGAAGAGTTAAGAACTCTCTGAATCTATGGATGGGTATCCTGGCACCCGCAGCTTGGGGGTGCCCACCTCCTGTTCCCTCGATACGTACCGCGATATCGCGTAAGAGCTTGTTCAGATCTATTCCTTTTATCGCCCTAATACTTATGTTGTAAAATCCCCGGTGTCTCTGGGCGGCCAATCCTATTGGTTTGCCGCTATATATTCTAGCATATAGAGCTGCTTTCCCTAGGCTACCCGGTGGGCTTACCACGTATCCCAGGTTCTCCATGGTATGGGCGTTCCGCGACACCCAAGTCCTCAGCTCTTCATCGTTCACGCTCTCTATCAGTGCCCTGACCAATAGTTCGCTGAGACCGCTAGGAAGTTTGTTCATTGACAGGTGCTCAACGACATGTCTTTTGAAATCATACATTCGCCTACTACCCTCGAGGCCCTGGCAGAGGACCCCGGCTTCGAAATAAATCGTCCTCTTATCCCAATTTCTCAGAACATCGAGAACCCATGGAGTTGTATCGAGATAATCACCTATAGCGCCATATAGTGCAACCCTACTGTATTCCCAGCCTAGGATCTCCTCGAAATACCTATAAGTGAGCTCGCTTGCTGAGGCGCTCGTATCATGGATTATGATCCCCTCGAGATCACCGGGCTTCAGTCCCAAGGGCTCCGGATGATGATCAATATAAATCAGTGTTCCCCGTCTACTGTATTCTTTGAACAATGCCTCAATCTCGTCCAGATGAGCCTCGCTTAAAGCTATATCCGCGATAAACACGGTATCGCCTGGACACGCGAACTCGGCAAGATCACTCGTTAAACCCGCCGGGTGCGTGAACACTATACGAACATCAGTGGAGCCTTTAAGCCTATATACATGAAGAGCTAATGATCCCGAAACTACACCGTCGCTATCCCCATGTACAAATAGAATTGTCCTTCCCATATTGGGAACCCAAGGGATTATTTAAAGTACTCAGAAATATAAGTATGGCTGACTATTTTCAGAACAGTACAGTAAGAACGTTGCCAATTGTAAATAATACTCATTTAAGGATCTAAGGTTTTATCCTCCATATTGTTACAACTGTACCTGATGACGCCTTGTACTGTGTAACAATACCACTTATCAGATCATATTCGATTTCCCAGTACACACTGCTCTGTTGGTGTAATTTTACTATAGCCATTGAGATCATCTAGTGCTGTCAACGGCTGAGAGTTATTTGTACCATATTCATAATAGTGTGGCTTAAAGTATGCTGGTCTACCAGGCAATTATTACTGCATGCATCCATTTTCACAAGCCCTGCATACGTTGATAAGGTTGCTTCCGCCTCGAGCCAAGTTATTCTCGGCGCTTTACTAACCCAGCTATACTGATCCATATCATCAGTCAATGTGTAGGACTTCAACATATCTTCCTATAACACTATAATATCTAGGTCTGGAACAGCATCAGGTTCCTCGATCGAAATGAACCTACCGATATACGATGTATTTAGTCTTGTCCAAGTAAAGTTCTTCTCAATACTAGAATCAAGGTTAACATAGAGTATTACTGGAGAAGCTGGGGGACTACTGTATCCTGAGGCCTCAGCCTTACTGTTTCCCAGCAAGAGATAGGAGTTGCCTAAGTATATGGGTTCGATAATACCATATAAATACGTCAGACAAGCTACCTTCTACGCCTCCTGCACCAATAACTATGTTATTGACTTATGCGCCTTGAATCACTGCTGGGTTATAGCTTATAGTACTTTGAACTTCCAGTCCACAACACCAAATAACACGAATTACCCGTTGTAACCTGTAAAGTTTCGTGCTCTTGAAAAGTGATTGATGATATTTAAAAATATATGAATACTACGGGTTCTCGGCAATAACCAAACCCTGATCCTATTATCACCGATCTATTTCCTATTTATTGTAGATGTTCTCTCCTCTCATGGAGGTTTCAGGTTTCCTTCTCTCTTCTAGTATATTCTGAGCTATTTTCCTTAGCTCTTCAGGAATATTTTCTGATAGACAGTATCGCTGTAAAGGCCCTTCTATATCTAGTTCCCGCTTTGTACTGGAGTATTTTATCATGAATAACACAATAACGTATAATGCTATGCCTACTATTATGCCCACTATCCCGAAAACGTTGATCAGGGGATTAGCGATTAGTATAATCAGTATTATGAATAATAGTGTTATAGTGAATAATATAGCATTTAATGACCCAATAACAATGGAGATTTTCCTCTGCCTATCTATGTGAAGAAGTATTTCAAGGCATTTCTCCTCCTTGGATAAGCTATTATTCACCTTTCTTTATGGTATTATACTAGTTTCGCACATATTAGATAATCAAAGTATTATATATTTATTCATATCAAGTTCATAATATATCGTGATGATCACTCAAATGCCGATATATAGATGCAATCATTTATTATTGTCATGATCGACTAGGAAGACGTCAGGTAGAAAGGAACGACATATGAGTAAATAAAAATGATAACATAAATAATTTTTCATAAACTGTTTCATCATACTCTTACTCAGTTCAATTCATTCTATCCTATGATCATCTATTTAATAAAATCCTATGGATCTTCGGCCAACAATTCTATGAGCATTATACATGTGGAGCGGCTGAAGATACTAAGGGTTCTATTACGTTATGCCTATAAAGTATACGGGCTCTAGGGATATGCTATTATATTCTCAGTATTGGTACGAGAACGTTCTTCTTAATGAAGCGTTCAATAGATTGGATATTCCAAGATCTCAACTCGGACTTAAGATCCGTGGTGTTTTTCTTTCATAATGATAGCTGTGGTTGTCTATATTGTGTTGAGGAGGAAAAGCGGTAAAACTACGCAAACAAGCTATATTTCTTCTTATAACGGGCATCTGGTCATGTTTCTGCTGTAGGGGCAGTGAGCACATGTGGGTGTGTTGCCCCAGCAGTCTGCCTTATTGTCTCTTGTTAGGATGCAGTAGTCTTTGACCGGGCAGTCGAGGCAACTAGGCATATGGCTGAACTCCGTCATGAATCTTAGTCGTAGGTACGCGGGTGATCTCCATATGTCGATAAGCCTGTCATTTCTCAGATCTCCAAGTATTACCGGGTATATTTCCCTCTCGATCCCCATGAAGTAGTTTCTCCAGTGATGAGCATAGTATATGCAGGGAGCTACCTTTCCGTCCCATCTTATATATAGGGCCTTATCCGCTGCGAATGGGCAGCGTCTCTCGGTTCTTAGCCTTATGTCTGGGAGGCTTATCACGACATTGTGTGTTAGACTTAGTGTTGCAAGCATTGTTTTAAGTTTTTCAATTGTTTCTATACAGTCCTCGTTGCTATAGCAGGTGATCTCTTCCATTTCCTTTGTTAATGGTATCATGTTGGATACGACCAGCATTCTGGCGCCGAGTTTCTCTGCTAGTTTTATCATTGGAATTATGTTTTTGTAGTTATATTTTGTCAGGGTGAAGTTTATCCATAGATCTGGCACACGCCTCGTATCTCTTATCTTGTATTTTTTGAGTTTAAGGAGAGCATCTACTACTCTCCCTAGATCCCCTCCACGCCTCAATAACCTGTATACATCGTCTTCATCGCTATCCATGCTGACGACGAGCTCATCTACCCCTAGACGATATATATCGTCTAGGTACTTGTTCAGGTAGTATCCATTGGTGTTCAGAAGAACCTTGAGCCCCTTCTCCTTCGCTATTCTGATAAACTCGATGATATGCGGGTTGACCAGAGGTTCACCCCATCCTGAGAAGCTTATTTTCCCTACACCAGCTTCCAGTGCGTTCTCGACTACTTTCTCGAAGGTCTCAGGGCTCATCATATGTATAAGCTTTTCTCCTACGATACTGTTTCTGAAACAATAGATACATTGATAGTTACAAGAAGTTGTGACTTCAACCATTAGCTCTTTCGGATGACTCTCCCTTGCCAGACTTAAGATCCAGTCGCCTATCCTTAGAACTGATCCTGTATTATTTTCCTTCATCTCTCCAGCCCCGGTAATGGGTTTAGAAGGATGTATTGTTATAGTTTTCACTAGATATTATACGTGTTAGGATTATTAATGCCATGGTTACTTATTCTTTATAGCATGTAAATAATTGCTCGTCTGCTCTGTTTTCAGAACATCGACAATTGTTTTTAAATAATATCATATAATATGATCTTGACAAGCCGTTCAAACGTGTACGGTGAGGCGTCGAAGATGAAGTATGCTGTCATTGCGGAGAACCTTGTTAAAACATACAATAGTGTCAAGGCTCTTGACGACGTGAGTCTTAGGGTTCCCGCTGGACGTGTATACGGTTTACTCGGACCCAATGGAGCTGGAAAATCAACCCTCATATCCATAATAGTCGGGATCTCGAAGCCGGATAAGGG
>WAPN01000039.1 GCA_015520735.1 Desulfurococcales archaeon
AGCCATGATGAGTAATACGAGCACGATCCTGTGTTTAGTGTTTTTCCCCAAGATTGTTTACCATTTATAGATAGGGGCATATGACGTGCTATAAAAACATTATTTGACTTCACGTCTGAGGACATTGTTTATCCAGTCTTTATTTAGCCTCTTAACGAATCCGTTGATCAATCGAACCGCATTGACACTGTCTTCAAGGCTCAATAGCTCTACAGGGCTGTGCAGATATCTCGTCGGTATGCTCACCGTACCAGCGGGAATACCTGATTTAGTCAGCTGTATTGCCGCAGCATCAGTTGTTCCGCCAGGCAGTACTTCGAGCTGATATGGTATATTATCCTCCTTGGCAGTCCTAATCAGTAGGTCCCTTATTGGTTTGGGCACTATCTGCCCTGTCCCCGCTCTACCATCCATTATCTTGATTGCCGGGCCCTTCCCAACTCTCGTCACGTAGTCTTCCTCCGATACGCCTGGTATGTCAGAAGCTACTGTAACATCGAGAGCTATAGCTAGGTCAGGAGAAATGCTGTAGGCGGCCGTCCTTGCTCCCTTCAGCCCCACTTCTTCTTGGACTGTGGCCACGGCATAAACATCCACTGCTGGATTCTCAAGCTCTTTGAATGCTTCAATCATTACCGCTACTCCAATTTTATCGTCCAGTGCTCTACCAGTAACTATGTCGCCATTCCCTATCCTCACAGTCTCTCGTTCCATTACAATGACACTACCCATGGTTACTCCGAGCTTCTCGGCTTCCTCCCTACTCGTTACGCCAATATCTATGAATAGCTCGTGTATCGGGATAACCTTGTTCTGCTCATCGGGCTTCATGATGTGTGGCGGCTTGCTACCGATCACTCCTCTGATCATCTTACCGTCTAGATTCACTATTATGACTCTCTGGCCTGGAAGTATTCTGGGAGACCAGCCCCCTATAGGTACGAATCTTATGAACCCGTTCTTATCGATAGCCTTCACCATGAGCGCTATCTCATCCATGTGTGCGGCGAGCATCAATTTTCCTTCTCCGGCCCCCTTCTTTAGGGCTATTACATTCCCCATACTGTCTACCCATATCTTGTCGGCGTAAGGCTTCAGCTCCTCGATCACTACTTCCCGTATTTTGTCTTCGAACCCGGATGGTGATGGTACGCCGGTCAGCTTCTTGAGGATTTGGAATAGCCTTTCCTTATCTGTTCTATAGCTCATGAAAGTTATCACCCCGTAATAGAGCTAGGTACACTTCTTGCTATGTTTTGAACAATTTATCAAATTTATTATGGGTACTCATCAATTATAGAGATACTATTATTAGGACTCATGAACCGTATTTTTCGACCAGGTCAACTATGCTCTATATAACGCCGTATTATTGGTGCCACCAATGGATGCTAGGACAAGGATTTTCAGGCAAAGAATACTTGAGGCACCAATACTACGTACAATCCTATGGCTAGCCTGGCCTGTCTTCCTAGCAAACCTAGTGAACATATCCTATAATCTGGTGGATGCACTATGGCTCGGACGCCTTGGCCGGTACGCGTTCGGAGCACCCACGGTTTCCTGGCCGCTGATAATGCTTGTCTACTCGGTGGGGCTAGGCTATATGAATGCCGCGATTAGTCTGATAAGCCAGTATCATGGTGCAGGAGACGAAGTAATGGTTAAAAAATCGGCGAGCATGTTTGTCGGGTTCGCGCTTATTTTAGCCGTGGCATTCAGTCTAGTAGGATATATTGGCAGCCCATATTTTCTCTCATGGATGCATGTTCCCAAAAACATCTATCCATTAGCCATACAGTACACAAGGACAATTTTCATCGGTATCCCCCTTGTTTTCCTGGGTTTCGCATATATGATTATAGCAAATAGCATGGGGGACACCAGGACTCCGACAATGCTAAGCATAATATCTAGTGTAGCCAATATGATCCTCGATCCCATATTGATATTCGGGTTACTAGGTGCTCCCCAATTAGGTGTTGTTGGTGCGGCAACCGCGACAATACTTTCAAGATCTCTTCTTAGCATTATCGGTGGATACTTTCTCGCAAAAGGGATCAGGGGAGTGAAGATAGAGCTGAAATATATGCATATCGAGAAGTGGTGGCTTAAGAAAATATTTCGTATAGGTACACCACTCGCAATACAGCAGAGCAGCAATGCGCTGGGCTTCACGATCATGATGAGCCTCGTAAGTATGTTTGGCAGTATTGTTGTAGCGGCCTATGGCGTAGCGATTAGGATCATAGACATCCTAACGGCATTCGTTGGATCAATCAGTAGAGCTGTATCGATCATGATCGGTCAGAACATTGGTGCGGAGAAATACGATAGAGCTAGGAAGATATCAGAGATCGGGTTGCTCCTCGTATTTTCAAGCCTAGTTCTAGGTGGGATCCTGATCTACTTCTTCCGCGAGGGCCTCATATCCATATTTATTAATGACCCGATGGTTATAGCTGAGGGTTCACGGCTCATAAGCATATTTGTTTGGAGCATACCGTTCTTCGGCTTATTCTTTGTAGCGGGAGCAATAGCTAATGGATCCGGACACACTAGGGCATTCGCTGTAATATCTATCGTGAGGCTATGGATTCTAAGAATAGGTCTGAGCTACCTATTAGCCCTGCTGCTTGGATTCGGCAGTACCGGCATATACATGGGTATGTCTATAAGCAATATAATTGCCGGAATAGTTTCACTAGCATGGATAAGGAGTGGCAGGTGGCTGAAAAAAGTTATAGAGACTGAAAAAATACCTTAGCTCTTCTCATAAACTATTTCTCCACCAATCATTGTCCTAACAACATTGAGTGAATCATCAAGAAATACAAGGTCTGCCTTAAACCCAGGCGCCAACAATCCTACTTTGTCCCTGTAGAGAGCATTGATCGATGCCGCCGGGGTATAGGTGGCCATAACTAGTGTCTCTCTTAGACCGAAGCCTAGGCTATGTACATTCCTTACAGCACGATCCAGGGTCAGTGTACTACCAGCAAGGGCACCGGTGTCTGCAAGTCTTGGAACACCGTTCTTAACGATTACCTTTAACCCGCCTAACTCATATGTACCATCTGGAAGACCCGCTGCACATATTGAGTCCGATATGAGAACCATCCTGTGTGGCCCAACATGTCTTATCACGAATCTGACCACGGGAGGACTTATATGGGTGAAGTCGGTGATTAGCTCGATATAGACACTGTCATCTTCAAGAACTGCGATAACTGGGCCTGGTTCGCGGTGATGTATTCCTCTCATACCATTAAATGTATGCGTTGACTTCCTTGCTCCTCTCTCGATGGCCAGTCTTGTCTGCTCGTAGGTCGCGTTCGTATGACCTATAGATACTGTTATGCCTTGAGATACAGCATATGTTATCAGGTCTAGTGCGCCTGGATTTTCCGGGGCAATGGTTATTTGTCTTACTAGTCCTCCGCTAGCCTCAATGTATTGTTTAAACTCCTTGATCGAAGCAGGCCTTATATATTTCTTGTTTTGGGCACCTGCCTTCTCCACACTTAGATACGGTCCTTCAAGGTGGAGGCCCAGTATTCTTGCCCCTATTTCCGGCTTCCACTGCTCCCTGGCTTCTTTGATTGACTTTGCAATTTCAATGAGTGCTTCATGAGGCATAGTGACAGAGGATGGAACAAAGCTCGTCACGCCATGCTTGGCCAGGCCCTTTGAGATCGTATATATTGCTTCTACGTCTGCTTCATCAGTATCTCTTCCACCATATCCATGAATATGTGTGTCAATGAATCCTGGTGCAATTATTAGCCCTTCCAAATTTAACTGGTCAGATATTGTTCCCGAATATGGCTCCCTGCCTATTTCTGCTATTGTATCTTCTTTAATAACAATATACCCGTTTCTGATAACTGTTAATGGGGTATAGATTCTTGCGTGTCTAATAACGAGTTCTTTAGTCAAAACTCTTCGCCATGCTTGTTTTATCCAATTACAATGTTATTTACTTATACACCATAAAATTTTGTTATGATGCAAAGCCTTAAATCCGTATTTTTTAAATCGATTATTAAAAAGAAACACTTAAAGAGATTAAAGATGTTGTTGAAAAGAAACTAGTAGAAGTAGATGAGAAGAAATAGTTCCAAGAGATATTGTTTGGGCACCAAAATCCTTTTTCTTACTCCTATTTTTTATGAAGATAACCCTATTATGAATAGTGAAACACCTGCGATTACTGGTACTGTTATTTCATCATTAACGGATATTCTCGTTAATGATTCTGCGATCGTTGAGATGCTTGACACAAGTAGGCCCGGGTAGAGCTGTACTCCGGCTGCTAGACAGCTTGCCACTGACACTAAAAACATAGCGATCGATCCTGCTACGGTTTTTCTCTTATTATACGGTATGCGAGGACCGCCAATAGCTTTACCTATGATCGCTGCTGCGGCATCTCCTAAACTCGATATCATAATAGCGGCCGCTGCCTGAGCTGGGGGTAGAAAAGCAATGATCGGTATCGTTAGTCCCCAGAAGTAAACAGTGCCAATGAAGGTTTTCTTTTCAAGTTCTTCATCTCTAGCCATGATCTTGAAGGTATGGCCCGCTATCGGTACATTCCATCTTTTACCTGTCCTCAACACGTACTCGTTTAGAGCATATAATGCGAAGAAAAAGACGCTGACAACCAGTGCGTATGGTTTGCCCAGCCATTTAATAAAGGGTATTGCGAAGAACCCGGGGATCACATGTATCGATTTCCGCCTTATTTCCTTCAACACATCTTTTTTCACGGGCAAAGCATTTTCACCGGGATATTTCAATTATATGGGCAGAGGCCTTAAGCTTATAACTTTCTCTGTCATAGTATTCCTTTACGCTCCCAGGAGTACCAGGTATGCTGATGCAGTATTTCTATTAAGCTCGCGTCTCCTAATCATTTCCTCACTCTCCTTTTGAACGAGTTGATTTACAGTTCCCGATATTTTATATCGGCGGTGCAAAGCCGTGCACATAGTCATCATTATTGATGTTTTGTCCGACCAAGGATTAATTGAATAGTGGATAGCCGGGATTCAAAGGTAAGGTAATGAGCCGAGGAAGAAAGCGAGAAGACCCATGAACAAAGGGACCTTAAGGATACGGGTTGTTGTCCAAGCATATTTAACGGGGTTACTAATGATCCTTATAGAAGCGATTATGATAGGTAGATCCACGCCGAGGATAGCCAATAATGGATACGCTATGTTCATCCCCATGTAGAAATAAGGGAAGGGGCTGATGGCTACAACTGTGAATAGTAGCATAGTCCCTATGATCACGGCTGGTTTTATGCCGAGACTTACGGCTATGGTCCTAACCTCATGGCGCCGATCACCCTCAATGTCCTCCACACCCTTGTATATTTCTCTACCAAGTATTATGAGGAAGGCATATAGGCCGGGAACAAGTGATCTAGTTGGGTCAGGGCCCGCGAGACCGCCATATTCAACAACCATGAATGATAGAAGGGCTATAACCAAGTTCCCAGGGAATCCTGTCTTCTTAACCCTCCACGAGTAGGTATAGAGGAGAAGTGATGCAATGACTGCTATGACCGGGCAGACGGGTGGTAGGATTAGCGATAAAACTATGCCTGCCATGAGAAGTAGAGATGCGCCGGCTTTAGCTGATGAGAGGCTTATCCGCCCGGATGGAAGCGGCCTCCACGGCTTATTGATCCTGTCTATCTCGATATCAAGTATGTCGTTTACAACGTTGCCATAACATCCGATCAGTGTTGCAGACAACGCCAGGAGTAGAGCCTCACAGACATGATGCCCACCGCTTACCACATACCCAGTTGTAGCTGCAAATCCTATTACCATAGCGTTACCTATCCTTAGCATTCCCAGCCAGTCCTTTAGAAGACTGAGCTTCAATCCTGGCACCAATTGTTTAATACTATATCTGTTTTCTGGAATCATACTTATTTCGAGTAGGAGTAAATATTGTAGACCGCCACCTGGTTATTGCTACATCATGCCTACTCCTTTAACACCATGCTTCCTGATATAATCTATACTATATTTAATAACTACTAATGTGATAAAGAGCATTACCGCCATATATATCCCGCCAATAGCTAGCGTGCCCGCAAGGCCAAAATAAGGCTCTATACCAGCTATTCCAGCCCGCGCAATTTCTGCCGCGTAGGTGTACGGTATGAAGAACGCTATATTCCTGATGATGGGCGCCATCCATGCTAAAGGGACTCCAAGACCTCCTATTATGAACATCGCGATGTTTGTTATATCGAGCATCGCACCAGGTATTCTTAGTCTAAGGGATAAGCATACGAGCATCATGCTGTAGAGGGCTGCATACACTATTAGGAAGACTATACCTAGTACCATGAGCCCTATATTCTTTACAAAAATTATTGGTGCTCCGGTCAAGAAGTAGAAGGCTATAGCGATCACGGGTATGGCCATTGCTGTAACTATTGTTGATGTAATTATTCTCCCGCTTATTAGGAATATGGGGTTTGTATTGTGGAGAATGTGGTCCTCGAATATACGCCACGCAAGAACAAATCTTACCCAGCCTACGATGAGCCATATGGTGTTGTTCATGATGCTCCACATCACTATTCCCCAGAAGATAATGACTGCCATCACGCTATGAGAGCCAGCCGGGGAAAATGCGAGGGCCCCTAATGTTAACAGAATATACCATATCATGTCGGTAAGTATCATATTCATGAATCCCAGCTTGTACCTGTGCAGCCTCACGAGGTGAAGCCACACGATCGCTAAGGTTTTACGTAGATATGCCGTGCTTCCTGACATTCTTCTCCACGCTCCTGAGGCCAGGATATGCTATTAGATTATACAGGATGCTCATTGCGACGAGTATCCCGGCTATCCAGAAGAGCTTGTTAAACGGGGGCATACCGTAGATCGAAAGTATCTTCGCGGCCTCAACGACATATGTTACAGGCACTATATAAGAGAAGACCTGAAGTATCTTGGGAAGAAATGCTAGGGGATAGTACACACCGCTAACAAGTAGCATTAGTGGGCTCAGAAAAGACACGAAGCTCTCCTCCTTGAATATCAACGAGAGGCTCCCCGCGATCACAGCTATCCCGATTAGAGGTATCGTAGCGAGATAAACCAGACCAAGAACCACGACAACCTTGACGAGTCCTAGTGATCCCTCAGTGAACACAGCGACGGGTGCGACGGCCGTCAGGCTTATCGCACTACTTATCATTGCCGGTATAATCAAACCATACATTGTTACACGCCTAAGGCCTGGAGGGGAAGCCATGATATATGGAAGCACTCCCAACCACTTCAGATCGAGGAGTGTCCACGCAGAATAATCTACTACGTTAATACTCGAAACAAGTACCCCGCTCGCCAAGACGATGTAAAATATCGGGTCTCCTACACCCACCTTCGATGCAAAAACAGAAAGACTCCCCAGAGCAGTGCCCAAGCCAAGTATGAAAGCCGCCATAAGATAAGGCCAGGCGAGAGTCATAAATGCGAATAACTTGTTGTTCTTCAGCCAACACATATACGCGTAGAACTCTGCCTTCACTATCATCCTAGCGTATCTTAGCTCACTCAAGACCTAGCACCGCTTGTCAGCTTGATAAATACATCCTCTAAGCTCGGCTCCATGACCCTTGCCTCGAGGATTCTGAGTCCTCTCGCTCTAAGAATTTCGAGCGCCTTGTTAACCACATTGTCCTCCATACCGTTCTCAACCAATATCCTGATCCTTACTTCTCCCTGCTTATCCATCTTGACGGCTACACGTTCGATGCCGAGAGCATCTTTTACGATCTTCTCGAGATCGTCCTCCGAGACAAGTTTTCCTGCATAACTTGTTATCTCGATAGGTATTTCTCTGCTGACCATTCTCTTCAGCTCAGGTACCGTGCCCATTGCTATTATTCTTCCCTTATTGATTATCGCCACATAGTCGCATATGACCTCTACCTCCCACATGTTATGGCTTGTAATAAGGACTGTCTTTCCCTCCTCATGCGCTAGTTGGACGATCAGATTCCTTATATGTCTCGAGCTCGCAGGGTCGAGGCCGAGGGTTGGCTCATCTAATATTAGTATAGGAGGATCATGTATGAGGGCCCGTGCAAGACTTAGCCTGGCCTTCATACCCAGGCTGAAGTCTTCATAGAACTTCGTGTCGGCTCCAAGCTCTAGTAGGCCCAGAAGATCCATGAGCTCCCTTATCCTCTTGTCCAGCTCTCGGCCACTAAGGCCCCGCAGCATCCCGAAGTATTTTAGGTTTTCATAGCCTGTAAGTTTCCAGAAGAATCCACGCTCAACACTTAAAGAAACACCTATTATTTCTCTCACTTTCTCCGGTTCCTCTAGAACATCGTAACCCATTATCCAAGCTCTTCCCTTGTCAGGTATGAGTAGGGTGCTTAGTATTTTGACGGTCGTTGTCTTCCCCGCACCGTTTGGCCCTAGTAGACCGAACACAGTGCCCTTTTCCACCTTGAAACTTACGCCTTTAAGCGCCTCTACCCTCTTCACTTTTCTATGGATTAGGCCTCGTTTCTCGGTATAGGTCTTGTATAGATCCTTAGCCTCGATGACGGTTGGCAACGCCTATCATCCACGCTATTGTACGTCTAAGAAGGTTTTGATAATACTTGTTTACATATATTATTTACCTTAAAGAATTGTATAGAATATTGGTAAGGGGTTCGAGGAGCTGGTCAAGGAACTATATCAGAAAAATGTTTAAGAGGATTAGGATGAAGAGGGGTTTCCCAGGTGCCCGAGTTTATCTACGGTTAGGTCTCGAACGCTACTTCCTCGTCTTTGAACACATCCATTATGCTCAGTATTGATTGTGCACTCTTCTCCTCTTCTGGGTTGAACTCCTTGATCGGTATGCCGAGCTCCTCTGCGATAATCTTCTTCAAAGCCCTAATACCTGCCAGCTCGACCGTATCCTCGGGGGAAAGACTCGGTTTTGAAACTAGCTTAGCTTCTCTAGCCATTATTTCTTCTAGTTCGTGCACGTATTTCAATACGATGAAATTACTAATCTCGCGGGCACGGTCATAAATTCCTGCTTGAACTCCCATACTCCTAAACACACCTCTCCTATTCATTCCCTATCTAGCGAATGGCTTATCCCGAGTTTATAATAGGGAGACTACCGTGTTAACCCTGTAATAAGGCCTTATATCTCCCGGTAACAATGAAGTAATAATACCTTCCCTGCTCTTTTATCCCTATAACATGTCATCAGATCAGTGGTGGTCTCAGAATGCCAAAAGCAGTCGTAAACATCACAATAACCTATGGCTCAAGCATTGACGCGATAGTGCTAAATGCTGTCATGGTGGCCGCATCTAAGCTCGGGAAAGACGGCATAGAACCCAGGATCCTACAGGTCTACCAGCCAGGCGCTAAGCTAAAGGTAAGTGTCAATGGACTAGAAGTTGATGTTGACGAGAACCTACACGAGAAAATAGTCGAGACAGCTTATGCTTCCTTGATTGAGGAAGACTACTCTGACCATAAGGATTTCCTAATAGATGCTGTAGCAGCCGCTACATCGTGGAACGGCGACGCCTAAAGGGATACGAGTATACCTGCTATAAGCGCCATCATTATTCCCACAAGCTGTGTAGGCTTCAGCTTTTCTCCTAGGAACAACACTGCGAGGACAGCCGTTATAGCTGGATACAGTGCTGTTAGAGGAATTATTATCGAGGCTTTCCCCCTGCTAATAGCTATCATGAAGGTCAAGTACCCGAGTCCCCCCATAAGGCCGGCGATTGCTGCGTATAACGCGTAGATGTTTAGACTTAGACTAAAACCTTTAGAGTACAAATAAAACATTAATGCCAAAGTAAAGCTGGCCAAACTACTAATGAAGTATACCTCTCTCCAATCAAGCCTAGTTCCAGCAAATTTTAACATATAGCCCCAGGAACCCCAAAGTACTAGTGTGAGTATAGCGGGTACTAGCCATTCATGTATAGACCCCATGATCTAACCTCTCCTACCCGTTCATCATCCACAATATCCATCATATCCATCTTAGAAATAGATACTAGTTATTAACGTATTTCATACACTATATTTCCAGGGCCAAGGAGGTGGTTCGACTTAATAATGAGAATAATCGTAGCGATCATGCTTGTATTTACACTGGCCCTTGCGGCTTGGACCACCGTTCCGCTACATAGTATGCTTTATCATGAGGCAAGAAGACTGAGCACCATTGGAAACAATACCTTGTTAGCTGTGGAATTCATGGTCAAGGATATAGGTAATTACGGCTATGCATCGATCTACCTGACATATAATGGTGTCTATGCCTATGGCTTAATAATCCTCAAGGCACCGGGGAAAAACCCTGAAATATATGTAATGGCTGGCGATCAAAATCACTGGCATGGCCCCGTAAGAGATGCCCGTATCGGCGAAGATATCACCGCACATATTCTCATTCTCAAAAACAAGACTCTATTATATAACATTGGTGGAAAAACAGGGAAGTACGATCTAGTATACTTACCACCACTAACAACACTACATCTTGTAATGGGCAATATCACGGGCAGAACATCCACGGCCCCCAAGATCATCTTCAAAAAGATCGTTGTCTACGTAACAAATTCCAGTCTGCCGGGAAGAGAAATAAGCGCAACGCTCTCTCACGGGATCCCCCCCAAATCAATGATCGTAGCACTTAACATATCGTTCATACCTATGACAACAACTACATCTACCGTAACACCGACACCAACAATAGCTCCTCCACCTAAACTAAATACAACTACAACACAATCAACAACAACGTCTTCTTCGCCCCGACAAGAATGGCTTGGACAACAATCTTTCGCGGTTCTGGCTGCGATTATTGTTATCAGTGCAATAACCGTGTTTTTGCTGAGGAAAAAGATCATTGCTACGAGGAACGAGTAGAACTTGTCTTCCTTAGGCTCCCCCTTTGGGGTAATACATACCTGTACATGAGGAACAATACTATTGCCAGAATAAGGCTAGAAACAGATGCATATAGTATATCGATCTTACTACCCCTCACGACAGAAGCTATGACTTCTCTAATGCTTATCACAAAACCTACCTCCGCTATAGCGACGAGATACATCTCGGGTTGACGACGACCAACTATAATGCTCCTGATAATCTCGGCGAAAACTATGAGCAAGAACACATCGTTAACCGTTATCTGTAGCTCACCTATACTGACCGCTTCATAATTCCATACACCTATAATATCCCTTACAATAATCACGGTTGTCAAGCATATGAGTATAGTCATAACTGTTATGATAACTATATCAACAGCCAAGATAAGCATTCTACCATATTCAACCATGTAGTGGATAAGCTTCTTCATGCTCAAGACTAATCATCATTATATACATCGATCTTCTATTGATTATCTGGTATGTCGAGAATTTAATCATTTCCTCGCATCACAACCATACTAATATAATGAAAGAATGAAAAAATGATGTGTTAATCGTAGATAGGTCCATCAATACACTAATTCGCTATTGTGGATAAGCTACTTCACCGAGCTCTATCTCATCCAGCCCTGACTCCATCTCGGACTCTGGAACCTTGACCCTCGTAAACCTCGATATTATCCACAGTATGAACAACGTAACCACGAAGCTATATGCAGATACGAATGTCACTGCAGCCCATTCCTTGACGAAGAACACTGGGTTGCCATAGAATAAGCCGTTCTCTCCGAGGACCTGGCTTGTACCGAATAGCCCCAGCATTAATATACCCGTATAGCCTCCTATGCCGTGGACACCCCAGACATCCAGTACATCGTCCCAACCCTTCTTGTTCTTATACATCACTGCCGCATAGCACACTAGGGCAGCCACAATACCTACTATCATTGCGGCCTGAGGCATGATATAGCCCGCTGTCGGCGTCACAGTTGCTAGTCCAGCGATGGCCCCTGTACAGAATCCGGATGCTGATATCTTTCCTCCACGCGCAACGTCTAGAAATACCCATGTTACGGCGGCGAATGCCGCGGCGATCTGCGTGTTTGTGAAAGCTATTGCGGCGTCTCCGCCAGCACGTAGAGCACTCCCTGCGTTGAAGCCGAACCATCCAAACCACAGCAGAGCAGTTCCTAAAGCCACCCACATAAGGTTATGAGGTCTGTTCTTAACCTTACTTACGCCGAACCACAGCGCGGTAGCTAATGCTGAAAAGCCTGCTGTAGCGTGTACGACGATACCTCCAGCGAAGTCCTCAACGCCCCATTTCTGCAGGAATCCTCCACCCCATATCCAGTGGGCAACCGGGAAGTAAACTAAGAACGACCATAGTGTTAAGAAGGCTATCCATGCCGTAAACTTCATCTTGTTAGCAAAAGCACCTGTTATCAGTGCAGGTGTTATTATGGCGAACATTAACTGGAACATAACATAGGCATATAGTGGTCCTTGAAACGCAGCCATCCTCGTTGTCTCGAAGATATGATTCATAAAGAAATACTTTGCGCTACCAATAACTCCTGCTACGTCGGGCCCGAAAGATAGCGAGAAGCCGAACAATACCCATAGTATTGTAACCCATCCTAGCGAGAAGAAGGACTCCATCAGTATTGTCAAGGCATTCTTTCGACCCACAAGTCCGCCGTAGAAGAATCCTAGGCCAGGCGTCATTATCATTACTAATGCGGCAGATAATAGGACAAAAGCAGTATTTCCGGTATTAACGGGATCCATCAATGCAGGTCACTCCACGCAATTTCCTTAAAGTTATTATTTTAATATAGAAAATCCTCGCGAGTATAATAAAAATTTTCTTATAAGTATTTAACTTTAAGAAATCCCATTTCGATCAATATTAACCTGTCAGTTTTATCAGCCTAATATCTAGTATATGTTATATATATGTATTTATTCGTTTGTATAATTTATATAATGGATAAATATTTAATATACAGACATACGGGATTTATATAAATACATATTGTAAAAGTGCAATAATAAGGGAGTAAAAAAGTTTAACGATATTTTTAACAAGCTAATAAATACTAGTATATCACCGATGTGATAATTAGGGTGTATCTAATGGGCGGTATTTTTGGTTTTGTCTCCAAAGACAAGTTACCAGGTAAAGTATTGTTTGAAGGACTCAGAAGACTTATATATCGGGGTTATGATGGAGCCGGTTATGCTTATCTTGACGATAAGGGTAAACTCATAGTTAGGAAGAAAGCAGGACATATAGAAAGAATATGGAGAGATATCGGAATAACAGAGATCTCTTCCAAGGTAGCGGTCGCTCATACAAGATACGCCAGTAGAGGATGGCCTAAGGACAATAATACACATCCTCTACAGGATTGTAAGGAAAGTCTAGCTATCGTGGTGGATGGTATCATTAAGGATTATGAAGTAATCCGAGACGATCTTATCAGGGAAGGACATAAATTTGCATCTACGACAGATGCGGAGGTACTCGCGCATCTTCTCGAGCCGGTCTCGGGGAAGGAGAAGAAGATAGAAAATATTATTGGTATAGGGAGAACCGTTGACGGTGTATATGCTTTCGCTGTACTATTCCAAGGGGATAACAGGTTATATGTGTTAACACATGGTCAGCCCCTCGTAATAGGTATTGGGCAGAGAGGATTCTTCATATCTAGCGATATTCCAAGCCTTCACGGATTTGCTGCGGAAGCCGCTGTGCTGGGAGATAATATGGCTGGAGTAATTAGTCAGGACGAGTTCAAAGTGTATGATATCCTTACTGGTGGAGAAGTCAAGCAATTGATAAGAAAGAGGGTTAAATATCCTGCAGGATTATGGGATAAGGCCGGTTATCCTCACTATATGTTAAAGGAGATATACGAGATACCTCATGCATTAAGACAAACGATTAATGGCCTGATGGACAAATATCTTAGACTCGCCGCTATGATCATCCAGGGCGCTAAGAACGCATATGTAATCGCGAATGGAACTAGTCTTCATGCGGGCCTTGTTTCGCTCTACTATTTCGCCGACCTGGCAAAGATCGATCTAGAAGTAGTCAGTGCAGCTGAGTTCCCATACTACGGCCTTGAACACGTGGGGACCGGCACAGTCATAATCGCCGTGAGTCAGAGCGGCGAAACAAGCGATGTTATAAGAAGTATCAAGCTAGCAAAACAGAGGGGGGCCGTGGTTGTTGGGGTAACAAATATGGTTGGCTCAAGGCTCACGCTTGAAAGCAACGTCTACCTACCTATAAGTGCCGGGCCCGAAATAGCTGTACCTGCAACAAAGACATTTACATCAACCATTGCGACTCTATTGATCCTAGCAGCATATACAGGAGTACATACAGGCCAGATAGGCCAAGGCGATGTCAGAATGATCTATGGGGAAATGGAGGAGCTCTCCAGGAGGCTACAGCACGAATTATCAAGAATCGATAGAGATGCCGCGAGGATCGTTGATGCCCATAATAATTGGGATAACATCTATGTGAGTAGTAGCGGTATAAATTACCCGGTAGCACTGGAGGCAGCACTTAAGCTGAAGGAAGCCGCAATACTCCACAGCGAGGGAATACAGTTGGGCGAGCTAAGGCATGGCCCAATGGTGCTCGTCAGGCCAGGATTTCCTGTTATATTGATAAAGCCATACGAGGAGCAGGCCCTCGAGCTATACGATAAGGTTGTCAGAGAAATAAAGAGCAAAAATGCAAACCTACTCATCGTATCTATGGACGATGAAGGAGAGAACATAGTCCGTACAGTGCCTACAATCAAATACTTGGCCCCAATAGCGAACATCATCCCGCTACAGCTACTCGCATACAGGATAGGCGTAAAACTAGGTAGACCAATAGATACGCCACCTGGACTAGCTAAGGCTGTCACGACATAATTAGTTCAAAGCAACGGGTTTGTGAAGACAAGGGAAAGACATTACTTTTTCATAGTGATATTTGGGATTATTGTTGTCTTGACAATAGTTTTTATTAGCCGTACGGGCGTCCTAATGTTTACATGGCTGATTTTCTCTATGATCAGCTCTCTATTCTTTCTCAGCGCGTCTATCCAGAACCCTATTGATGATAGAGCCTTATTGATCAGACCGAATATTATTTTTCTTGCCAAAACATTTTTTACATCCATAAGTAGCCTTGGATATATTGTCCGTGCAAAATCTAGGCTCATCTCCCAGCCCGTAACAATACACTCTATTGCCTCATCTGAGAGATCATATAGTTTCTTGAACCTGGCTTTTTTCTCTATCATTGTCCCACCCATAGGGATTAGGAGGAGGGGAAAAACCCATCCAATAAACCTCTCCTCTTTCAACCGCTCTAGTAGTTCAGTGGTCTTAACATAGTCATCTGGTCTTGCATCAGGATATCCTATCAGATACGTTAGGCATGGATACCAGTAATGTTCATTTAAGAGTTTAGCGCCCTCAATGACAACTGAGGGCCAGTCATCAGGCCGCCACGGGTACGGTTTCCCTCCGAAGTATTCCCTAACAATTCTAGGGCTACCACTTTCAAGACCTACCTGTGGGAATGCGGGGTTTCTCTCGGAGTAGCCATTGATCTCAGTTATGAACTTCACAGTCTTCTTCATAGCTAGTGCGGAGGATAGGGTTACATGACTGAAGCCAATACTATTGACACCATGCTTTTTAGCAATTCTTAGTGCCGAAGAAAATAATCTTGCAATAGCCTCGTGCCTGAAATGGAGACCGTTTGCTCCATAGAGCATTATATCCTCAGTCGAAAAACCAATATGCTTCACTCCGCGTTCGAGATTAACTTTGATCTCTCTAAGAATTGTTTCTAGAGGTATGGATCTGAAATACCTCATTGTCGGACTACAGAACCTGCACCTTCTAGGACAACCCCTCGTTATCTCGATAGTTCCATTCCTTGATGGCGTAATTATTGGCGGTATGGCTTCAGGGGGGACCTGCTCTCCATGAATCCTCCTAGGAACATCCTTACCCTCTATGATCCTCTTAGCGATTAACGGAAATGTTAACTCTCCTTCGCCTTCGAAGAGAACGTCGATCCCAAAGTGATCCTCCTTTCCCCTTAGCTGCCAAGCACCAGGTCCCCCTACAATCACCTTAAACCTATACTTGCTCTTTAGCCTTAGCACTTCCTTCATAAGCTTCTCGAACTCATATTGCGTACATGGCTTTCCGCCGCCAAGAAGCACCGATAAGGTCCATGATACCGGTGCAAGGCCCTGTGGATCAAGCACATGTATACCAAGAATAACGGTGTCCTTGTCAACCACTTTGCTAAGGTACCTCGGAGGAGTTATCAATACATCCTCTCGCTTAAACCCCGCAATATGGAGCGAAGATTCAATCTTTGCGAGCGGATACGGAGCGATACGCGCCCTATAATCATGGTCAACACCAATTGATGGAGCCAACACCCTATACTCTATGAAATCAGGAATTAGCCTGTATGGAACACATAATCCAAACCCAAGAGCGCTAACACCATTAAAATCTGTGAATAATGCTCTATCAGCCGTTAGAACTATGCGCGTCATTGGGACGCTACCCTATATATTTTATGTATTGAGCCGTATATATTTGTATGTATAGTTTTGCATATAATTATCATTCTATAACAATGAAGTAGTGTACAAAATAAGGTGTAATAGCAATGATTATTTATAGAATAAAACAGGTTAAACTATGGACTGCGCAAATAAGTAGGTTTTTGAGACAATGTCTTCTAAGTAGTCTATTTCCAGGCGCGATGCAATGTATAATCGATGGAGCCTTGGCACAATAGTAGCATGTTGTATTAGCGAAGGTTTTTCAAGGGTTCTTACCATTTTAAGGAGTTTATCAAGTACTTGACGATTATTGTAGATCAGATAATATGTCTTTCCATCAATCTTAGTCTTCTCTACATGCATCTTCTCTATCCCTTGTATAGCCCTTTTTATACCAAATCTATAGTATCCCTTCCTAACAATGTGTGCCTCGCCTGGAAAATGTGCTTCTTTGTCATAGTGATAGATTATGAATACCTTGTCAAATCTTGACGTGAGCTTAACTATTGGAAGATATAGAAGGCTTTGACGAGGAATGAGAATAGTGACTACTTCTATCATTTTTAATGCTTTTTTTAAAACCCTGTATAATGCTGAGTAGCCTACATAGATCCCTATTACTGTGTATTTCTTATCGTATGGCTGATATACCTTCTCGAGGATCCTGATCGATTTCTCCAGGATCATGAGGTTTACTTTTCTCTTCCTATAGAACCATACCACGGAGACTCCTGCTA
>WAPN01000040.1 GCA_015520735.1 Desulfurococcales archaeon
CAGGCCTCCCAGCCAGGGAAGGGCGTGAAGAGCAGTAGGTCTCCTCCTGCAAGCATGAGCTTAGCCCTAAATATGTCATAATCATGTACATAGATCACGTTGTTGTACTTGTCCATTAGTTTTTTGAATGTTCTAGCATAACTAATACCGTCTTTATCGTTGGGATGAGGCTTTCCACCCAGCACGAAAAATACGTCTTCCGAATTGTATTCTTCGATAAATTTTGCGATGAAGTATGGCCTCTTATATTTTGTTAGACGTCTCGCCCAGACTACGATCATTTTATCCTCAGTTATCCGTACTGTATTCTTGTATTGTCTAATCATTTTCACAAGATCGTTTCTGGCCTCCTTATGTGCTTTCCAGAGCGTATCAGGATCGATAAGTTCTACAGGTGTTTCATTGATTATTCTCTTTAATGCTGGATGCATCCACCTTGATTCTTCAACAGCATTTGTAACATAACTTATTTTTTCAGAATAACCTGGAAACATTTGCTTGGTTATCTCTAGGTGTTTCTTGGAGACAGTAAATATTTTCTTGGCTTTATCCATGGCCAGTCTTGTCAACATAATACTGTCCTCATTACCACTAAGATCCACCTGGAATTCTTCCTCGAGCAATTTTCTCGGATAATATGGATGTCCCCATGGGCCCGGCGTATGCGTTATGAACCTATAGTTCTCATATTCAGGTAGTGATAAGACTATAAGAGCGCTATACGCCTCCTGAATATCAATAACGTCTATATTCTTCAACCCGATTTTTTCTCTAATGTATTCCGCCGAGGCTTTGGCTAGTAAAATATACTTATAGTATCGTTCTTGCTCGTTTTTCTCGATATATACCCTGTCAACAAGGGATCTAGCCCACATTGGACATACAGGTTCGAAGTAAACTATTTTCGCATTTCTTACACGGTAGATCCATGGCCTTACGATGACTTCCTCGTTCTTCAAGGTTATTCTAAACTCTTCCTCTGGCACCAAGATCTTATATGGGGGCACGGGGTGTGTCTGGGGTTCCGGTACTATCTCTTCTCTGTCGAACTTGTAGTCCACATAGCCATATCTATATAGTAGCGTTAAAACAATGTAATCGTAGCCTTTCCTAGACGCATGGAGGAATTTATCGCCTTCAAGAACACCTAAACCGCCCGCATAAGTGTAGAGTTGATCCAGCCCTATCTCGGGCGTAATACTCACAATAACCAATACTGTTCCCTCAGCCATGAGGCTTTATTGGACAAGATTTTATCAAGGTCTTCTACACATATATTGTTATTGGATCTAGTAGCTCGTGATTCTACGATAACAGAATGGTGTCTGGTCTTGCCTCTGATAAGACCCCCTGAAGAATACAGATATATTTTATTCATTAGCTTCGACCTAGATGCGGAATCCGCCGAAATACATAGGGGAGCCGATCCAAACACTCTCAGCCGTGGGAGATTCTCTGTTTACCGTGGAGTATACAAGATCCTCGATCTCCTCAAAAAATATGGCGTCCACGTAACCTTCTTCACCCCATCATGGGTTATTGAGAGATATCCTGCAGCAATTGAGGCCATTTTATCGATGGAACACGAGATCGCCGCTCATGGCTACTTGCATGAGAGGCTTGATCAGCTGAGCCTCGAGGATGAGGAAGAGATCTTTAGAAGGACCGATGAGATATTCAGAAGTGTTGTCGGTGAAAAACCGCAAGGATTCAGAAGCCCATACTGGAGGTGGAGCAGGAACACTATCGGCGTCCTTTTGAAACACGGATACAGGTATGACAGTAGTTTGATGGACGACGACGTACCCTACCTCTTAAGGCATGGAGAAGGCTCTCTATACGAGTACCCGGTGGACTGGAGGCTTGACGATTGGCCATACCTCGAATACTATAGGAGCCTAACTCCACGGCAATTGCTGGAGCAGTGGCTCGAAGAAATCAGGTACGCCGAGAGCGTTACTGGCTACGTATCGATAACAATGCATCCACAATGTATTGGTAGGGGTGCTAGGATAAAGGTTCTCGAGAAACTATTGGATCATGCCGCGAGGACAGGTGCATGGATACCGCGTGGCAAAGACTTAGCAGAGCACATGGAAAGACTTCACGGAAACAGAGAGGTCGTGGTGCATGAGTACGTGGAGTACTAGGTAGGGAATGGACGGTCAGGGCGCTACCTCCCCCTTCATAGCCGCTCGTAGGGGCTCAGGCCAGGGCAGAGCTCCTCATCCCACTAGCCAGTATATTGTCACGCCTCAAAACATGTTTTTCTGGCCACGAACTGGCAAGACGTGATTAAAAAGATAGTTATTCATGAACAACATATGTATAGTAATGGTGATAAGACGTGTGTCCGGAAGAAAAACGTGTTGAGCCTGGAAATGAGGGCTCAGAGGCCGAAGAACTAAGAGAAATCTTCGATGCAATAGCAGGCTTCATAAAACAGATCAAGACAGAGCTCAAAGAACTGTTTATGGTGAGCTTCGAGGCGCTTAACGGAGAGAAGCTCGGGGAAGAAGTGGCCAAGTTCTATAACTCGTTAATCGAGAAAGGCGTGCCGGAGGAGCTAGCGGAGAAAATGACTATGGAGTTCTTCCATAAAAGGCTTGAAGCAGTACCAGATCTCGGAAAGATATTGTCAAGCATAAAATTATTCGGAAGCAAGAAGGGTAAACAAGGCGGGATAAAGCCCGGCATAACCCTCAACATAGGCGAGGAGAAGAAAGAAAGCGAAAAGGAAGAACATGGGGAAGAAAAAGAAAACTAATAGTTTAATCTTTTTAGTGATGGCTGGCAGGGAACGCGAGTGACATCGACTAGTAGGGAGGAAAGGCTTGAACGGCTTGAAAAACTTGTGGAGACAATACTCTATAAGCTAGAACAGATAGAGTCTATGCTGAGATCAACTGGAGACCCGGAATTAATGATAGCAGCAGAACTAGTATCCGCTTTCTCCCTGCCAGCCACAAAATCCCTCGAGGCAGCCTCTATAGTAATGGATATTATGAAAAAGATCAAGCTACCGGATCCCATCAGTAGAGCAATAGTTGAGGTTATGTCGACATGCGAGCCCCTAACCATATCCGAAATAACCAGGAGAGTAAGAGAACTGAGAGGCAAGGCATCCCGAAGGATCATCAGGGAACGCCTGAGGATACTCGAAGAAAAACAAATAGTGATACAAACCGGGGAGAAAAGAAGACTCTACACCCTAAGAAGATGCCTGGAAAAGCAGTGATATCAGCAGCAGGAATACTTATCAGGCTAATATGGCAGCTCGCCACATTACTAATAGAGCTCAAGGCAACACTCTGGATCAAGAGGATGATCTATAAGCGGAGATTCAAAGAAAAAATCAAAAACTTGCCCTCATCTCTACAGGAGGAACTAATAAAATACTATGAAGAAAGAATAGACAAATACACACTAGACCTAAAAGAAATAATGAGGATGATGAACTCGGGAAAACAGAGGCTAATCGATGAAGAAGGTCTTGAGTACTGAACATGTTATATAAAATTATAATTTTGAATAATGATTTACTTGATTGTTCTAGAAGAACGACTAGCTTCAACTTAGTTTTTATTAATCTGCTCTTTCATCTCCTCAAAGA